>NZ_JAUZVI010000007.1:0-214713 GCF_031844485.1 Nocardioides sp. AE5
CGGGCAAAAACCGGCTGGTTCTGTTCGCTGGTAGGGAAAAAGGCCCATCCTGCGGACCCTGGGTGTGCGGTAATGACCAGGGAGCAGGTAGCGTTGGCCCCACGAATACCGATCAAGATAGCCCGGGCGCTTCGGCCTAGCAGCCGACAGCCCCGGCCAAGCGCGCGAAGGGGTCGATCCTATGGGACGCGGCCGTGCCAAGGCCAAGCAGACCAAGGTTGCACGCGACCTGAAGTACCGGACTCACGAGACGGACTTCGGGGCGCTCGCCCAGGAACTGCACGGAGCCAAGAAGCAGAGTTCGTCGGAGTCTCGCGATGATGAGTACGACGACTGGTCGGACTACTCCGAACCACCGCGCGACTGACGCCGTGACGCGTGGGGCGTGGCTCAGCGGTTGAGCCACATCCCGCGCAACCGGCCGACCTCACGCATCCGCCGCTCCGCAAGCCGGTCCGCGGCGATCGCCGGGGGTACGCCGTCGGTGCGAGCGACCTCGAAGACTGCACGTGTGGTCTCGAAGATGCCGCTCGCTCGCTGCTGCGCGCGCTCGAAGTTGAAACCCTCGAGTTCGTCGTACACCTGGATCAGGCCGCCGGCGTTGACGCAGTAGTCGGGCGCATAGAGGATCCCGCGGTCGGCCAGCGCCTTCTCGATGCCCGGGTGGGCGAGTTGGTTGTTCGCGGCGCCGCAGACGATCTTCGCGCCCAGCGTCTCCACCACCTCGTCGCTGAGAGCACCGCCCAGGGCACAGGGGGCGTAGACGTCGATCCCGGATGCGAGGAGAGCCTCGGTGGAGTCGACCACGGTGACGTCAGGGTGCTCGTCGCGGATCCGGTCCAGCGCGGGCTGCCACACGTCGGTGACCACCACGTTGGCGCCGTCCTCGAGGAGGTGTCCGACGAGGTGGCGGCCGACCTTGCCGACGCCGGCCACGCCGACAGTGCGCCCGGTGAGGGTCGGTTCGCCCCAGACGGCCTCGGCAGCGGCGCGCATCCCCTGGAAGACGCCGTACGCCGTGAGCACCGAGCTGTCCCCGGCGCCGCCGTGGGCGACGGTGCGGCCGGTGACGTACGACGTCTCGCGGGCGATCTCGTCCATGTCGACGCTGAATGTGCCGACGTCGCAGGCGGTGTAGTAGCGGCCGTTGAGTGACTCGACGAAACGGCCATAGGCGCGGAGCAGCACCTCGGACTTGTCCTGGTTGGGGTCGCCGATGATCACGGCCTTGCCGCCGCCGAGGTCGAGCCCGGCCAGCGCGGCCTTGTAGGACATGCCGCGGGACAGGTTGAGCACGTCGGCCAGGGCTTCGCCGGTGCTCGGGTAGGCGTGGAAGCGGGTGCCGCCGAGGGCGGGGCCCAGGGCAGTGGAGTGGATCGCGATGATCGCCTTGAGGCCGCTGGCCTCGTCATGGCAGTGGACGACCTGCTCGTGCTCGTGGTCGAAGATGTCGTGCCCGTAGGCGGGGGATGCGGTCATGGTGACGACCTCTCTGTGCGGGAGCCGGTGGTGGTGGCTCGATCTCGGTGGACCCACAGGGGTGACGTGGGTCTCACTCCCACCATAGGGCGTTGGCAGCGGCGGAGGGGAATCGACCGGCGAGGTCCGCGGATTAGGTTGGCTGTGTCAAACTCTGTCGGGTAGAACCGGACATATCCGAAGAAAGAGGAGCCATGTCGTCCCCCAACAATGACTCTGACAACCTGCTCACCCCCTCCGAGGTTGCGGCGTTGTTCCGAGTGGATCCCAAGACGGTCACCCGCTGGGCCAAGGCCGGCAAGATCGGGTCCATCCGGACGTTGGGTGGCCACCGCCGCTTCCGTGAGTCCGAGGTGATGCAGCTCCTCGGCACCGAGTCCCAGGACTGACCCGGGGCCTGACTGCTCAGCGCAGGTGGCGCAGCCGGTCCGCGGCATCCTTGACCTGGGCCAGGCTCCGCTCCCAGGTGGCGCCGACGACGATCAGGGTCAGCCCGATCAGCCCGATCACCAGCCACTGCGGGATCACGTCCACGTGCGCCAGTTCGCGGATCACCAGCATCGCCCCGGCCACGCCGCCGATGATGATCGGCGCCGACCAACGCAGTGCTGCCCCGGCCATCACCGCCACCGAGCAGCCGATGCCGAGCAGCAGCGCCCGCAGTGAGACCGGGTCACCGAGCGCCAGCAGCAGTGACGGCATGGTGGCCAGGACCAGGCCGGTGCCCAGCGCCCGGAGCGAGCCCATCTGGGGGCGGCGCGCCATGGTGACCACGCCGACGACCAGGAGCACGACCGCGAGCGGCAGCGTGTAGGCCTCGACCACGTCGACGCCGACCTGCTCCAGGCGCAGCCACTGGGCCAGCGTGAGCAGGGCCAGGGCACCCCACGCCACCCAGCGGCGGTGCGCGTTGACCAGGGCAGTGATCGCCATGAGTACGCCGGCAACGGTCAGGTCGATCGCGGTCCAGGCCTGCTCGTTCCCCGCGCCCATCCCGATCGACAGGGACGTGGCGACCAGGGCAGTCGCGGCCACGGGCACTTCCCGGGTGAGCCGGGCCCGGGTGATCGCCCAGAGGCCGATCACGACCAGGATCGGCGCCGCCCGCCACGACTGGTCCACGTCGGCCAGGTGCAGCACGGTCCAGGTGAAGACGGCCGCCGCCGGCGCCAGGAGTACGTCGCCGATCCCGCGGACCGCGATCCGCCCGGAGGCGGCCAGGGCCAGGGACCCTGCGACGACGGCACCCGTGGTGATCGCGGTCAGGACGTCGGAGATGCTGCCGGTCAGGAGCGCAACGAGGGTTGCCGCACCCGCGACGCCGGTGCCGGCCACCACGGCAACCTCATCGGAGGACCGCAGGGCGACCAGTGCTGCTGCGGTGGCCACCAGGAGCAGCACGATGACTGCCAGCGCTGCGGGGGCGCCGTACGCACCGGGCAGGAGCGCGGCCGACCCGACGGTGAGCACGGCGGTTGGAACCACCCAGCGCGGCGTCTGTGCGGACCTGAAGAGGTGCGGGGTCAGCAGCATGACCGCCACCCAGGCCGCTGCGACCAGGCCGAGCACGGTGAGCGGCAGGGCGAGCGGGTAGTGCCACGGTTCCGGATCGTCCGGCAGGCGGACCCCGGCACCACTGGTCCAGGTGCCGTGGTCCAGGTGGGCCTCCATCGCGTGGCCGAGGCGCATCGTGGCGTGACTGGTCAGGGCAAGTGCGGCCGAGACGACCGGCGCCGAGATCGCCCACGCCCAGGCGTCGCGCCGGAAGGTGACGGTGAGCATGCCCAGGGCGACGAAGAGCAGCGCCACCCCCACCACGACGATCGGCTCCTCGTCGCTGGCCGGGCCGGCGAGCACGAAGGAGATCACGGCCACGGCGGCGCCCAGGCCGGTCACGCGGACCGGGAGGGGCAGGGGGCGGACCACGGCCAGGGCGCCGGCCAGGGCAGCGGCGACCAGGAGCGGCCACACGGTCAGGCCGCCGAAGAACGCGGCGTACGTCGGGTCGCCGTCCAGCCGGCCGAGCCCGGTGACGACCAGGAAGAGCCACCAGTAGATCGTCACGATGGCGAGGGTCACCGCGCTGATCCGCAGGCGGAGCGCGTGGCATCCGGCAGCCAGCACGAGGGTGGCGACCAAGCCGGCGGTGACGCCGGCGGCGCCGTCGATCATGACGGCCAGTGCGCCGCTCCCGGTGGCCCAGGCCAGCGCGCTGATCAGTTGGGCGCTGATCAGTCGGCCGATCCGGGCCCGGGCAGCGACGAGGGCGACGACCAGCGCCACGGCGCCGATCACGCAGCCCAGCACCAGGGTGAACGTGTCGCCGTCCATCTGCGGCAGCCAGCCCGAGGAGCGGGCGCCGAAGACGTCGACCACCAGGAAGCCCAGGGCGACCGTGGTGAAGGCCTCGGCGCCGCCGCGCAGTTCGCGGTGCGCGAGGAAGGTTGCGGTGGCTGCGGCGGCTGCGGTCAGCCCGAGCAGTACGGCGGTGCGTCCGCCGACGCCCATCTGGCTCCAGGCCACCGCGATGAAGACGATGGCGGCCACCAGCAGGCACAGGGCGCCGAGGCCGAGCAGGATCTTCGCCCCCGATTCGGCGGCGAATCCGGTCCGGGCCGGGGCAGGTCGCGGGGCGGGGAACGCGGGAAGGCCAGCGGTGCCGGGGCCTTGGCCGGACGGGGCTGGTGCGGCCGGGACTCGGGCTGGGGCTGCGGGGGCCGGGGCTGGGTTCCCGGCGGAGGGAGCAACCGCGGGTGCACCGACCGGAACGGTGCCGGTTGCCGGGACGGCCGCGGCGGGGCCCGCCGTACGGGCGGCAGTCGAGTTCGCCGACAGCCGCAGCAGGTCGGCGACCAGGCCGTCAGCGCGGGTCAGGGTGCGGAAGAGCTCCTGGGCCACCGACCCGCTCAGCGTGGTGTGGCAGGACGGGCAGGTGTGCGCATTGCGCGCCATGGTGGCGCGGCAGACGGGGCAGACCTCGGTGTCGGCATATCGGAACATGCCCCCATCCTTCCCCCGGGCGGGGCCGACGTACCCCTGCCGAAGGACTCAATCGGGCTGAGTATCCGTACCCATTCCTTCGCGCGCCGGCGCTTGGCGGTCCTCGGGCGAGTTCGGCAGGAACTGGGCAGCGAGGGCGGGCCAGGCATTGTCGATCAGGCTGGGCAGGTCGATCCGCATCGCCTTGCGTACGTGTGGCTTCTCCAGTTCGCGGGCCACGAAGCGCAGGATGAAGCGGCGCAGTTCGCCGTCGATCCCGGCCACCTTCTGCAGCAGCGCGGAGCGGCGCGAGTCGGCGCTGACGCTCAGCACCACCTCGTCCTCGGTCGGCGGGTGGATCACCCAGTTGATGATCAGCGGGTCCTCGAGCTCCATGGTGAGCTCGAGTGGCAGTTGTACGTCGGCCAGGAAGCGGGCGTGGTCGACCTGCATGTCCAGGTCGAAGGTGACCGCGACGGGGAGGATGAAGCGGAAGCCCGGGAGGTCGCCGGGGAGTTCGTCGCCGTACGTCTTGCCGAACGTGCCGGACGCGGTGATCCTGGCGAGCTTGCGTCCCGGTCCGGCTCCGATCGGCCCGAGGTGGAACGTCTCGCCCAGGATCCGGTCGATCGAGGCGAAGACGCGCTCGCGGGGCAGGACCAGGCGGATGAAGTCGGAGCCGAACCGTTCGAATCCGGGGAAGACCGCTGGTGGAGTGGGAGTCTCGGACACGGGGAAGAACCTATCCCGAACGCCTGGTGAGTAGGGGTGCTCAGCACGGTTTGAGTGTTTCGGCCGTGGTGTGCGACGAGTCCGGATCGGAGGATCGTGGCATGAACCAGACACCGCACCTGCACCCCGCCCCCGGTCATCCGTCACCGAGCCGTCCGGGCTCCGGTTCCGGCTTCGGCCCCGGTTGGGTGGTGGCGGCGTGGATGGCGACCGCAGCGGTGGTCGCCGTCCTGGCGCTGAGCGGCTACCTGGTCTGGGACACCATCGACTTCATCGAGAGCACCGGTCCTGAGGACGACGCTTCCCTGGCCGGCGTCGGCTTCATCGTTGCGGGGATCTTCGCGATCCCGGCGATCCTGGCCGGCGCCCTCCTGGTCGCCAGTGTGCTGGCCCGCAACGCGGTCACCGCGCGGAAGGTCCTGGTCGCGCTCGGCGCCACGATCATCGGGCTCGAGGCGATGCTCCTGGCGCCGAACCTCGTCCTGCTGCCGGGCTTCTGAACCGCCGGGACCTGGGTGGGAACCGTCCGGGAATGACCGAAGCCGCGATCCGGGGATCGCGGCTTCGGGGGCTGTGGCCAGGGGCGGGGTCGAACCGCCGACCTACCGATTTTCAGTCGGTCGCTCGTACCAACTGAGCTACCTGGCCGGGCCGCAGAGAAGATTACCCCACTGGCTCGGCTGGGTGAAAATGCCATTCACTTTGGTGCTCGCCGCTGCCTGCGCCTATGCTGTACCGGCCCGGGAGCACGTCGTACGACGCGGTCGCGGGTGCAGCACCAGGCCCCCATCGTCTAGCGGCCTAGGACGTCGCCCTTTCACGGCGGTAGCACGGGTTCGAATCCCGTTGGGGGTGCAAGTGAACAGATAAACTGGCAAGTGTTCATGCGACGGGTAGGCTGGGCTCATGAACCTCGCACTGCGCCTGACTCCGGAAGACCTGGCTGATCGCAAGAGTGCCACCCAGTCCGTCATCGCGTTCCTGCGTGAGGCGGAGAAAGTGGGGGCTTCGGTCGAGCTGTCGGCTGAGGCCCCGTTCCTGACGCCGGAGCAGGCGGCGAAGCAGCTCGGCCTCTCGCGTCCGACCATCTCGCGCCGGATCAAGGCAGGCGACTTGAAGGCCGTCAAGGTCGGCAACCGGAACCGCATCCCGGTCGCCGAGTTCGAGCGCTTCCGCGACGACTACCTCGACGAACTGGCCAGCGGCCTTGCCGACGACCTCTGAGTGACCGGATGACTCGGGTCTATCTGGGATGCCAACGTCCTGGTCCCGTCCTACGCGCGCACGCTGCTGGTGATGGCTGCGCCACTGTCGGACTTCACGGTGACCTGGAGTCTGCATGCAGAAGCCGAGGCCGAGCGTCATCAAGAGTCCGGAGCTGCACCGATCTCGGTCCTTCGCAAGCGGTTCGGTTGGGATGTTCTCGTTCCTGATGGCAACATCGAACTGAATGACACCGACGCCAAGGACAAGCCGATTCTGTCCGCCGCCTCGAATGCGGGGGCTAAGTTCGTCATCACGGAGAACGTCAAGGACTTCGGCGTCAAGGGCCTTGCGAGGTTGCAGATGTCTGCAGTGCACCCGGATCTGTTCCTCGCCAACCGCATCGACGTCGAGACATACCGCGACATCCTCACTCGACTGGGGCGAGTGCGAACTAGAGAGCCGAACACGGCGATAGAGATCCATCGTGTCGAGACGGGGACGCATCTGCCGCTCTTGGCGGCAGGTATGGAGGATGCCTATTCGGTTGCCTTCAATGCGCCCGCGAAGGCCAGTCCGCGCCTGGCCTTCCGCGGTGTCCGGTGTGTCGCATGTGGCGAGCTCCTCGATGATTCCGCCGACCTGAAGACCGGCCTTGGGCCCGAGTGCCGCAAAGCGTGAGCGGTCGACTGGGGGCGACCTCGCGTTCGTGGCGGTGGCTTGTGCGCCACGAGTGGTCACTCGGAGCCATTCCAGGCCGTTTTTCAGGTCTCCCAGTGACCACTCGGCATGCACGTCGAGAGGAGGAGTCGAGTCGCTTCCTGCTCCCGATTGGGAGACACGGGCCGGGATGGGTTATCGTTCATCCGCTTCCTCGTGAAGCAAGCACCTGGCCCCGTAGCGCAGTTGGTTAGCGCGCCGCCCTGTCACGGCGGAGGCCGCGGGTTCGAGTCCCGTCGGGGTCGCCATCGACGCGAGGCCCACTCCAGTGCGGAGTGGGCCTCGCGCCATGTTGGCACCAGCAAGGTGGTTGACCATGGGAGCAGTGCCCGACAGTGCCGAGCAGGCACGGATCCAGCGGCGTACGTTGCGGGTCGTCGTCGCCAGCCAGGTGCTCGGCGGCGCCGGGCTGGCCGCCGGGATCACCGTGGGCGCACTGCTCGCCGAGGACATGCTCGGCTCCGAGGGCCTGGCCGGCCTGCCGACCGCACTCTTCACCCTCGGGTCCGCGCTCGCCGCCTTCCTGGTTGGCCGGACCAGCCACCGGTGGGGACGCCGTGTCGGCCTCGGTGCCGGCTTCGCGATCGGCGGGCTCGGTGCGCTCGGTGTCGTACTGGCCGCGATCGTGGACAGCGTCCCGCTCCTCTTCGTGGCGCTCTTCGTCTACGGCGCCGGCAGCGCCACCAACCTGCAGGCCCGGTACGCCGGCACCGACCTTGCCGAGCCCGAGAAGCGCGGATCGGCGATCAGCGTCGCGCTGGTCTCCACCACCCTCGGCGCCGTCGCCGGCCCCAACCTGGTCGAGCCACTCGGCGACCTGGCCGATGCGCTCGCCATCCCCACGCTCTCGGGGCCGTTCCTGCTGGCAGCGGTGGCCTACCTGGCCGCGGGGTCGGTGCTGCTGGTCCTGCTCCGGCCCGACCCCTACCTCGTGGCTAGGGCGATCAGCGCCGCGGAGGAGGCCACGCGCGATCCCGCGCTGCCCCCGGCCGACCTACCCCGGCCGGAGGTCGGTGCCTACGTCGGCGCCACGATCATGGTGCTCACCCAGATCGCGATGGTCGCGATCATGACGATGACCCCGGTGCACATGCGCGCCCACCACCACGAACTGGGCGCTGTTGGCCTGGTGATCGGCCTGCACATCGCCGGCATGTACCTGCCTTCCCCGGTCACCGGCATCCTGGTCGACCGGTTCGGCAGGACCACGATGGCGATCGCAGCAGGGGCGACGCTGCTGGCCGCCGGTGTGGTGGCCGCCCTCGCCCCGGGCGACTCGCTGGGGATGCTGGTCCTGGCCCTGGTGCTGCTCGGGATCGGCTGGAACTTCGGCCTGATCGCCGGCACCGCGCTCGTCGTCGACGCCACCGTGCCGCAGAACCGTCCCCAGACCCAGGGCACGATCGACGTGCTCATCGCGCTGGCCGGCGCCGGCGGAGGAGCGATGTCCGGCGTGGTGGTGTCGTGGACCAGTTTCGAGACCCTGTCCCTGGTCTTCGGTGCGCTCTCCCTGGTGCTGGTCCCGGTGCTCGTGTGGGCCCAGCGGCAACAGCAACCCGTCAGGTAGGTTCGCCACCGTGATCGAGATGGGGCGGGACGCGTTCGAGGCGCTGGTGGACCAGGCGCTGGACGAGATCCCGGACGAGATCGCGAACCTGGTGGAGAACGTGGTCGTCCTGGTCGAGGAGGAGCCGCCCGAGGGCGAGCCGGACCTGCTCGGACTCTATGAGGGCGTTGCGCTGACCGACCGGCAGGCGAACCATGCGATGGAGTTGCCGGACCGAATCTTCATCTTCATGAACCCGTTGCTGGAGATGTGCCGCGACGAGCAGGAGCTGGTCGAGGAGGTCACGATCACCGTGGTCCACGAGATCGCCCACCACTTCGGGATCGACGACGCCGCCCTCCACGAGCTCGGCTGGGGCTGAGATCGCGCTCGGTCAGCGGACCTTCGGGGCCACCGTGGTCAGGCCCGACCAGGGTTGCGGCTCGAGGCCGTCGTACTGGCGGAGCACCTGGGCGATGAACCAGTCGCGGAACTCCACCTGCTGCTCGTTGGCGGCCACCGAGAGCAGGCGCTCCTCGCGGCAGAAGGCGTCGGCCAGGTCGAGTACGTCGCGCATCTGGGTCAGGAACTCGGGCACCTCCGCGCTGAGCCGGACGGTGAAGTCGGCCGTCGCGGCGCCCTGCTCGATGGCGTGGTTGAGCTCCTCCATCCCCGGCGCCTCCCGGATCTCGGCGTCGAAGCGCTCGAAGAGTGCGGTCAGCGTGCCCGCCACCGGATAGTCGCCCTCGTGGGCCAGTGCCAGGAGGCGCAACTCGCGACGGAGCTCGCGGAACTGGCGGCGCCAGTCCAGGAAGACGGCGATGGGGAAGTCGGAGAAGACGACCTGGTGCGGTGCCTCCCCGGGCCGGGGCGTGGCGATGTGGCCGCTCGGGGCGGAGGAGAAGACCTGGCCGGTCAGGTCGGGCTCCTCCACCGGGCCGTCGGCCGGCTCGAACCAGACGACCTTGCCGTCATCGAGGAGGTCGGAACCCCAGGCGTGGGAGACCATGGCGACCATGGCCAGGCCGCGGCCGAAGGTGGCGAAGAGTTCGTCCTCCTCGGTCATCGCCTGGTTGGAGACCGGTGGGTCGAAGGAGCCGTCGAGCACCTCGATGCGCGGGTGGCGCCGGGTGCCCCGCACCCGGACCTGGATCGGTGGGGAGCCGTGCAGGATGGCGTTGGTGACGAGTTCGGAGATGCCGAGTTCTGCGTTGTCGGCGAGGTCGTCGCGCCCCAGTTCGTGGCAGGCCTCAGTGACCCAGCGGCGCGATTCCTTCACGGATCGCGGACTGGCCTCAAGAGTCAGTTCCCCCCTGCTCAGAGGCAAATCATCACCTTCGGATGGTTTGTTCCGTGCTCCCCAGTGTGGGAGATGCCACAGGCATATTCCCGGCCCCACGCTGGTTGAAACATGGAGTTCCTGAAATTTCCGCGATGGCCGGTTTCAGTGATCCGGACCGTTGGTGGGAACATGGAGCAAGGCACTTGACACACCAGAAGGAAGGCCTTGAGGCAGATGGCAAGCGAGAACAACGGCAAGCACCAGGTGGTCGTCGTCGGCTCCGGATTCGGGGGCCTGTTCAGCACCAAGTCCCTCAAGCGTTCCGACGTCGAGGTGACCATGGTTGCCAAGACCACCCATCACCTGTTCCAGCCGCTGCTCTACCAGGTCGCCACCGGCATCCTCTCCCAGGGCGAGATCGCCCCGCCGACCCGTGAGGTGCTGGCCGGGCAGAAGAACGCCCAGGTCCTGCTGGGCACCGTCACCGACGTCGACCTCGAGGCGCGCACCGTCCGTCACCACGTGCTCGGGCGCGAAACGGTCACGCACTACGACACCCTGATCGTCGCGGCCGGCGCCAGTCAGTCCTACTTCGGCAACGACCACTTCGCCGAGTTCGCCCCGGGGATGAAGAGCATCGACGACGCCCTCGAGCTCCGGGGCCGGATCTTCGGTGCCTTCGAGATGGCCGAGAACGCTGCTGCCCGCGGCGAGCCGACCGACCACCTGATGACCTTCGTCGTGGTCGGCGCTGGCCCCACCGGTGTGGAGATGGCCGGCCAGATTGCGGAGATGGCGCACAAGACGCTGCGCAAGGACTTCCGCTCCATCGACACCCGCAAGGCGCGGATCATCCTGCTCGACGCGGCGCCCCAGGTGCTGCCGCCGTTCGGTGCCAAGCTGGGCGCCAAGGCCAAGCGCGAGTTGGAGAAGATCGGTGTCGAGGTCCAGCTCGGCGCCATGGTCGTCGCCATGGACGAGCGCGGCCTGGAGGTCAAGGACAAGGACGGCACCACCCGCCGGATCGACTCGGTGGCCAAGGTATGGGCTGCCGGGGTCCAGGCGAACCCGTTGTCGAAGACGCTCTCGGAGCAGAGCGGTGCGCCCCTCGACCGTGCTGGTCGGATCTCGGTCAACCCGGACCTGACGCTGCCGGGCTATCCGGAGGTCTTCGTCCTCGGCGACATGATCTCGCTGGACAACCTCCCCGGTGTCGCGCAGGTGGCGATCCAGGGCGCCAAGTACGCCGCCAAGGAAATCGACAACCGGCTCAAGAACAAGGCCCCCCAGCCGCCCTTCAAGTACTTCGACAAGGGCTCGATGGCGATCATCTCCAAGTTCCGCGCCGTCGCCAGTGTGGGCAAGCTGAAGCTGAACGGATCGCTGGCCTGGTTGATGTGGCTGGCGGTGCACCTGATCTATCTGACCGGCTTCAAGAACCGGATCAGCGCCCTCCTCTCGTGGGCAATCACCTTCATCGGCAACGACCGCTCGGAGCGGACCGTGACCGAGCAGCAGATCTTCGCGCGCCTGGCGCTGGAGAAGATCGAGGGCACCACCCGCCTGGTCAGTGCACCGGGCGAGTTCGACGCCGCGATGGAGGCCAAGCGTGCCGAACTCGAGGAGAAGGCCGCCGAGGAGACCCGCCTGACCGACCAGGGCAAGCGCGGGGTCCACGTCGACGCCTGAGGAGTGAGCCGGAGGCGACCCGAGGAACGAGGGTCGTTGGAGGTGAGCCCCGCAGGGCGGCGACAGGTGGGTTGAGTCGACGCCTGAGGAGTGAGCCGGAGGCGACCCGAGGAACGAGGGTCGCCCACCAGGCCGGAACGGTGCACATGCACCCGAACGGCCCCGGAAGCGCCGGCTCCAGGGCCGCAACGGTGCATATGCGCCCAACCGGCCGGCATACGTCGTCAGGTTGGGCGCCCGAGCGGCCGGCGTACGTCGTTGACTGCGCGCGCCCAACCGGCCGACGTACGTCGTCACCTGCTGTTCACCCGGTCCTGTCACACTCGATCGCATGACGCAAGACAGCCTGCCCGCGCACGTCGTGGGTGCCATCGAGGAGGGCCCGGTCGAGCCTGGATTGCATGCGGTGACCAGCACCGGGACGTTCGACATCGAGCCGCCCTATGTCCCGGATGCGGCCGACATCGCCGGGCTGGAGGCGTTCGAGGACCGCTTCGGTGACCGGGAGCTGTCGTGGCTGCACTTCAACGAGCGGGTCCTGGAACTGGCCGAGGACCAGGACATCCCGCTGCTGGAGCGGGCCCGGTTCCTGGCCATCTTCGCCTCCAACCTGGACGAGTTCTTCATGGTCCGCGTGGCCGGCCTGAAGCGGCGGATCGCGGCCGGGGTGGCGGTGCGCAGCGCCAGCGGCCACCTGCCCCGCGAGGTGCTCGAGTCGATCTGGGAGAACACGTCGCAGCTGATGGCCCGCCATGCCGCGGTCTTCCAGGACGAGGTCATCCCGGCGCTGCGGGCTGAGGGGATCGAACTGGTCCGCTGGGAGGCGCTGGACAAGGAGGAGCAGAAGCTGTGCAAGCGGCTCTTCAAGGAGCGCGTCTTCCCGGTGCTCACCCCGCTCGCGGTCGACCCGGCGCACCCGTTCCCCTACATCTCCGGCCTCTCGCTCAACATTGCCGTCCTGGTCCGCAACCCGAAGACCGGCAAGGAGCACTTCGCCCGGGTCAAGGTGCCGCCGATCTTCAACCGCTTCGTCGCGCTCGGCAACCAGCGGTTCGTCCCGCTCGAGGACGTCATCGGGGAGCACCTCAAGCGCCTCTTCCCGGGCATGGAGGTGGTCGAGGCACACACCTTCCGGGTCACCCGCAACGAGGACCTCGAGGTGGAGGAGGACGACGCGGAGAACCTGCTGGCCGCGCTGGAGAAGGAACTGCTGCGCCGCAAGTTCGGACCGCCGGTCCGGCTCGAGGTCGAGGAGTCGATCAATCCGCGGGTGCTGGACCTGCTCATCTCCGAGTTGGGGGTCACTGATGCCGAGGTGGTCCGGCTCCCCGGGCCACTGGACCTGCGGGGCCTCAACGACATTGCCGACCTGCCGCGCGAGGAGTTGAAGTACCCGGGCTTCGTGCCGACCACGAACATCCAGCTCGCGCCGGTCGACTCGGCGAGCCCGGTCGACGTCTTCACGTCCGCCAACCGCGGGGACGTGCTGTTGCACCACCCCTATGACTCGTTCGCCACCAGCGTGCAGCGCTTCATCGAACAGGCGGCCGCGGACCCGCACGTGCTGGCGATCAAGCAGACGCTCTATCGCACCTCGGGTGACTCGCCGATCATCGACGCCCTGGTCGATGCCGCCGAGGCCGGCAAGCAGGTGCTGGTGATCGTCGAGATCAAGGCCCGCTTCGACGAGTCCAACAACATCCGCTGGGCGCGCAAGCTCGAGCACGCCGGCTGCCATGTCGTCTATGGCCTGGTCGGGCTGAAGACCCACGCCAAGCTCTCGATGGTGGTCCGCGACGAGGGGGAGTCCGGCGGGGGCATCCGCCGCTACACCCACATCGGCACGGGCAACTACAACCCCAAGACCGCTCGCCTCTATGAGGACTTCGGCATGATCACCGCCGATCAGTCGATCGGGGAGGACGTCGCGCACCTGTTCAACAACCTCAGCGGTTATTCGCGCAAGCCCTCCTATGACCAGTTGCTGGTGGCGCCGGACTCGATCCGTGACGGCCTGGTCGAGCAGATCCACGCCGAGATCGCCCACCACCAGGCCGGTCGCCCAGCCGGGATCCGGCTCAAGGCCAACTCACTGGTCGACGAGGCGATCATCGACGCTCTCTACCTGGCCTGCCAGGCCGGGGTCGGGGTGCAGGTGCTGGTCCGCGGCATCTGTGCCGCGCGACCCGGCGTACCGGGCCTCTCGGAGGCGATGCAGGTCCGCTCGATCCTGGGACGCTTCCTCGAGCACAGCCGCGTCGTGGAGTTCGCCAACGGTGGTGAGCGGGTGACCTGGATCGGCTCGGCCGACATGATGCACCGCAACCTGGACCGTCGGGTCGAGGTGATGGTCCGCCTGCCCAGCGAGGAACTCGTCCAGCAGGTCGCCGACGTGCTGGACATGGCGTGGGACCCCGCAACCGATGCCTGGGAGCTCGGCCCGGACGGGTGCTGGACGCGCAACCGGGGATCGCAGCACCTGCACGAGATGCTGATCGAGGCGCACCGGCGTACCAAGCGCTGACGATCAGCAGGCGGTTCCGAACGCAACGATTGAGCTTTCGCGCATCAACAATTGAGCGTTCGCGACACAACCGCTGAGCGTTCGTGGGTCAGCAGGCGGCGAGGAGGACCGGGCCCGAGGTGAGGTTGCTCAGCGGGTAGGAGCGGTCGTCCGCCTGCCCGGTGAGTACGACGTGGTGCCCGTCGGCCTCGGCATCGGCCAGGGTGAACAGGGAGCGGTAGTCGACGCCCTGGCCGGGGTCGTCCGCGCCGGCCAGGGCGCGGCGGGGTGCCAGGTTCCGCTCGGCCCGGTCGTCGTCCTCGAAGCCGAACACGATCCGGATCCGGGAACCGGGCTCGAGGGCGACCAGATAGCCGGTCAGCGGGGAGACGCCCCCGGCCTGCTCGACCAGTGATGCGGCAACCGCGCGCGCTTCGTCATCCGCGCTGCTCATGCTCAGTGCCTCGCAGGCGAAGTCGCCGGCGAAGGCGGTGGCGACCAGCGGTTCGGCGCCCGCGGTCAGCCCGGACAGGTCGAGGCCATCGGCGTCGCCCCGGGCGACCCGGACCGCGGACTCCAGGTAGGGCGCCTGGTCGGAGGCGAGCAGCAGGCCCTGGTCGGCCAGGAAGGCGACATTGGTCAGTTCGAAGGTGGTCAGGCCCAGGTCGTTGACGGTGGTGGCGCTGCCCTGCCAGACCGCGCCGTCCATCGCGTCGTCCCCGGGGCGGGGCCACCCGGCGGCGGCGAACCCGTCCGCCACCGACGCGACGTCGTCGAAGGAGAGGATCACCACCAGGCCGTCGCGTGACTGGCCCATGATCTCCCACTGCGCATCGACGGGGGAGAAGCCGATGCCGGCCTCGAGCCGCTCGGCCGAGGAGAGCAGTGAGGAGACGGCCAGGTCGCGGTCGGCGAGTTCGTCGGCCATGTCATCGGGCCCGACCTCGGCGCCGACTTCGTCGCGTACGGAGTCCCAGTCGGTCCAGGTGACCCGGAGCGTCTCGGCCGGCAGCATGGCCGCCGCTCGCTCGAAGTCGGTGGCCCTGGGCCACAGCAGCCAGGCCACCCCGGCGACGACTGCCACCACCAGCACCACCAGGGCGGTGACCAGGGCGACCCGGCGACGGGGAAGCGGTAGCGAATTCAGGACGACTCCTCGGTGGCGTTGTCCGGACAGGGTAATGCGGTCCGGTCGCGATCTCTTACTCTGTGGGCATGCCGCAGCCCGAGGTCATTGCCGCAGGCGTCGTCGTACGGTCCAAGGGGGCGGTGCTGCTGGTGCATCGCCCGGCGTACGACGACTGGTCGTTCCCCAAGGGCAAGCTCGACCGGGGCGAGCACATCACCACTTGCGCGGTGCGCGAGGTGCGCGAGGAGACCGGCCTCGACGTGCGGCTCGGGGTGCCGCTGACCAGCCAGCACTACCCGGTGGGCCGGCGGGACAAGGTGGTCCACTACTGGGCCGGGCGCGTGGTGGGGGAGCGCGACGTCTCCGGCTATGAGCCCAACAAGGAGATCGATCAGGTCCGCTGGGTCCCCCTCGACGAGGCAGCCGGGCTGCTCACCCATGCGCGCGACCGCGACACCCTGGCCGAGGCACGGACGTTGCCGGCGAAGACCGACGTCCTGGTGGTGCTGCGCCACGCCGCGGCCCGCTCCCGCAAGCAGTGGCGCCAGGACGACCGGCTCCGCCCGCTGCTGGCCGTGGGCACCGTGGCGGCACGCCGGTTGGCGCCCGTCCTGGCGGCGTACGACGTGAAGCAACTGGTCTCCTCCAGCAGCCTGCGCTGCCTGCAGACGCTGGCCCCGTACGCCGAGGCGACGGGCCGGGCGGTGGGTGCCACCGATGCACTCACCGAGCAGGACGCGACGCCGGAATCGGTGCTGGAGGTCATCGGCCGGATCATCGAGCAGCAGCGGCGCACGGTGCTCTGCTCGCACCGACCGGTGTTGCCGGATGTCTTCGCGACCCTGGGCGTGGCGGACCCGGGCCTGGATCCGGGCGAACTGGTCGTGGTGCACCACCGCGGCGGCCGGATCGTGGCCACCGAGAGCCATCTGGCCGGCTGAGTCAAGGGTCAACGGCGGCGTTCATGTGATCGTCGTCTCTTCTCCGCGTGGGCGTGGCCAAGGTGACCGGAGCCGTTCACCGTGCATTCACCTGCGCCGCCGGATCCGGTCACTTCGCGCCGCTTCACTTCACGACGTCAACACATTCACGTCCACCAGGAGCATTGAAGTGAAGCGCACTTCCTTCCGCCGCGTCGCGGCACCCGCCGTCGCGACCGCAACCATCTTCGCCCTGGCCGCCTGCGGTGGCGGCAACGAGACCGGCGAGAACCAGATCGAGGGCGACTCCGGTGACGCCTCCGTCTACGAGGGCCTCACCGGCACCCTGACCGGCGGTGGCGCCTCGTCGCAGAAGTCGGCCCAGGCCGCATGGGCCGCCGGCTTCGGCACCGTTGCCCCCGACGTCACCCTCGAATACGCCCCCGAGGGCTCCGGCGCCGGTCGGGAGAACTTCATCTCCGGCGGTTACAAGTTCGCCGGCACCGACTCCTACCTCAAGGCCGAGGAGCTCGCTGCAGCGACCGAGACCTGCATGGGCACCGCGCCGATCCAGATCCCCAACTACGTCTCCCCGATCGCGATCATCTTCAACGTCGACGGGGTCACCGACCTGCAGCTGAGCCCGACCACCCTGGCCGACATCTTCGCCGGCAAGATCACGAAGTGGAACGACCCGGCCATCGTCGCCGACAACGAGGGCAACGCGGGCGCCGCCAACCTGCCCGACGCCGCGATCCGCGCCGTCCACCGCTCGGACGAGTCCGGCACCACGGAGAACTTCACCGAATACCTCTCCAAGGTCGCGGCCGAGAACTGGACCGCCGGTGCGATCGAGACCTGGCCGAAGGAGTTCGGTGGCGAGGGCGCCAAGGGCACCGACGGCGTGGTCAAGTCCGTCACCGACGGTGAGAAGAACGCCATCGGGTACGCCGACGCCAGCCAGGCCGGCCAGCTCGGCCAGGCCAAGATCAAGGTCGGCGAGGACTTCGTCGGCCCGTCGGCCGACGCCGCTGCCAAGATCCTGGACGTCTCCCCGCCGGCCGAGGGCGCGGGCGAGAACGCCCTCGTCTTCGACCTGGCCCACGAGACCACCGAGGCCGGCACCTACCCGATCGTGCTGACGTCGTACCTGCTGGCCTGCCAGCAGTACGCCGACGCCGAGACCGGCAAGCTGGTCAAGGGCTACCTGACCTACATCCTCTCCGAGCAGGGCCAGAAGATCGGCTCCGACGAGGCCGGCTCCGCGCCGCTCTCGCCGAAGTTGAGCGAGCAGGCCAAGGCCATCGTCGAGAAGATCAGCTGACCGATCAGGTCGTCTGTGGATGGGGCGGACCACGACCGGTCCGCCCCATCTGCCGTGATCGGAACCAGTTCGTGAAGCTGTTCATGGAGGTCCAGTGAGCACCACCCTCGACCCGGCGCCCCCCGCCGCGGAGGAGTCGGCCGGAGCACGCCCGCCCACCCGGATGGGCGACGTCATCTTCAGCAAGGCCGCGCTGATCGCCGGGGTCCTGGTCATCGCCTTCCTGGCCGGTGTCGGCGCCTTCCTGGTGATCCAGGGCATCCCGGCGCTGGATGCATCCGGCGCCGACGCGTACGGCGAACCCAGCATCTGGCGCTTCGTCGGGATGCTGATCTATGGAACGATCTTCGCCTCGCTGATCGCGATGCTGATCGTCACCCCGCTCGCCATCGGGCTGGCTCTGGTCATCTCGCACTATGCCCCGCGCAGTATCGCGCGACCGGTCGGCTACCTGGTCGACCTGCTCGCCGCCGTGCCCTCGGTCGTCTTCGGGCTGTGGGGCCTGGAGGTGCTCGCCCCCAGGTTGCTGCCGGCGTACAACTGGCTCAGTGAGAACGCCGACTGGCTGCCGTTCTTCACCGGCACCGTCAACCAGCGCTCGCTGCTGACGGCCTCGATCGTCCTGGCGCTGATGGCGCTGCCGATCGTGACCGCGATCCTGCGCGAGATCTTCGCCCAGACCCCGCGTGCGCACGAGGAGGCCGCCCTGGCGCTCGGCGCCACCCGGTGGGAGATGATCAAGATGGCGGTCTTCCCCTACGCGCGCTCCGGGATGGTGGCCGCGGTGCTGCTCGGCCTGGGCCGGGCGCTGGGCGAGACGATGGCCGTGGCGATGGTCCTCTCCGCCACCGGGACCGGGTTCGTGACGCTGAGCGTCATCTCCCAGGACAACCCGAACACGATCGCGGCCTTCATCGCCAACAACTACGCGAACGCCTCGGGGGAGAAGATCAACACGATGGTCTTCGCCGGCCTGGCGCTGTTCGCGCTCACGTTCGTCGTCAACTTCGCGGGGCGCTGGATCGCCACCCGCGGTCAGGTCAAGGGGTGAGGACGATGACCCAGGACACCGTTGCGCCGGTCAAGCAGGGCCCCACGATGGGCATCACTGCCGGCCAGTTGCCCCGCTTCGCGTCCCTCATCGTGGCTGCTTTCGCGCTCGTCGCCGGGTTGTTGCTCGGCACGCTGCTGGGCGCCGGGATGTTCGGCACCGTCCTGCTCTCCTGGCTCTTCTTCGTGATCGCCCTGCCCCTGTGGTCGCGCGTGGTCGAGGGGCGGCGCAAGGCGGCGGACCGCTCCGTCCAGGCGCTGGTCTGGTCGATCTTCGTGCTCGCCATGGCACCCCTGGTCAGCCTCATCTTCACCGTGGTCAGCAAGGGCGGACCGGTCGTCACGCCGGACTTCCTGCAGCGCGACATGAGCGGCTTCGCCGAACTCGGCCAGGGCGGCGGCATCTACCACGCGATCATGGGGACCATCATGGTCACCGCGATCGCGGCGATCATCGCGATCCCGATCGGGGTGCTGACCGCGATCTACCTGGTGGAGTACGGCGCCGGGAAGCGGCTTGCCTCCACGATCACCTTCCTGGTCGACGTGATGACCGGCATCCCCTCGATCGTGGCCGGCCTCTTCGCCGTCTCACTCTTCATGCTGCTCACCGGGAATCCGCTGCCGCGCCTGGGCCTGGGAGGCGGTGTCGCGCTGTCGCTGCTGATGATCCCGACCGTGGTCCGCTCCGTGGAGGAGATGCTCAAGCTGGTCCCCGACGATCTGCGCGAGGCGTCGTACGCCCTGGGCGTGCCGAAGTGGCGCACCATCACCAAGGTGGTGCTGCCGACCTCGGTGGCCGGCATCGTCACCGGCATCACCCTCTCGGTGGCGCGGGTCGCCGGCGAGACCGCGCCGCTGCTGCTCATCTGCGGGGTGGCCCGGGAAGCGAACTGGAACCCGTTCGAGGGCTCGGTGCAGACGCTGCCGGTCTTCATCTACGGCTCGCTGAGCAGCACTGCCGACGCCAAGTACGGCGACATCTGGCTGGACCGCGTCTGGGGCGCGGCGCTGGTGCTGATCGTCATCGTGATGGCACTCAACCTGATCGCCCGCATCATCGGGAACGTCTTCGCGCCCAAGACCGGTCGCTGACAACAGAAGGACTGCAACAACACATGGCCAAGAGCATCGAGGTCCGGGACCTCAACATCTATTACGGCGACTTCCTCGCGGTGCAGGACGTGAACGTCCACATCAAGGCGAAGTCGGTCACCGCCTTCATCGGCCCCTCCGGGTGCGGCAAGTCGACGGTGCTCCGTTCGCTCAACCGGATGCACGAGGTGATCCCCGGCGCCCGGGTCAGTGGCGAGGTCGTTGTCGACGGCCAGTCCCTCTACGCGCCGGCGGTGGACCCGGTCGCCGTACGTCGCCAGATCGGCATGGTCTTTCAGCGGCCGAATCCGTTCCCGACCATGTCGATCTATGAGAACGTGCTGGCCGGCAACCGGCTCAACGCCAGGAGGATGAAGAAGTCCGAGGCGGACGACATCGTGGAGCGCTCGCTGAAGGGCGCCAACCTGTGGACTGAGGTCAAGGACCGGCTGGACAAGCCCGGGATGGGGCTCTCCGGGGGGCAGCAGCAGCGCCTGTGCATCGCGCGGGCGATCGCGGTGGAGCCCGAGGTGCTGCTGATGGACGAGCCCTGCTCGGCGCTGGACCCGATCTCCACGGCTGCGGTGGAGGACCTGATCCACGAGTTGAAGAGCGACTACACGATCGTGATCGTCACCCACAACATGCAGCAGGCGGCCCGCGTCTCCGACGAGACCGGCTTCTTCAACCTCAAGGCGGTCGGGGAGCCCGGCCACCTGGTCGAGTTCAACCCGACGGCGAAGATCTTCTCCAACCCGGACAACGAGGCCACCGAGGCGTACGTGTCGGGCCGCTTCGGCTGAGCCGCCCGGCCCCACTTTTGCCCATGTAACGCGGGGTTATCGTCGCTCAAGTAGTGCTGTGCGCCCCGTTTCGGTCAACAGCACCGCACAAGTGCGACGGTTTCGCCTCAGAGCACCTCGAGCAGGAAGTGGCACACGTAGTAGCTCGCCGCAGCCATCGCGCCGGCTGCGGGGAAGGTGAGCACCCAGGCCCCGAGGATGGACTTGGCGACGCCCCAGCGGACCGCGGACAGGCGCTTGGTTGCGCCGACACCCATCACCGCCGAGGTGATCGTGTGGGTGGTCGAGATCGGGGCCTCATAGACGTACGCCGTGGTGTAGAGGACCCCGGCCGCGACCGACTCCGCCGCGAAGCCACGGGGAGGGTCGAGGTGGATGATCCGTCGGCCCAGGGTGCGCATGATCCGCCAGCCACCCGACCAGGTGCCGAGTGAGATCGCGGCGGCCGCGGCGAAGATCACCCAGAAGGGCAGGGGGTCCCCACCCGCGACGTACCCACCAGCGAGCAGCGCCAGGAAGATGACACCCATCGTCTTCTGGGCGTCCTGGAGCCCGTGGCCCAGGGCCATCGCCGCGGCGGAGACGGTCTGCGCGAAGCGGAAGCCGCGCTGCGCCTTCGACGGGTTCGCCTTGCGGAAGATCCACATGATCGCCACCATCACCACGAAGCCGGCGCCGAAGGCGAAGAACGGCGAGACCACCATCGGGATGACGACCTTGTCGACGATGGTGCCCCAGTGCACGGTGACACCGGCGGCCATGGCGGCGCCGGCGAGGCCGCCGATCAGGGCGTGCGAGGAGGACGACGGAAGTCCGAAGTACCAGGTGATCATGTTCCAGGCGATGGCGCCGAGCAGGCCGCCCATCACGATGACCAGGCCATGGGATCCGTCAGGTGGTGTGATCACCTCACTGACGGTCTGGGCAACCTTCTGCCCGAGGAAGGCGCCGACGAAGTTCATCACAGCTGCCATGGCCAGGGCCACGCGCGGCGTCAGCGCGCGCGTCGAGACCGACGTCGCGATGGCGTTGGCTGCATCGTGGAACCCGTTGGTGTAGTCGAAGACCAGGGCCACGACGACCACCAGGGTGATGATCGCGAGTTCCACGCGTCAGGACTCCTTGACCGCGATCTGCTCGACGATGTTGGCCACCGTCTCGAAGGCGTCGATGGCACCTTCGAGTGCCTCGACGATGTCCTTGAGCTTGATCACTTCGAGTGCATCGAGCTTGCCGTCGAACATGCTGGCCAGGATCCGGCGGTGGCTCTTGTCGCCGGTGTTCTCCAGGCGGTTGACCTCGATCCAGTATTCGTCGAGGCCCTTCATCGCCTGCAGTCGCGGCATCGCGGCAGCGGTCAGGTCGGCGCACCGCTGCAGCACCTCGACCTGGCTGGACGCTTCGGCCGGCAAGGACTCCACGTCGTACAGGAGGATCAGGTCGACTGCTTCTTCCATATCGTCCATCACGTCGTCCAGCGCGGATGCCAGTGCGTAGATGTCCTCGCGGTCGAAGGGGGTGACGAAGGTGCTGTTCACCCGCCGCACGATGGCGTGGGTGGTCTCGTCGGCGGCGTGCTCGGCGGCGCGCATCTGCTCGGCGATCGCCTTGCGGTCCCCTTCTCCTCCCAACATCTCTGCGAGGAGTGCGGCGCCCTTGACAAGGTGCTGTGCGGATTCGGCGAAGAGGTCGTAGAACGACGCGTCAACCGGTCGGAAACGAAAAGCCACGGAAAACTCCTGATGAGGAGGACCTGAACGCAAACACTGTAGGGGTTGGATCCGCGTGTCGCCCAAATCGGTTCACTGCTCGACCGCGTGGGGCGTGAGCGCCGCCACTGCGTGGGGGCGCCGTGGCGCTCAGGAGTCGGCGCCAGGGCGCTTGTCGCGGTGGGGCTTCACCCCGAGGAGTTCGTCGATCTGCGCCTGGGAGAGGGGCGTCTCGGAGGCACTCGCCGCGATGATCAAGCTGGTGGTCAGCTCGACCTCGTCCAGCAAGTCGGCGTCCTCGAGCGAGACGTCGAACTGATCGCCCACCTCGTGTCACTCCTGACAGCTCGGAGCCTCCCCTGACGCCCGCGCGGGCATGGCTCCCGGGTCCATGGTGCCCCGTGAACGGTGGAAAGAAACCCGGAACGGGGACAAAAGGCCCGGTTGGTGCCCGGAAATGGCCCAGAGGCTCCATCCCGACCGGGATGGAGCCTCTGGTCAAAGTCGGGTCAGCAGACCCTTCTTCGTGTCTCGATCAGTCCAAGGACTGGATCAGAGGGGGCGAACGTTCTCCGCCTGGGGACCCTTCGGGCCCTGGGTGACGTCGAACTCGACCTTCTGGTTCTCGTCCAGCGACTTGTAGCCGTTGGTCTGGATTGCCGAGTAGTGCACGAAGACGTCGTCGCCGCCGTCCTCCTGCGCGATGAAGCCGAAGCCCTTCTCAGCGTTGAACCACTTAACAGTGCCCTGAGCCATTGCTCAATACTCCTTAGTCGGGGCGAGGTGCCGTCACTTCAACGGCCCCACATCAGCTGCGGTGACACGTCGCTCCGACTCGTGGAGGGCCCACGAAGAAGAAACGCCGTTGGATCACAAACTCCGCGGGCGTCAGCCTTGCTGGAACTTGCACCTAATGCAGGCACGAGCCTACCAACCACCGGGGGAAATGGAACCTTCGTCGGACATCAATCTGTGGAAAACGGCGAACTCTTCATTGCGGGTGGGTGAACACGTGTACGCCGTGCGGGTTCCGGGGCCACGACGGCGACCCCGAGTACGCCGAGCCGGCACGTGTTGACGCGTCGGGGCGGGGTGGGTGCGTGGGTCCGGTACGCCTACACCTGCAGCCGCCCAGGCAGCCTGAACCGACGCCTTCGTGCGTGCTTCGATACGCTGCACGCACCACTGGTGGCCCAGGCACAACCGGGCAGGTGGCGGGTCTGATCGAGCAGGTGCGCGGACGGCCCGGGAGGGCTCACCGCCGTTCCGGAACGCCACGCACGTCCTCAGCCAGCCCGGGCCCTTAGCTCAATTGGCAGAGCACCGGACTTTTAATCCGTTGGTTGTGGGTTCGAGTCCCACAGGGCCTACTCATCGCCGTTCGTGGCCGGTTGCGACAACTTGTTGACCAAATGTGAGCAACTAGGCCCATAACGTGCCCGGAAGTAGATAGTTTTGGGGGCATGGGCACAACTCCGGAGGACTCGGGTGATCCGGGCCTGCCACTGATCGACCAGTGGCTGGCCAAGCGGGTCGTTCCCGGAGCGACCCCTGAGACCGATGCGGAGGCCCCGCACGGCGAGCCAGAGGTGGGCGAGGAGGAACTCGACCCGCTGACCGCTCCGCTCCCGCAACTGCTCCGCCACGAGGAGACGCGGCGTACGGGCGAGATCCCGGTGATCAAGGAATCCCTGGCCGAGACGGTGGCACCAGTGGTGGCTGAACCCGTTCCAGCCCCGCCAGCGCCCGAACCGATCGTGCCCCGCGGAGCCATGCCGGCACGCGGGAGCGGCCAACTGAGCGACGAGGAGCGGCGCGACAGGTTGGCGGCCATGTTGCAGAAGCGCCTGGCGCCCAAGGAGGAGGCCGAGGCCCCCGCCGTCGAGGCAGCCCCGCCGCCGGTGCCGCGCCGCTCGCACCGTGCCGCGACGCGGCCCCCGGCGCCCCTCACGCCGGCAGCGAGCAGCGAGTGGCAGCGTGCGCTCTTCAATCCTGCTGATCTGGTGGAGCCGACGTCCCCGGCTGCTGACGAGGTGGTTGCTGGCGCCGAGCCCGTCGAGGAATCGGTGCTCGAACCGGTCGAGCAGCCGGTGATTGAGCCGGTTGCGGAGGTCGCGGCGCCCGAGGACGAGGCCCCCGAGCACCCGGGGCCGGACGAAGCTGCGCCTGCGGAGGTCGTTGCCGAGGAGCCGGCTGACGATGATCTGGTCGCCGAAGAACCAGCTTCCGAAGAACCAGTCGCTGAGTCGTCGGCCGTCGAAGAGGCGCGTGCTTCCGATCCGTTGTCGGACCCGTTCTTCGAGGCAGTCTCCGACGAAGCGGACGCAGAATCCGCCCCCGCCGAATCCGCCCCCGCCGAATCCGACGAGATTACGGAATCGCTGGACACGCCGGCCGTCGAGAGCGCCCCGGACCCGTTGTCCGACCCGTTGCCAGAACCCTTGGCCGCACGTGTGCTTGACCCTCTGTCGGACCCGTACTTCGAGACCGATCTCGACGGGGATGCGCTTGAGGACGAGCCCGCCGTCGAGGAGCCCGCCGCCACGGCGCTTGAGGACGAGGCTCCTGGTGACGTGGCAGCCGATGAGGAGGCGAGTGTCGCCGTCGAGGCGGATGCCGAGGCCGACGAATCGATTGCCCAGCAGCCGGACGCCGGGGCTTCGGACACTGAGGTCTCGGACGCGGATGACGAGGACTACTACGAGGACGACGAGCCGGTCCAGGCTGGGATCGAGGTCGCTCTCGACGAGGTGGTCCCTGCAGCCGAGGCTGAGTACGACGAGGATTACGGCGACGAGGACTACGACGAAGGGTCCGAGGGTGAGGACGAGGTCCACCCGGATGAGGTGATCGAGTCGGATTTGGTGGCTGCCCCGGAACAGGCAGTCACGCCCGAGCCTGAGCCTGAGCCCGAAGTCCAGGTGGTTGCGGAGTCGACGATCGAGGAGACCGCGCCGGCAACGGACGACGTGGACCTGGACGAGATCGGGCCAGCCGCTGTCGTGGAGCCCGCCGCCGAGGAGCCTGCCGCGCACGACGAGGAGTTCGTAGCGGAGGTGGCCGCGGAACCTGGCGTGTTCGACGAGCCGGTCGCCGCGGAACCCGAGGTGTTCGACGAACCCCAGACGGTGCCGACGCCGGTTCAGGTGGACGAGCCGGAAGTTGCGGAGGCCCAGGCAGATGAGGGCGAGGACGCTGCTGATGCGCCGGCCCCGGACGCAGGACGGGACATTGCTGCGCTGGACCCGACACAGTTGGCCAGCCCCGATCGAGGCGGTTATGAGCCCACGGCACCGATGGACGTCTTCGCCGCGCTGCGCGCCGACGAGGAGACCACGGGCGAGATCGATCACCGCGAGGTGCTGGAGGAACTGGCCCGTCAACGGCGGGACGCAGAGCGAGCCGAGGAGCAGCCTGAGCCCATCACTGGGGGTCGTCGCTCGGTCGAGCCTGCCGCACCGCAACTCTCCGACGCCGCCATCATGGAGCCGGCACTCGCCGCTGTCATGCGTGAGATGGAGGACGAGGAACCGAAGAAGCGCGGTCGGTTCTTCGGGCGGCGCAACAAGAAGTCCACCGGTGATGCGATTCGTCGTGCTGCCACTCCGCCTGGCCAGCGGCGCAAGGAGATCCAGGACCCCGACGACGACATTCCCGGTTGGCTGAGCGAACTGGCCACGGAGCGTCCGGGCGAGGCGTTCTCGGCGCTGCCGGACGAGCCGGTGGAGGAGCCCGTCGAGTCGGCGCCCGGGCCGGAAGCGGAACCCCTCGTTGAGCCCGTTGCCGAGGATGTCGTCGAGCCCGCGCCCGAGCTGGTGGTCGAGGACGTCGCCGAGCCTGAGCCGGTCGCCGAGCCCGTGGTTGAGCCCGAGCCTGAGCCGGTGGTCGAACCGGAGCCGGAGCCCGTGCCCGTCGTCGAATCTGTGGTTGAGGATGTTGTCGAGCCCGAGCCCGAACCGGCCGTCGAGTCCGAGCCGTGGGCGGCCGTTGAACCGGAGCCCGAGTTTGTTGTCGAGCCCGCCCCGGAACCGGTAACTGACGAGGCCCTCGAGCCGGATTCGGAGCCGGTGGTTGAGGTTGAGGATGTCGTTGAACCTGAGCCGGTGGTCGAGGACGTCGTCGAGCCCGAGCCTGAGCCCGTCGTTGAACCGGAGTCCGAGTCCACGCCCGAACCGGTCGTCGAGTCCGAGCCGGTAACTGACGAGGCCTTCGAGCCGGAGCCGGTGATCGAGGACGTGGTCGAGCCCGAACCAGAGCTTGAGCCAGAGTCCGAACCGGTGGTCGAGGAAGCTCCTGAGCCGGTGGTCGAGGACGTCGTCGAGCCGGAGCCGGCGCCCGAACCCGAGCCAGAAGCTCCCAAGTTCATGACGCTGGAACAGATCCTTGCTGCGGCCACTGCCCGCACCGGCGACACCACCCTCTCCAAGCCGGTCATCGAACCGCAGCCCGAAGCGGTTACTGAGCCTGAGCCCGTGCCGGTTGTTGAGGACGCCGTCGAACCTGCGGCCGAGCCGCAGCCGCAGCCTGAGCCGGAACCGGGAACCGCGGCCGAGGAACCCACCCTGGACCCGTACGCCGCGTTCAGGCCGCAGACACTCAGCGAGCCCGTGCCAGCGCCCGAACCCGTGCCAGCGCCCGAACCAGACCCGGTGCCTGCGCCGGAAGAGCCTGTGCCGGTCGACGTACCCGAGCCGGTCGCGGAACCCGCACCCGTCGAGGAGATCGAGCCCGCCCCTGTCGCCGCGGCCGCGCTACCGGCGGAGGAGTTCGACGAGGACTACGACGAGGACTACGAGTCCGACCTGGACGAGGACTACGACGAAGACGCCGGTGACTACGAGGACGACGTAGAGGACGAGGAGGCCCCGGCTCCAGCGCCGGCAGTCCCCGCCGCGGACGTCGACCGTCGCAAGGCCGCCGCAGCCGAGGTCTTCGCCGCCGTCACCGAGACGGACGCCCCGACCGCCGACGAGGCACCTGAGGCAGAGGCACCGCGCGAGCCCGCTGCCGAGAAGAAGCCGGCCAAGCCCCTGCCGAAGGTCAAGGAGCCGAAGAAGCCCAATGAGCCCAAGCCCGCGCCGGTCAAGGCGGAACGGCCGAAGAAGGAACCTGCCACCAAGGCAGGATCGGGGCCCCTGCCGGAGAAGATCGAACTGACTCCGCAGCGCGGCACCCAGCGCCTGCTCGGCACGCTGCTGCTCTTCGGCTTCATGGCAACCTGCCTGCTCGGCTGGATCGCCTGGGACACGAGGACCACCCAGCACATCGCCTACGCCGCCACGGCCGGCGTACTGACCCTGATCCTGTGGGGCGCCCACTCGACCGCCGAGCCCGCCAAGATCGTGGTGGAGCGCGGACTGCTCGACATCCGCTCGAACGACAGCCACCACCGCTTCGACCTGGCCAGCCCCTACACGAAGCTGGAGGTCCTCGGCACCCCCGGGCGACGCGGCTGGAAGGTCCACATCCTGCGCAAGTCGATGCCGCCGTACGTCATCGACGACTCGATGGTGGACCCGCACGAGTTAACCCGGATCCTGGACCACTACGAGGAAGCCCGCAGTCGGCCCACCCACTGACCGGGGTCAGATCCAGAAGCGCAACTTCCCCTGGCGCTCGTCCTCCAGCACGCCACCGTTCTTCTCGATGGTGCGCCGCGAGCCGGCATTCTCCACGTCGCAGGTGACCAGCACCCGCTCGATGCAGAGCCCACGCGCCTCGGCCACGCCCAGGGCCAGTGCCCGCGAGGCATGCCCCTCGCGCCGCCGGGAGGGGCGCACCGAATAGCCGATGTGGCCGCCCTGCTCGAGCAGGAACTCGTTCAACTCGTGCCGGATCGCGAGGAAGCCGATGAAGTCGTCGCCGGCGGTGATCCAGCGGAACGTGCAGTGCACCAGCCCGGGCGGCATCACCGTCGCCGGCTCCTCCTGGGCCAGGCGGTCCGCAACCATCGCCTCGAAGTCCTCGCGCGACGGCGCCACCGGCGGCGTACCGAAGTAGCCCGCTCCGTCCAGGCCGACCCCGCCGAATTCGTCGTACGCCGCACGCCAGCGGTCGTACCAGGCAACGTCGGGCCGGATCAGCTCGGTCATCGCGCCAGTCAACCAGCCAGGTGACGAGGGTGACAACGCGATGACGTAGGAGTTGGTGACTACACAGGACTAGGGTTGCGCCATGTCTGACTACCGCATCGAGCCCGTCACCGATGAGCAGCTCGCCCGCGAGCAGGAAGTCCAGGGCGGGCTCGCCGAGAGCACTCGGCGCTTGGTCGATGCGGTGCTGCGCAGCACGGTTGCCGAGGAGGAGCTGATCGCGGCCCGGGCCGAGATCGACGCCCTAACCGAGCGGCTCACCGTCTCGCAGATCCCGAGCAGCTATGGCGTCTCGATCGACCCGGAGCGCAAGTCGGCCCGCAACTACGGCAACGCCGTGGTCGGCCTGCGCAACGCGGTCGCGCCGCCGCTGAAGGTCATCTGGCCCGAATCGGGCCGGGCCCGTTCCGAGTTCCACCTCGGTGCGGCGTACGAAGGTCCGCCCGGACTCGTCCACGGCGGCGTCAGCGCCCTCATCCTGGACCAGATCTCCGGCGAGGCAGCCGCGTCGGGCGGGCACGCAGGGATGACCGGCACGCTCACCCTGCGCTATGAGCGCGGTACGCCGCTGGGTGACCTGTACGCCGAGGCGTGGGTCGACCGCCTCGACGGCATCAAGACCATCGTCAAGGGCGAGATCGGCGACGCCGATGGCCCGACCGTCCGCTGCGAGGGCATCTTCATCATGCCGCGCTGGGCCCGTGAGGGCGGCGACGGACGCCCCTCGATCTTCGAATAGGTCGCCGCGAGGAGCTGGAACGCTGCACGTGCACCGAAACGGCCCTGGAAACCGGCGTACGGGGGCCGCAACGGTGCATGTGCACCCGAACAGCCGGCGCCCCGAGCGCGCCCACCCTCAGAAGCGCCGGCTCCCGCTCGACCGCGACGAGGACCGACTGCTCCGCCCACCACCGGAGGACCGGCTCCGCGAGGACGAGGACGAGGACGAGGACGAGCGGCCACTCGACGAGCCCCCGCTCCACCGGCTGGTCGAGGAGTTTGACTCCCACACGAAGTGCACGCCGCGCGAGGGCTCCTTGGTCGGTCCGCTGAACGAGAGCGCCCGCACCCGCTGCGCGGTCGGGGCCGGGTGGCGACGCCGCTGCCAATAGCCGTCCAGGTAGGGCTTGGAGGCGATGTCCATGTCCCAGTAGAAGACCGGCTTGCCGTCCTTGACGAAGGTGCGCACCTGCGGCTGCCGCTTCGCCTCGACCTCGGCCAGGCACGCGTCGCAGGCCTCGACGGTGCGGGTGACGCCACCCTTCGGCTTGTACGACGTGGTGCCCGTGCTCGGTCCGTGGCGTGGGTCGAAGAAGCACGGCGCCGTACGTCGCGGCTGCTCCTTGCCGGCCCGCAACGCCTCGATCACCGCCAGCCAGTAGCGGGCATCCGCGAGCCGGGTGGTGACCTCACTGGCCTGCTTCGCGGTCTCCATCGTGTCCAGCTTCTGGCGCGCGGACTCGACCAGGTCGAGCACCTTCCGGGTGGCACTGACCAGCTGGTTGCCCGCCTTGCCGGGGACGAGTTCGTCGGCCCCGGTCACCGGCGGCAGCGCGGCGACCCGGGCGGAGAGCTCGACGACCTCCTCGTTGAGGGGGGCGTGCAGCACGGCCATGGTCTCCTCGTTTGCCCGCTTCTCGGCGACCTTGCGCCGCCAGAAGCGCCACAGCCAGACGGCGGCGCCGATGACGGCCACGATCCCGGTCAGCCAGGCCAGGTACCACCAGAACGGGCGGTCGATGTCGTCCCCGGAGTCGATGAACGTGGCGATCATCCGCTCATAGCCGGGGGCGCAGCAGTCCACTGCCTCGTTGACCGCACCCTCCACGTCGTACGTCGGTCCGTCCTCGGCGAACTGGACGGCCGAGAACTCCCGGTCCCGATCGTCATGGACCAGCACCAGATAGATGCCGTCCGCGCCGACCCGGTCATAGAGCTGACCGACCAGTTCCTCACCCATCCAGGCCATCCGGCGTCCCTCGTCGTCGAGGATCTTCGCCTTGTCGATCACCGCGATCCGCATCGGGCCATCCGCGGCCCGCGCGGCAGCGTCCAGTTGCTCGACCTCGGCCTGGCTGAGCTTGCGGTCCTCGATGACGACCGGATCCACCCAGACGCCGGGCCGGGCCACCTCCTCGGCAACCGAGGAGAGATAGGCGCGAGCCTGGCCTTTCGGTGCCGTGGACGGTGCCGGATCGTACGACGGGTAGGGGTCGTTGTCGGTGGTGCCCGGCCCGATCCCGCCCGTCTGGATCAGGACGTAGAACCCGATGAAGGCCACCCACACCAGTCCCTTGACCAGGGGTGCCAGATTGATCCTCATCCTTCTCCTCCGTCGAGTCGTGCTCCTCCGCTGAGTCGTTCCAGACAGGCCCGGCACACCGGCACCGGGCGCTCCACGCCACCAGCCGGCGCCCACGACCAGTCGGTCACCGAGATGCCATGGCCCGGGTCCAGGAAGCAGGGCGCTCGCCGGGCCGGTGGCGGCGTACCGTCGATCCGGGCCCGCGCGCACTCGATCTGCCAGCGCGCATGGTCGGTGATTTCGGCCAGTTCGCGCAGTTCGTCGTCGGTGGTGAGGCCGTCCACCCGGCGCGACGCCTCGGCGTACCCGTCGAGCGCGGCCTGGACATGGGCAGCCACGGCGGGATCGGTGGTCGGCAGGTCCTCGCGGTCGAGTTGCTCGCCCAGGCGGGTGACGTCCTCCCGGGCCAGCGCGAGCCGCTCGACGACGGTGTCGTGCTCGTCGGGCTGTACGTCGAAGCTCGGCCGGTATTCGGCCGGCCCGGACCAGCGTTCCCGGCCGTGGGCGCGGCGGCGACGCCTGAGCAACGCCGGCTTCACGAAGATGGCGCCCACCCCGATCGCGGCGACCAGCAGGCCGATCCTGATGTACGGCCACGGGGAGCGCCCGTCGGGTGAGTCGGGGGCGCCGAGGTCGTCGAGTACGCCGTTGAGTGTCTCCGCGAGCTGGCCCAGGGTGTGCTGGGCGACCTGGTCGGCCATGATCGGGCCGACCGGATCGTCGGTGCCGATCGCCGCGCCATAGGTGCCGACGCCGCCGAAGGCGACGATGTAGATCCCGTCCGGGCCGTGCACGTCGGCCAGCGCCTCGATGAACCCGATCGCCTTCTGCGGGTCAGTGGCGCCCGGCAGGTCGTCGAACGCGGACGCCGGCAGCACCGCAATGAAGACGTCGTTGCGCCAGCCGTCGATCCGGTCACTGATCTGGTTGGCGTCGTCCGGGTCCAGGGCACCCGAGCGGCTGCTGAGGTAGACCGGGTCCTGCGCCCACGCGTCGGAGATCTCGGCCAGGAGGGCGGGGTCCGGCTCGCTCGTTGCTGTGCTGGCTGCTGCTGTGCCGGGCAGGGCCAGGGCGCCGAGGATGAACGCGGCGAGGGCGAGGGCGGCACGGATCACGGGACCTGTCTACCCCGAACCGGGCCGGCTGACACCCCGGCCTGCCGGGGGCGCGGGTAGGTTCTGGACCATGGCATCGACAGTCATCGCATCGACCCTCCGGGCAGCACTGGCCGCCCAGGTCGCCGTGAAGCGGACCGTGCTCACCACCGTGCTGGGCCTGCCCGACGCGGTGAAGCGAGGCATCGCCGGCAAGCCGGTGGTCCGCGACGGCCTCACCCTCGACCTGGAGACGCAGCTGATCCTGCGGCTGCAGCAACTCACCCGCGAGACGCCGGCCGAGTCCGTGCCGATCGAGCAGGGGCGGGAGATCCTGGCCGTGCAGAGTTCCCTGGTCGGGGGCAGTCAGCCGATCGCACTGACCGCCGACGGCCAGGTGGGCGGCGTACCGACCCGCACCTATGTGCCGCGGCGGCTGCTCGCCAGCGACGCCCGACCGACCCTGGTCTTCTTCCACGGCGGCGGATTCATCTACGGCGGCGGGCACACCACCCACGACGCGGTCTGCCGCTTCCTGGCCGAGCAGGCGGGCGTACAGGTGATCTCGGTCGACTACCGGCTGGCGCCCGAGCACCCGTTCCCCGCGGCGTACGACGATTGCCTGGCCGCCTTCCGTGCCGTCGCCGCCGACCCCGTCCTGGTCAAGGCCGACCCCGGGCGGATCGCGGTCGGTGGGGACTCGGCCGGGGGCAACCTGGCCGCCGTGGTCGCGCTCGCCGCCGCCCAGGAGGGCTTGCCGCTGGCGTTCCAGTTGCTCATCTATCCGTGCACCGACTTCGCGGTGAAGTCGGCGAGCCGCCGGGAGCTCAGCCAGGGCTTCTTCCTCACCGACGAGTTCATGGACCTGGCCGAGGAGTCCTACCTGGCCGGCGCGGACGTCCGCGACCTCCGGCTCTCCCCGATCTATGCCGCCGTCCCCGACGGGCTGGCCCCGGCCCACGTGGTGACCGCCGGTTTCGACCCGCTGCGCGACGAGGGGGAGGCGTATGCGAAGAAGCTGCGCGACAAGGGAGTGCAGGTCACCCACGTGCGCGAGGAAGGGATGATCCACGGCTTCCTCAACATGGTCGGCGTGGGGAACTCCGGCCCCCGCGCGGTCGGCGACATCGCCGACCAGTTGGCTGCGGGGCTCTCCTGATGGCCGCCGAACCGGTCGCCCCGGTGGAGGTCGACGCCTGGTCCGACGAGGTGGCCGAGGCCCTGGCCCGGATCCGCGCCGCCTGCCGGGATGTCGACGGGCAGGACCCGCTCGACGAGGCCGCCGACCTGGGCCTGCGCCACCACGGCCTGGCCGGGGCGCGCCTCTGGTTGGCCGGCTCGTCAGGGTTCGCGCTGTTGCGCGGTGACGGGGTGGACCTGGCGGTGGCGCCGTCCGCCCGGGGCACCGGGGTCGGTGCCGCCCTGGCCGAGGCTGCAGCCGACGCCGGTGCCCGCGAGGCCTGGTCGCACGGGGACCATCCGGGGGCCGCGGTGCTCGCTGCGCGGCACGGGTTCGCCCGGGCACGGGAGTTGTGGGTGATGCGCCGGCCGGTCGCGCGCGCCCTCCCTGAGGTGCAGCGCCGCGGAGGGCACGACGTACGGGAGTTCCGCCCCGGTGACGAGGCCGAACTGCTCCGGATCAACGCGGCCGCCTTCGCCGACCACCCCGAGCAAGGCGCGATGGATGCCGCGAACCTGGCCGAGCGGATGGGTGAGCCGTGGTTCTCGCCGGCCGGGCTGCTGGTCGCCGTCGAGCCGGGACCGGACGGGGTGATGCTCGGCTTCCACTGGACCAAGGTGCACTCGGCCGGCGTCGGCGAGGTGTACGTCGTCGGCATCGACCCGACCGCCCAAGGCCGCGGACTCGGCAAGGAACTCACCCTGGCCGGTCTGCACCACCTCGCCTCGGTGCTGGACGACGACGGCGAGGTGATCCTCTACGTCGAGGCTGACAACCTGCCCGCCCGCGCGGTCTACGAGGGCCTGGGCTTCACCCACGCCGACGCCGACACCCACGTGCAATACCGCCGGTAGTCCCACGAACGCTCACCCATTGCGTCGCGAACGCTCACTCGTTGATGTCCGAAAGCTCAATCGTTGCGGTCACGAAATCAACGAGTGAGCTTTCGACCATCAACCATTGAGCGTTCGTGTGTCCTCGGGGGCGTCGGTGGTTTCGCGGGGAGGGGGCATGAAGCGGTAGCCCACGTTGCGGACGGTGCCGATCAGGGTCTCGTGCTCGGGGCCGAGCTTGGCGCGCAGGCGGCGTACGTGGACATCGACGGTGCGGGTGCCGCCGAAGTAGTCATAGCCCCACACCTCCTGGAGCAACTGCTGGCGAGAGAAGACCCGCCCGGGGTGCTGGGCCAGGAACTTCAGCAGTTCGAACTCCTTGAAGGTCAGGTCGAGGGGGCGCCCGGAGAGCTTCGCGGTGTACGTCGCATCGTCGACGACCACGTCCCCGCTGCGGATCACGTGGGACTCGGGGTCGTCGGCCTCACGTTGCGCGGCCAGGCGTCCGATCGCCAGCCGGATCCGGGCGTCGAGTTCGGCCGGGCCGCAGGTGTTGAGCACGACGTCGTCCATGCCCCAGTCCACCGCCACCACCGCCAGTCCGCCCTCGGTGACGATGAGGACGACCGGGACGTCGGTGCCGGTGGTGCGGATCAGGCGGCACAGGTCGCGGGCCTGGGCGAGTTCGTTGCGCCCGTCGATGAGCAGCAGGTCCGCTTCGGGGGCCTCGAGCAGCGCGCTGCCCTCGGCAGGGAGCACCTTGACCTGGTGGCTCAACAGGGCCAGCCCGGGGATCACCTCGGCCGAGGGTTGCAGGGCGCTGGTCAGCAGGAGGAGGGTGCTCACGGCGTCTCCTTCCCGCTCGGACGTTGATGGCAGGATATCGCTTGTGAGCCCAGTCGATGCGCACCAGCCGGAACCCGGACCGCAGGTCGTGGTCCGTTACTGGGCCTCGGCGCGGGCCGTGACCGGCGTCAACGAGGACTATTTCGACGTCGATGACGTGATCACCCTGAGCCAGGTGCGGGAGCAGATCCTGGCCCGTCACCCCGACGCCGAGCGGGTGATCGGGGCCTGCTCGGTGCTGCTCGACGACGAGCCGGTGGGCCGGTTCGATCCCGACCAGGTGCGGATCCGGCCCGGGCAGTCAGTGGAGTTCCTGCCGCCGTTCGCCGGCGGCTGATCCCTCCGCGAGCCACTGCGATGTCGGTTGCTGTCACCACGTGACGGTGAACGACACGTCAACGCGTCGTCAGGACTGGGCCAGCGCGGCGATGACCTGGTCTTTGCTGGGTGCGCCGGCGGCCCGGGTGACCTCGTGGCCGGCCGCATCGAGGACCAGCGTGGTCGGGGTCCGCATCACCTTGAGCTGGCGGACCAGGTCCAGGTGCAGTTCGGCATCGACCTCGACGTGGACGACGCCCGGCACGATGGCCGCGACCTCGCCGAGGGTACGGCGCGTGGCCCGGCACGGCGCGCAGAAGGCGCTGGAGAACTGGAGCAGGGTGGCCCGCTCGCCGAGTTGGTCCTGCCAGGGCGTCCCGGCCAGCAGCGACGGCGGCGCGTCAGCAGGCGGCGTACGCCCGGCACGGAACCGGCCGTCGGTGCTCAGCCGCCAGCCGCCGAGGGCGAGCACCAGCACCACGACGACGAGGAGGATGATCAGGCCGGGGGTCACACGGGGTCAACGACGCAGGCGCCCGCGGGATTCCCGTAGCCTCCGACGCGCTGCGGAGTTGTCCCCGGTGACAGGTGACGCAACCGGGTGACAGGTGGATCGAGGGCATGGGAGCCAGGGACCAACTCCAGCAGGTACGCCGCCTCGTGCCGGCCTCGCGGCTGCCGGGCATGGTGGCCGACAAGGTCGACAAGCTCTGGGCCGACCCTGCCTATCGCGAGCTGAACGAGGCGCCGATGCGGTTCCTGCTGGCGCGCACCGACCGGGCCGGTGAGGTCCCCGAGCTGGCCCGCAAGTACGCCGAGCACGCGATGATGCGCCGCTGGATGCGGTGGAAGCCGCACCTGATCACCCGCCAGGAGATCCGCGGGACCGAGCACATCGACCGCAGTCGTCCGGTGATCCTCAACTTCATGCACCACCACCAGTTCGACGGGCTCTTCGGCTCACTGAAGCGGGTCGGCGTCGAATGCCACGTCCTGGTGCTGGACGCGGCGATGCAGCCGGACGCACCGATCGACATCCGCCAGCACGTGAACGTGGTCCGCCGTGGTGGCCCCCTGGTCTCCACGGCCGGCGGCAGCCAGGCGGTCATCGATGCGATGGCCCCCGGGGTGGTGATGGCGATGGCCTCCGATGTGCCCGGCCAGACCGAGGTCGAGTTCCTCGGCCAGCGGGTCCGGGGCTCCTTCGGGGCTGCCAGGATCGCGGCGCTGACCGACAGCCAGGTCGTGGTGGCCACTGCGGAGCGCGGGGGGGATGCCCCCTATGTGCAACTCCACGCGCCGCTGGAGCCGGGCGACTTCGCCGACCCGAAGGACCTGCTGGACGCGATGCTGCGCCTCCACGAGCCGGCCATCCTGGCCTGGCCCGAGGCGCTCGAGGACCCGGGCAGCCGCTTCGGGAAGCTGGACGAGGTGGTGTGATTGGCTACCGGCGTGAGCGCAACCCTGATCGTTGAACCCGACCCGAGCGGGCACCGCTTCCAGGCTGTGGCGAACGTGGCGCGGGTGGCGCGGCGTACCGGCGAGGCGATCCTGCTGACCTCGACCAAGGGGCGGGAGGACGACGCGTTCGACGGGTTCCTGGCCGACGTCGAACTGGACGTCGTGGTGGTCTTCGACGAGGTCTATCCCGCGACCCGCGAGATGGCCCGCCAGATCGCGGCCGTGTGCCGCGAGCGCGACGTGGCGACGGTGATCGTGATGGACGCTGACCAGTCTCTGAAGAAGTGGTGGTACGTCGCCCGCCCGGCGTTCAAGGGTCTGGCCCGCAAGCCGCGGGTGATCTTCATGCTCACCCGCTATCCGGCCAAGCTCGGCCTGCGCGACACGTTCGGCTGGAAGTTGCGGATCTCCAAGGGTGGCCTGGCGCTGCTCTCCCGCGCCAACGGCACGGTGCACCGCTTCGCCGGCTTCGCGGGCCGCGACGACATGAGCCCGGGGTGGATCGTCAAGCGCGCCCGCGACCCTGCGATCAGCCTGGCCCACTCCCGGGACCGCGCCGAACTGCGCGCGAAGCACGGGCTGGATCCGGACCTGCCCCTGATCGGCATCTTCGGCGTCGTCGGTGAGCGGAAGAACGCCCCGATGATCCTGGACGCGATGGAGCACGCCGGGGTGGAGGGGCGCCTGGTCCTGGCCGGCAAGGTGACGCCCGAGGTCCAGGAGTGGCTGGACGGCCTGGATGAGGAGCGCCGCGGACGGATCGTGGTGCGCCCCGGATTCCTGACCGACCAGGTGATGGACGAGATGGTCGCCGCGGTGGACGTGGTGCCGCTGGCGCTGACCAACAACGGGCCCAGTGGGATCATGGGCAAGGCGCTGGCTGCCGGCGTACCCGTGGTGACCGCGGGTTCCGAGGTCCGTGCCCGCGAGGTGCGTGCCACCGGGGGCGGGATCGCGGTGGCGCTCACCGTTCCCGACCTGGGCGCAGGCATCCGGCAGGTGCTCGACGGCGACGGCATGCGCCCGGGCAGCGTGCCACCGGCGACCGCGGACGCGTTCGCGGAGACCCTGCTCGGCCTGCGCTGAAGCGCCGGGATCAGGCAGTCGCCTCGATCGCCATCTGCGCCCGCTCCGACCCGGAGCGCTGGTCGAGCCCGGCCAGTGCGGCGTGGTCGCTCTCGCCGAGCTCGCAGCGGGTGACCTGGGAGAACCCGGCGCGCTCCAGTTCCGCGCCCAGCGTCTCGGGGTCGTAGACATACCCGGAGTGGTGGCCGAACTCGCCGATCGGGATCCGGACCAGGTCCAGTGGGTGCTCGACGGTCAGCCCCATCGACGCGTAGTGCTTGCCGGCCGGGCTGGCCAGCGGGTCTGCCCCGGAGAGGTAGAGCTCGATGTGATGGCGGATGTCGGGGGTGACCAGCCGGATCACGCCGCCGGGGCGCAGGCACCGCTTCGCCTCGGCGAGCATGGCGCGACCGGCCGCGAGCGGGATGTGCTCGATCACGTTGTCGGCGTACACGAACTCGACCGAGTCGTCCTCGAGCGGCCAGGTGACGGTGGCGTCGAGGTAGTTGCGGGCCAGGGCGCTGACGTTGGTCACCACCCACCCGGGCCGCTTCGCGGTGCCGCCGATCTCGAGCTTGATCGGACGGGCGGCATCGGCCAGCGTGCGGGTGATCCGCCGCTTGGCGACGGGATGGTTGACGACGCGTACGCCGGTGCGGGCCATCGCCCTCAGTCGTGGATTCACGCTCGGAAGGCTACGGCAGGGATGTGGCGCCGGCCACCATCCGGGACGTGTTGCCCCTATGCTCTGGGGCGTGTCCCGGTTCGATCGCCCCGCCCGCTTGGCCGCCGAGTTGCTCGCCCGCCGTGGTTTCGAGGTGCGCCGTCATCCGGCCGCGCGCCGGCAGAATCTCTTCGCCCGCCACGGCGTGGACCTGGTGCTGGACGTGGGCGCCGCGAACGGGGGCTATGGGCGGCAACTGCGCGAGTTCGGCTACACCGGCCGGATCGAGTCGTTCGAGCCGTTGCGTACGGCGTACCTCGACCTGGTCGCCGGCACCGACGCCGGCTGGCGCGCCCACCACCATGCGCTCGGTGCCGAGGCCGGGGAGGCCGAGATCAACGTGGCCTCCAACTCCAACTCCAGCTCACTGCTGCCGATGCTGGACGCGCACCGCGAGGCGGCACCCGAGGTGGACTACGTGGGCACCGAGACGATCACCGTGAAGCGGCTCGACGACCTCGACGTGTTGGGCACCGCACGGGCGCCGTTCCTCAAGATCGACACTCAGGGCTTCGAGAAGGCGGTGATCGAGGGCGGCCCGGCCGTGATCGAGAAGTGCGTGGGGATCCAGCTGGAGATCTCCTTCGTGCCGCTCTACGAAGGCGGGATGCTGGCCGACGAGGCGATCGCTTGGGGCTATGCGAACGGCTTCCGGATCGCCGTCATCGAGCAGGGGTACGCCGCGCCCACCGGTGAAGTGCTGCAGATGGACGCGGTCTTCTTCCGCGCCTGAGTTGTAGGGAAGGATCGACCCATGTCCACACTCACCTCCTCGGCGGGCCTGAGCTTCACCCAACTGGTCTTCTCCGACCTCGAGCGTTATCGCCCGGACCGCCCGGCGAACTGGCCGCGGGTGCTGATCCAGTGCATCGGCCATCCCGGCATGGTCGCCTCGATCATCCTGCGCGCCCAGCAGAAGGCGCACCAGGCCGGGCGCACCCGGCTCGCGTTCGTGCTCCGCTCGGTGGGGATGTATCTGCTCAGCGCCGACTTCGTGCCCGGCATGGACGTCGGTCCCGGCCTGCTGATGCCGCACCCCAACGGGATCGTGATCGGCAACGGGCTGCGGGTCGGTGCCAACGTCACCTTCGGCGGCGGGATCACGGCCGGGGTGAAGCAGCCTGACGCGCCGCCCGAGGATGGCTTCCCCGAGATCTGTGACGGGGCGATCGTGCTGGCCAATGCGGTGCTGGCCGGCCCGGTGCGGATCGGCAATTATGCCCAGGTCGGCGCGAACACGGTGGTCCTCTCCGATGTCGCCGACAACGCGGTGGTCTTCGGCGTACCCGCGAAGAAGGTGGCCACCCGCAAGGCGATCATCCCGGGCTCGTACGAGGAGATCGCCCCCGCCCCCTGAACCCTACGTTCTTCGGTGATTTCCCAGCTGTAACGCGGGGTTACGGTCGCTGGAGTAGGGCTGCGACGCGCCGATTCGTCAACAGCACCGCACAAGTGGCCGGCGTACGCCGGCCTGCCGGACGTACGCCGTGCAGCACCGCTCACAGGTCGGTCAGGGCAGCATCCGCCTCGGCCTGGGGGCCACGGTGCCGCGGCAGCGCGAAAGTGAGCGCCAGCGCACCAGCAGAGGCGGCGATGGTGATCCAGATGGCTACGTCGAACCCGGTCGAGGAGGGGAACGCGTGGCCGCCGACGGTGATCGTCATCGAGGCCAGCACGGCCGCTACCGCTGCCGAGGAGATCGAACTGCCGATCGAGCGCATCAACGCGTTGAGCCCGTTCGCGGCACCTGTCTCCGAGACCGGGACCGCGCCCATGATCAGGGCCGGCATCGCGGCATAGCCGAACCCGACACCGGCACTGATCAGCGACGAGCCGAGCACGATCTGCCAACTCTCCTCGCGCAGCAACAGGAAGACCAGATAACCACCCAGGATCGTCGCGCACCCCAGCGCCAGTGACGTCCGCGGTCCGCGCAGCGCCGAGATCCGGGCCGAGACCGGTGAGGCGAGCAGCATGGCCAGCCCGCCTGGCGCCATCATCAGGCCGGCTGTGAGCATGTCGTGGCCGAGCCCATAGCCGGTCGAGCGTGGCGCCATCATGATCTGCATCGGGATCAACGAGACGGCGAACATCGCGAACGCCATCAGCACCGAGACGCCGTTGGTGACCAGCACCTGGCGCCGGGCGCTGACCCGCAGGTCGACCATCGGGGCGGGGATGCGCAGTTCCCACCTGCTCCAGCCGGCGAAGATGACCGCCGAGGCAGCGACCAGGCCGAGCGTGGTCGGACTGGTCCATCCCCAGGTGTCGCCCTTGGTGATCGCGACGAGCAGGGCGACCAGGCCGGCGGCCAGGCCAAGCGCACCGGGTACGTCGATCGGGCTCGGCGTACGCACGGGGGATTCGGGGACCAGGCGCCAGACCGCGAAGAGTCCGACCGCGCCGACCGCGGTGGCGACCCAGAAGAGCGTGTGCCAGTCGAAGCGGTCCGCGATGAACGCGGCCAGCGGCAGCCCCAGTGCCCCGCCGAACCCCATCGACGCACTGACCAGGGCGATCGCCCCGCCGACCCGCTCGTGGGGCAGTTCGTCGCGCAGGATGCTGATGCCCAGCGGGATCGCCATCATCGCGGCGCCCTGCAGCGCACGCCCCACCAGCATCGGCGCGAGGCCCTCGCCGAGCGCGCAGGTGGCCGAGCCGAGCGTCAAGGCGGCCAGCGCGACCAGCAGCACCCGGCGCTTGCCGAACATGTCCCCGAACCGCCCGCCGATCGGCGTCATCACCGAGCCGACCAGCAGCGTGATGGTCAGCGCCCACGACGCGTCGGCGGCGTCGGCGCGCAGGATCGTGGGCAACACCGGGACCAGCGGCACGATCATGGTCTGGGTCAGGGACGCCGCGATCCCGCACAGGGCGATGACGAGGGTGATGGCGCGCGCCTGCGCCGGCTGCGGGGAGGGCACGGTCGAGCAGCGTAGGCGATGCTTGCCGTGGTCAACGAATTGTCAGCGGAAGCCCTTCAACCGCGGATCCAGGCGGGCCTTGGCCCGGAGCACGCGCTCCGCCGTACGCCGCGCCACACCGCCGCGGCGCGGAGCAGCGGGCATCGCGCTGTAGCGGCGCACCGAGTCGGCCAGCCCCTCGGCCAGCACCGCCGCGGGGTCGGCGTCGGGCAGCACCCGCTGCGCGATCGCGGTCCACACCCGGCGGTCGATCCGGGTCCGTTGCTCGAGCAGTTCCCGGGTCTCGGGCGTCATCTCGCTGGTCAGGTCGGTGGCGACCACCGGCGGATAACTGGCCCGGTCGTTGAGCCGGATCCCCTCCAGTTCGACGCCGAGCGAGGCGCCGAGTTCGGCCATGAACTGGCGGTTCTCCACCACGTTGACGTGGTGGAAGGAGTCCAGCCGTGCCATCGCGGCATCGAAGAGCGCATCATCCTCGGCCGGATCGATGAACGAGGTCGGCGATAGGCGCTCCTCGGGCCAGACCAAGAACCGGGTGATGGTGTTGTCGATGTTCGGCGCGATCATCGCGTGCTGGAGGTATTCGGCAAGCGGTCGCCGCGCGATCCGGGTCGGGTACGCCGGACCCCAGTTGCGCAGGTCGATCTCGGTCATCGAACGCGAGTGGACCCACTGTGAGATCACCCGGCAGGCCGGGTTGCGCAGGATCGTCACGTGGGCGACGCCCGGATAGCGGACCTGGGTGGTGCCCGGTGAGATGTGCCCGGTGACCAGTTCCGCGTCGGGGAGGTCGGCGGGGCGGCGTACGAACTTGGCCTGCAGGGCGGGCGCGGCGTCCTCGAGCTTGTCGTAACCGCCGACCAGGGAGAAGTCGAGGAAATAGACGTCACTGGCCGGCTGGAGCGCCTCGAGCAGGGCGGTCCGCACGGAGGTGCCGGCGCACTTGGGGATGTGGTTGAAGACGAGGGGGAGCACAGGGGAGGTCGCCACGCCCCGCTCAACGTGCCGCTGCGCGGGGAGGTTACGGAGCCGAGGCCCTAGGGTGGCCGCGTGGGCGCAGAGTCGGCAGTGAAGGTGGCGGGCAAGGAACCCGGCGACAAGCTGGTCCTGCTGCTCATCGCTGGATCGGGGATGCTCGCCCAGTTCCTCTCCCTGGTGGCCGGCATCATCGTCGCCCGGATGGTCGGCGTGGAGGGCCGCGGCCAGGTGGTGATGGTCGGCGTCCTGGCCCAGATGGCCTCGCAGTTGACGCTGGGCGGCAGCCTGCCCAATGCGATCAGCAAGGAACTGGCCACCCACGGACTGCGCGCCCGCGACGGGCTGCGTGGCCTGGTCGGTCGCTGGGTGCTGTGGGGATGCCTGGCCGCGACGGCCGCCGGGATCGCGATGTTGCTCAACGAGGGCCCCGGGATCACCCCGGAGGTCGTCGCGCTGGCGATCGGCACCGGCCTGATGGCGCTGAACGGGATGACCGCCCGGATCCTCGTCTCCTCGATGCTCGGCGAGGGGGCGGACGGCCTGGCGATCGCGCTGACCGGGCTGCTGCCGCAACTCGCTGCCGCGCTCGTGCTCGGCGGCGCGCTGGCGCTCGGCGTCGACTGGGGACCGGTCGAGATCGTGGCGGTGATGCTCTTCGCGCAGAGCCTGGTGCTGGCCTTCCGGTTCCGTGCCCTGGCGCCCTCGCGCGGCCGGGACGTACAACCGCTGGACCGCTCCGAACTGGCCCGGCTCGCCCGGCGTACCCACATCGGCAGTGTCGGCCCCCTGGACGGGCTCTCCCTGGACCGGGCGCTGGTCGGCGCGCTGGTCGGCAGTGTCGGGCTGGGCCTCTATTCGGCGGCCGTGGCACTGGGCAGCCTGGCCACCATGCTCGGCGGCATCGTGGCGATGGTCGCGCTGCCCCGGATCGCCGCCGCCCAGGCCGCCGGCGGCACCGAGGAACGTTCGGTGGTACGCCGCTGGCTGGTGCTGGCCGCGATCCTGATGGTCGGCTCCGCGGCGGTCTTCATGGCGGCCAACCCGTTCGCGATCCCGATCCTCTTCGGCGAGGAGTTCCGCGGCGCCATCGCCTGCGGCTACTGGTGCGTCGCGGCCAGCGCCTTCCTCGCCTTCCGGAGGGTGCTGATCGCGGTGCTGCAAGGGCGCGGCCGTGGCGGGTTCGCGTCGTGGGCCGAACTGGCGCTGACCCCGTTCGTGGTGCTGGCCGCGCTGCTCGGCAATCTCTTCGACGACGTGGAGTACGTCGGGATGGGCATGCTCGGCGTCGGGATCGCCTCGTGCGTGATCCTGGGTGTCGCGGTACGCCGACTCACCCCGGCGCCGGCGCTAGCGCGCGCCGCAGCACCAACAGGCGACGCAACAGGGTGACGTCATCGGTCACCCACGGCAGCCGGGTGGCCACCGCATGCACTGCGCCGGGCCGGTTCCAGGCCGCGGCGCGGAGGTGGCTGATCCGTGCCCGCAGCCGGGACCGGGTGGTCGCGACCCGGCGCGACAGCGCGGCGATCGCCTCGGCCGGGATGAGTGGATCCAGGTGGCTGGGCCCGGTGAGCGCACCCTCGACGGCAGCGGGATCGGAGAGCAGCAGGTGGCGCCAGTCGGGTGAATAGCCACCCTGGCTGGCGAAGGGCACGGTGAACGCCTCCGGCGCCGCCTCGCGGATCGCGGCGCGATAGAGCGCCTTGCCGCGGCGCTGCTCGGGGGAGAGGCGGGCAACCAGGTCGAGCACCTGCGAGTCCAGGAACGGGTTGACCACCTCGCGCTGGGCGCCGGCGAACCGCTCGCGCCACGGCATGATCCCGTTGCGGAGCCGCTCGCAGAAGTAGAGTTCATCCTTGACGTCGTGCAGGTCGTCACCACCGCGACCGGTCAGCACCGGCGCCACGGCCGTCTCGACCAGGGAGTCCAGCGCCCCGGCCAGGCCGCGGGTCGCCTCGCGACCGAGCACCGGGCGCAGGCCGGCCAGGGCACGGCCCCCGTGCAGATAGATCGATTCGCCGAGGTCACGCGGGCTGGTCAGCGGGACGTCGTTCCAGCCGAAGCACTCGTCGCCGACGACCACCGGCACGTCCTCGGGCAGGCCGCGGGTCCACACCCGCACCTCGTCGCAGAAGTTGGTGACCCCCTGGCCCAGTTCGGCGTTGTCGGCCAGGAGCCGGGCCAGGTCGGGATCGACCGATTCCACGACCGTGTGGGACCAGCCGGCCTCGGCAGCGATCCGGGCCGCCAGTGCTGCATCGCTGCCGGGTCGGGGGTGCCATGGGCATAGGAGAACGTCTCCACGTCGGTCCGTCCCAGGCGGTGGCTCAGGATGCCGGCGATACCACGCGCGTCGTACCCGGCGCTCAGCGAGAGCAGGGCGGGCTCCGGCACGTGCCGGTCCACCGCGGCGATCAGTGCTCGGCGTACGCCGTCACGTCGGGCGGGCGCGGCTCGGCACGGACCGACGGCCGCGTCGGGTCGCGGCGGTCCAGGTAGTGGCGCTGGGTTCCGGTCCGGTCGGTGACCCACTGCTCGGCCGGGCCGCGGACGAGGTGGAGCAGGAAGGAACCCTCCAGGTCGGCCCACGTCCCCGAGATGGCCGAAGCGACCACGGCGGCATCGCCCCCGACCACCCGGCCGAGCACGCGCACCGGACCGGTCGGGGTGGGCACCTCGCGCCAGGTGCGACTCACGCGCGTCGGCTTACCGGCTGGATGAGCAGAACGCGCACGGGGCCGGGTCGGCCAGGTCCGGGTCGTGCGCGGCAACGAACCCGGCGACGTCGGACGAGTGGATCACCGACTTGTGCGCGGCGACCTTCTCCACGGACCAGTCCCACCACTTGATCCGCAGCAGTGCCTCGCGGGTCGGCTCGTCGAATCGGTAGCGGATGTGCTTGGCCGGGTTGCCGCCGACGATCGAATACGGCTCGACATCCTTGACCACCACGGCGCGGGTGGCGACGATCGCGCCGTCGCCGATGGTGACCCCCGAGGTGATGATCGATTCATAGGCGGTGAAGACGTCGTTGCCGATGACGATCGGGCCGTTGCTGTGGATCGCGCCGGGGGTGTCCACCCATTCGCCGTCCTCGACGTGGGCGTGCACGGTGCTGACCCAGTCCGCGTGGTGCACGCCGCCGGGGATCATCAGCGTCGAGTAGTGGAACCCGCAGTACTTGCCGATCCGGATCGTCTCCCCGTCGTTGGGCACCGTCTTGAGCACCCGCATCGTCGGATAGCTGGGGTATTCCCAGGTGATGTCCGCGCCGGCGGCCGAGTCGTAGTAGGTCATCTGGTGCCCGTCGACCCATTGGCGCACCCGGGCCTTGAGCTTCTCGGTCAGCCGCGCTTTCAGGCCGCGGGGCTGCGGATATTTCATCTCGGCTCTCACGCCGCCGACCCTAGTGCGTCGTACGCCGTTTGGACCACCGCTGTGCGGGTGTGGCTGTCGGCGCGGGCGGGCCGACGACGGGCGGCACGTCGTAACCCGAGCGTTGCTGTTTCGTTGCAGCAGACGAGTGTCCAGCCGGTCACGAGCACGTAGTCTCGGCGTACTGGTCCGTCACGCTGTCCACCTACGCTCATCCCCCCAAGGAGCAACCCGATGGCCATCGCTGCTGCCGACGTCGAGAAGGTCGTCCGCGAGTTCGTCGCCCGCGCCAAGGAGGACGCGCCCGCCTTCGACAATGACACCCCGCTCTATGCCGACGGCGTCGGGCTGGACTCCCTGGAGACCGCGGAGCTCTCCGCCGTCCTCGAGGACGAGTTCGACACCGACCCGTTCTCCGCCGACGAGATGCCGCAGACACTCGGCGAGATCCTCGCCTTCTATGCGGGCGAGACCGCCGCGGCCGGGGCCTGAACGCGCCTTGATCGAATTGGTCCGGCGGGTCGCCGCGACCGACCCGGACCGGGTGGCGGTGGTGACCCACGAGGTGTCGCTGACGTACGCCGAGCTCCTGGCCGCCTCCGAGCGGGCCGCCGCCCGGCTGCGCGCCAGCGGGATCGCCCGACTGGCCACGGTCGACGCGGAGGCGACCACGCTGTTGCCGGTGTTGCTGGCCGGTGCCGAGGCCGGCGTCGAGGTCTGCCAGTACCCACCCGTGGGCCCCGGCGAGGTGGCCGCGCTCGCCGAGCGCTTCGAGCACGAGGTCGTCCTCGGGCCGGCGTACGGGAACCTCGAGTCGGCGCAAATTTGCGCCGACTCGCTGAAGAACACCGCCGAGTCGGCGCGAGTTTGCGCCGACTCGGCGCGGCCGCACCTGGTGCTCACCACCGGGACCACCGGCGCCCCCAAGGGTGTCCGCCACGACTGGGACCGCCTGGTCGCCTCGGTACGCCGCGTGGCACAGGCCCCCGACACCCCCGAGCAGCGGTGGTTGCTGGCGTACGGGCTGCACCAGTTCGCCGGACTGCAGATCCTGCTCCACGTCTTCGCCGCCGGCGCCACCCTGGTCGCGCCGGCGCCGCGCCGCCCGATCGAGGGCCTGGCCGCGATGCGCGCCCTGGGCGTGACGCACGCCAGCGCCACCCCGACGTACTGGCGGTTCCTGCTCGCCGAGATGCGCGCCGACGGCGGCCCGGTGCCGGCGCTGCGCCAGGTGACCCTGGGTGGGGAGGCGATCCCCGGGCCGCTGCTGGAGCGGATCCGTGCCGCGTTCCCCGGGGCGGGCGTCTCCCAGGTGTACGCCGCCAGCGAGTTCGGCTCGTCCGGCTCGATGCGCGATGGCCGCCCGGGCCTGTCGACCAGCGTGCTGGAGCGTGGCGAGGACGCCGACGTGCAGATGCGGATCGTCGACGGCGAACTGTGGGTCCGCTCCCGGGTCGGGATGCTCGGCTATTGGGGCGAGGAGCCCGTGGACGCCGACGGTTGGCGCGCCACCGGCGACACCGTCACCGTCGAGGGCGACCGGATCCTCTTCGCCGGCCGCGTCTCCGACATCATCAATGTGGGCGGGGTGAAGGTGCACCCGTTGCCGATCGAGGAGCGGGTGGCGGCGCTGCCGGGGGTCGATCTGGTCCGCGTCTTCGGGCGCCCCAACGCGATGACCGGCGCCATCGTCGCGGTCGAGATCGTGGCCGCCCCGGAAGCCGACACACCCGCCCTCAAGGACGCCGTCCGTGCGGCCTGCGCCGACCTGCCCGCGGCGGCCCGCCCGCGCAGCATCAAGTTCGTAGACTCACTGGGCACCGCCGGTGACAAGATCGTCAGGAGAACCCCTTGAGCGAGACCCCCACCGCCCAGACCGCCACCGGGCCGCGTGTCGTCGTCGTCACCGGTGGCAGCCGCGGGTTGGGCGCCGGGATCGTGCAGTCCTACCTCGACTCCGGCGACCTGGTGGCCACCTGCTCCCGCTCGGTCACGCCCGAGGTGGAGGCGTGGCAGGCGGCCCATCCGGACCGGTTCTTCTTCGCCCCCGCGGACCTGGCCGTGCGCGAGGAGGCCGACGCGTTCGTGAAGGCCGCGGTCAAGCAGTGGGGCCGCATCGACGTGCTGATCAACAACGCCGGCGTGGCCCGGGACGGGATCCTGGGCACCTTCTCCGACGACGACATCGACACCGTCATCGACCTGAACCTCAAGGGCACCCTCTATGTCACGCGCGCGGTCAGCCGGCGGATGCTGGCCCGGCGCAGCGGCTCGATCGTGAACATCTCCTCGGTGGTCGGCCAGTCGGGCTATCGCGGGCTGAGCGTCTATTCCGCCTCCAAGGCGGCGCTGGACGGGATGACCCGGTCGCTGGCGCGCGAGCTGGGCTCGCGCGGGATCACCGTCAACGCGATCGCCTCGGGCTATCTGCGCACCGAGATGAGCCACGGCCTGGACGAGGAGCAGCTCGGCCAGATCGTCCGGCGTACCCCGGCCGGTCGCCTCGGCGAGCCCGACGACATCGCGCGGGCCTGCCAGTTCCTCACCGACCCGCGCAACACCTATGTCACCGGGACGGTGTTGGTCGTCGACGGGGGGCTGACCGGATGACGGCCCGGAAGTTGCCGCTGCGGGTCCTGGTCAAGGGCGCTTCGACGGTCAACTGGATCTCTCCGATGGGTGGACCGCGCACCGATTTCACTTTCCCCCGGGCGCTGGAGGAGCGGCTGCTCGCCGACGGGCAGCCGTGCCAGGTGCAGACGATCACGATGACGTCGGAACAGACCTCGAAGATCCTCTCCACCTGGCAGCGCGAGGTGCTCGGCTATTCGCCGGACGTGATCGTGCTGGTCTATGGGCACTACGAGACGATCCACCTCTTCCTGCCGCGCTGGCTGGAGCGGCATGCCAACTCACTGCGAGCCAGGCCCCGGCTGTGGAATCGCCTCTATCGTGAGAAGCTGCTCCGCCCGGTCTGGATGGCGCTGGCACAGGTCCAGGCCCGGCTCGACCGGATCGTCCCGACGATCCGAGCCAACCGGCCTCGGCACGTCGTCGCCGACCTGGAGCGCTACATCGGCCACGTGCAGCAGGCCGGCTCCCCGCTGGTCTACTGCTTCGAACTGTTGCCCCCGACCGAGCGCTTCCGGAGCTGGTTCCCGGGGATGGCGGAGCGGATCGGCATCATGAACAACGCGATCGCCGACATGGTCGAGCGGATCGACCTGCCCCACGTCCGTTATTTCCGGGTGGCGCCGATCGCCGACCGGGTCTCGGGCGGCGACCCGGAGTTGGCCACCCCCGACGGCTTCCACTATTCCCCCGACCTGCACCGTGCGATCGGGGATGCGCTGGCCGAGGACATCGGGGCATGGGCGGCCACCCAACCGCACCTGGCCGGCGCCCCGGCGCCGGCACGAGACGAAGGAACCGCATGAACACGTCGTACGAACCGGGTCCGGGCGGCGTCGAGCCGGGCCGCTCCGAACCGCGCAGTGCCAAGCAGAAGGCCCTGCGTTTCCTCCCCGCGCCCCTGGTCGAGCTCCTGGACCGCATCGTCTTCCGGATCCGTCGGCGGCGGATCCGGCTCGTGCAGGGTTTCTTCGGCCTGTTCGGGTTCAACGTGGTGAAGAAGGCCGACTACTACTCGACGCTGCCGGTGCTCTCCGAGATCGAGGAGACGCGGGCGCGGTGGGACCGGCCGAGCGAACTCGCCGGGCTGGACATCTCGGTGCCGGCGATGCGGGAGCGGCTCGGTGCGCTGGCCGACAAGTGGGAGGCGGAGTTCGTCTCCTCGACCGGCGACTACCTGACCAACACGCGCCGCGGCTTCGGGCCGGGCTATCCGGAGTTCGACGCCCGGACCCTCTACTACTTCCTGCGCGAGCACAAGCCGAAGCGCTATCTCGAGGTCGGCTCGGGCCTGTCGACGTACTACGCGTCGCTGGCAGGTGCGCAGAACGCGACGGCCGGTTCGCCACTGTCGATCACCTGCGTAGAGCCCTACCCGTTCGGTGCGCTGCGGACCCTGCCCGACTTCACCCTGGTCGAGGGGTTCGTCCAGGACGTGCCGGTCTCCCGCTTCGAGGACCTGGAGGCTGGTGACGTGCTCTTCATCGACTCCTCGCACGCGCTGAAGATCGACTCCGACGTCGCCTATCTCTTCCTCGAGGTGCTGCCGCGGGTGAAGCCTGGGGTGTTCGTGCACATCCACGACGTGCACTTCCCGTTCAACGGACCGTTCCCGGCCGACACCTGGCTCTTCGGTGAGCGGTGGCCGGTCTACTGGAACGAGGCGATGGTGGTGCAGACCTTCCTCGCCTTCAACGACTCGTTCGAGGTGCTGCTCTCGGTGCCGATGCTCCGCCACCACGACGAGGCCTTCCTGACCGGCCGCTTCCCCGCGTACACGCCCCTGGCCAAGGACCCGAACCCGCCGTCCTCGCTCTGGCTGCGGCGTACCCGCTGACCCCCCCCGCGCCGCCTTTTCCCATGTAACGCGGGGTTATCGTCGCTGGAGTAGTGCTGTGCGGCCCCTTTTCGTCTACAGCACAGCACAAGTGCGAGCGCCAGCGGGCCGGGTGAACCCGCTTTCCGTGCACAGGCACGTCCGCAGGTTGTGTTATCCACAGGTACGACGTCACGCAGCCACCCGGGGATCGAACTGGGTGAGCCTCGGTGCATGCAACCTCAACTTGCCTACTGGGCCAACAAGCAGCACGGACTCGTCACCCGCCGACAGGCGCTGGAAGCCGGCTACACCGAGCGCGAGTTACGCACGCTGACGGGCCATCGCGGGCGGTGGCACACCGTACGCCGTGGCGTCTACATCCGCCGGGAGGAGTGGGAATCCCACGACGCCCGCACGGGCCAGGCGCACCGCCTCGTCCTGGCTGCGCACCTCACGATGAACCGTGACCACGTGATCAGCCACGGGTCCGCCGCACTCCTGCACGGGCTGCCGATGCTGGATCCGCGCGACGGACTGGTCCACATCACCCGCCCCGGCGTGACCGGGTCGCGGACCGAGCATGCGGTCAAGCACCACAGCGCGGCGTACAGCGCGGAGCAGGTGGTCCTGCTCGACGGCGTACCTGCCCTCGACCTGGCCCGCACCGCCGTCGACATCGGGCGCGAGCACGGCACGCTACACGGTGTCGTGGTGGCGGATGCGGCGCTGCAACTGGGGGCCACGCGCAAGGACCTGTGGAACGCCATCGAGCCGATGGCCTGCTGGCCCCACGTCACGGCCGCGCGGGCCGGGATCGAACTCTGTGACCCGGGTGCCGAATCGCCCGGGGAGACCATGCTGCGGACCCTGATCGTGGAGATCGGCCTGGGGCCGGTGGAGACCCAGTTCGCCGTCCCGGTGGGCGACCGCATCTGCTACGCGGACATGCGGGCCGGCCGGCTCCTGTTCGAGTTCGACGGCCGGGCGAAGTATCGCCGCATCGACCAGGGAGGCTTTGCCACGGCGGACCCGGGCGAACTGGTCTTCGCAGAGAAGGTGCGCGAGGACGGGATGCGCGGCGTGGGCTTCGGTGTAGCGCGGGTGATCTGGGAGGAACTCATCGGCCGCCGCGCCCGCGAGGCGACCAAGGCCCGGCTCCTGCGCGAGTACGCCGAGGCGACGGCGCGGTTCGGGACCGAACTCCCGGTCGACTGGCCGATCCTGCCCAAGCGGGTACGTCGCGCTGCCTGACGCGTTCCGGCGCTGAGCGTTCCCGCCGTACGCCGAGTGGGCGGCGTACGGCGGGCGACTTGTGCGGTGCTGTTGACGAAAAAGGGCCGCACAGCACTACTCCAGCGACGATAACCCCGCGTTACAGCGAGGAAGGCGGGCGCGCGCTACAGAGCGGAAGGGCGGAATCAATCAGGAGGACTTGCCCAGCAACCTCGCCAGGTCCTCCCGGTCGGCGTCGACCATGATCCGGGCCAGGTCCAGGGCGGTGGTCTCGGCCTTCCAGCCCAGGAGTTCGTGGGCCTTGGAGGAATCACCGATCAGCGCGTCGACCTCGGAGGGGCGCTCGAACGACTCGTTGTAGCGGACGTACTTCTCCCAGTCCAGGCCGGCATGGGCAAAGGCGGCCTCACAGAAGTCGCGCACCGTGTGCCCGACTCCGGTGGCCAGCACATAGTCGGACGGCTCGTCGGCCTGCAGCATCCGCCACATGCCCTCGACGTACTCCGGCGCGAACCCCCAGTCGCGGACGGCGGAGAGGTTGCCGAGTTCGACGTGGTCCCAGATCCCCTCCTCGATCGCGGCGACGGCCTTGGTGATCTTGCGGGTCACGAAGTTCTCCCCGCGCCGCGGCGACTCGTGGTTGAACAGGATCCCCGACACCGCGAAGAGCCCATAGGCCTCCCGATAGTTCACCGTCGTCCAGTGCGCCTGCAGCTTGGAGGCGCCGTACGGCGAGCGCGGGTGGAACTTGGAGTCCTCGTTCTGCGGCGGCGGGGTCGCCCCGAACATCTCCGAGGTGGAGGCCTGGTAGAAGCGGCAGTCGATGCCGGCGGCGCGGATCGCGGAGAGCAGGTGCAGGGTGCCGATCGCGTTGGTCGAGGTGGTGTAGTCAGGCATCTCGAAGGAGACCTTGACGTGTGACATCGCGCCCAGGTTGTAGACCTCGTGCGGCTCGATCGCGCGAACCAGGTTGACCAGTGACACCCCGTCGGTCAGATCGCCGTAGTGCAGGGTGAGGTTCGGATTCGCGTTGAGGTGGTCGATCCGGCTCCGGTTCAGCGCGGAGGAACGCCGGACCAGGCCGTGTACGTCGTACCCCTTGGCGAGCAGCAACTCGGCGAGGTAGGAACCGTCTTGGCCGGTGATCCCGGTGATGAACGCGCGCTTCATGGGACTCAACACTAGACCGTCCGGGGCGCTTGGATCGTCGAGGTGCGCCACCAGCGTCATCTCCCCAATGCGGACCGGAGGCGGTAGCGTGTACGACGACCCCTCGGGAGGTTCCCATGACGTGTGACTGCTGCGCCGCCGACGACTGGCGACCGCTGTTCAGCGAGAACGACATCAGGCTCGGTCATTGCTCGCAGTGCGACCTGCACTCGATCGAGGAGATCCCGGCCGGCGACGTCCGGATGACCGAGATGGAGGAGGGGCACTACGCGGGAACCCAGCAGGTCCTCGACGCGCGGCGGCAACTTGCCGCCGAACGGGTGCTGACCGAACGATTCTCCCGGTTCGTTTCCCAGGCACAGCGGCACGCACCGGGCGGCGCCTGGCTGGACCTGGGTTGCGGCGGTGGCCTGCTGATGCAACTCGCACAGGAGGCTGGCTATCAGGCCGAGGGGATCGAGCTGAACAACGAGCGTCGCCAGATCGCCGAGGAGGCCACCGGTGCGCCGGTGCACGGTGCCCCAGTCGAGGATGTTGCCTTCCCCGACGACTCCTTCGATGTGATCAGCATGATCAACGTCTTCTCCCACCTGACCAGTCCGGCCCGGACCTTTGCGGAACTGCGCCGGATCCTCCGCCCCGGTGGTGTCCTGGTCATGGCGACCGGTGAGATCACCGAGGGTGCGCGGGCACACCACATGCTCAACTGGAACCTCGGCGACCACCTCCACTTCTTGGGCGATCGGACCATGGAGCAGTACGCCGAGCGGTTGGGGTTGACCATTCTCGAGCACGAGCGTCGGTGGTTGCCCGACGAGATGTTCAGCCGGGAATGGCTGACTGTCAAGGGCCGCTCCCCGGTGAAGAACGGGATCAAGACGGCGATCCGGGTCACCCCGGGTGGGCTCAAGGCGCTCCGCGCGGTGATGCTGCGTCGGCAGGCAGGATCGGCGGCACACTCAGGTGTCTTCGTGATCGCGGCGGCCTGATTCCGCGACGCGCGCACTCTGGTCCATGTAACGCGCCGTTCATGCGACTTTGCACCCTGCCGGCGCGGTGCAAACCCTCGTGGACCGGGCGTTACATGGGCGAGGGGCAGGCCGGGCCTCAGCGTCGCCGCTCGAGTTCCTCGTGCAGGTTCCGCGCCCAGATCCGCGGGGTCAGCCGCGAACCCAGCGCCTGCGATCCGCGCGACATCTCCTCGAGCCGCTCCGGCCCGGCCGCCGTCATCCGCTCCATCGCGGTCACCAGTTCGGACTTCGAACCGGCCGCTGCGGTCCAGCCGTTGAAGCCGTCCTGGAGCAGGTGCGGCGCGGCGCCGACCCCGTCCGAGCAGATCACGGGCAGCCCGGCGACGGCGGCTTCGTGCACGACCACGCCGTACCACTCGATGTGCGAGGGCAGGATCAGGCAGGAGACCTCCTGCATCCGCGCCGCCAGTGCCTCGGGCTGCATGAACCCCTCCAGCCGTACGCCGTCGATCCCGGCGAAGTCCTTCTTCAACGGACCGTCGCCGACGATGTCGAGCTCCCACGGGTCCGGGACGCGGGTGCGGTATTCGGCGTATGCCTCGGCCAGCAGGGTCGGGGCCTTGTGCCAGATCAGCCGTCCGGTGAAGAGGAAGCGGCGCCGCGAGGCGAGCTCCGCGCCGGTGCGCGGGCCGCGGTCGAAGAGGTCGGTGTCGGCCGAGTTGGCGCCGCGGATCACCTGGCTGCCGTCGAAGCCGATCCGTTTGGCGAAGAGTTCCGAACGCTCACCGGGCACCCAGACCGCGTCGAAGAGAGGCGTGACATAGGCATAGCGGGCGACCAGGCCGGCGTACTGCTTGGGGGTGCCGTGCCAGAAGTTGGAGGAGAACATCACCCGCAGTGCGCGGCGGCGGAACTTCTTCATCACCGCGCGATAGCCGGCGCCGTCCCACGACCACATGATCACCACGTCGGGCGCGAACGCCTCGATCTGCGGCACCAGCTCGGCGGCGCTCGGCATGTCGGGGTTCCACACGATCCGCTCCACCTCGCGGGTGAACTTGGTCTTGTCGAACTCCGCGAACGGCATCGTCGGCGGGTGGACCAGCAGGATGTCGTCGCCGAGCGCGGCGAGCTCGCGGAAGCAGACGTCCTGGTAGGCGGTGAGACCGGTCATGAGTACGGCGATTCGCACGGGTTTGCCTCGCAGGGGGAGGGGAGCAGTCGGCGTGACCCTAGCAGCGATGGCGCGTGCGAGAACCTGTTTCAGATTCGTACGTGACCCGCTAGTAGTTCGCTCGTTGCACAGGTCATAGAACCGCTGCACCCCCAGGCAGCGGTCATGGTTGGTGGAGGTTCGTGCCCGATGTCCGTAGACGTCCTTGTCGCCGGTGGCGGCGGCTTCATCGGAGGCCACCTGGTGGCCGATCTGCTCAAGCAGGGCCTCAGCGTCCGCTCGGTCGACGTGAAGCCGACCGACGAGTGGTATCAGGTGCACCCGGATGCGGAGAACGTGGTCGCGGACCTCTCCCGCCGCGAGAACGCGTTCGCCCAGACCGACGGTGCCCGCAACGTCTACATGCTCGCCGCCGACATGGGCGGGATGGGCTTCATCGAGAACAACAAGGCGCTGTGCATGCTGACCGTGCTGACCAGCACCCACATGCTCGAGGCCGCGCGCGCCGCCGAGGTGGAGCGCTACTTCTATTCCTCGTCCGCGTGCGTGTACGCCGCCGACAAGCAGACCGACACCGACATCACCGCCCTCAAGGAGGCCGACGCCTATCCGGCGATGCCCGAGGACGGCTATGGCTGGGAAAAGCTCTTCAGCGAGCGGATGGCTCGCCACTTCGAGGAGGACTTCGGGCTGACCACCCGAGTCGCGCGCTACCACAACGTCTACGGTCCCGAGGGCACCTGGGAAGGGGGCCGGGAGAAGGCGCCGGCGGCGGTCTGCCGCAAGATCGCCACCGCGGTGATCACCGGCGAGCACAAGCTCGACATCTGGGGCGACGGTGAGCAGACCCGGTCCTTCATGTACATCGACGACTGCGTCAAGGGATCGCAGATGATCCTGAACGGCGACGCAGGCGAGCCGGTCAACCTGGGCAGCGACGAGCTGGTCAGCATCAACCAGCTCTACTCGATCGTCGAGGAGATCGCCGGGATCAAGTGCGAGCGGAGCTACCAGCTCGACGCCCCGCAGGGTGTGCGCGGTCGCAACTCCGACAACACCCAGATCAAGGAGACCTATGGCTGGGCGCCGTCGATCTCACTGGCCGACGGTCTCGCCGAGACCTACGCCTGGGTCTATGACCAGGTGAAGCGGAAGATCGGCTGAGGCCCCCCGGGGCCTCGGGAAGCCTCAGATGCGGATCCTTCTCCACGACTACAGCGGTCACCCGTTCCAGGTTGAGCTCAGCCGGGAGCTGGCCCGCCGTGGGCACCGGGTGACCCACTCCTATTGCCCGGCCTGGCCCTCGGGCAAGGGGCACCTGGTCGCGGAGCCGGGGGAGACGCTGGTCTTCGATCCGGTCGGTCCCACCGAGGCGATCGACAAGTCCCGCTTCGTACGCCGCCTCTGGCTCGACCTGGTCGTCGGCTGGGAACTGCTGCGACAGGTACGGCGTACCAAGGCGGACGTGGCGATGCTCTCCAACGCCCAGGTGCCCACCCTGGTCGTCTTCGCGCTCGGCATGGTGCTGCTGCGCCGGCCGTGGGTGTTGTGGCACCAGGACGTGTACGCCGTCGCGCTGCGCTCGTTCGCCGGTGGCGGCAAGCTCGGCCGCAAGTTCGCGGTCGTGGCCGCTGCCTTCGAGATCGCGGAGAAGTGGACCTCGCGCCGCGCCGCCGCAATCGTCGCCATCGCTGAGGCCATGGTCGGCGTGCATGAGCAGTGGGGCACCGCGCACAAGACCACGGTGATCCCCAACTGGGCGCCGCTGGACGAGATCGTCCCGGTCGCGCGGCACAACGCCTGGTCGGCCGAGCACGGGCTGGACGACGTCACCACGCTGCTCTATTCGGGCACCCTGGGGCTCAAGCACAACCCGGAGTTGCTGGTCCAGCTCGCCGAGGCCGTACGTCGTGCCGGTCGGCCGGTGCGCCTGGTCGTGGTGAACACCGGCCCGGCCGAGGAGGTGCTGCGCCAGGAGGCGGCCCGGTTGGGCGTGGACCTGGTGCTGCTGCCGTTCCAGCCCTATGAGCGGCTCCCCGAGGTGCTCGGCTCGGGTGACCTGCTGGTGGTGCTGCTGGAGCAGGATGCCGGTGCGTTCTCGGTGCCGTCGAAGACGCTCTCCTACCTGTGTGCCGGGCGCCCGATCCTGGGGCTGATGCCCTCGGAGAACCTGGCCGCCTCGCTGATCGAGGAGGTCGGTGGCGCGGTGCTGGCGCCGGTGCCGGCCTCGGTCGACGCGGCCGGTGCCTGGGCGGCCGCGCTGCTGGAGGACCCCGAGCGGTGCGCGGTGATCGGCAAGGAGGCGCGTTCGCTGGCCGAGTCCGAGTTCGCCCTGGGCGCGATCGCGGACCGGTTCGAGGCGATCCTGGTCGGTGCTTCCGTTGGCGCTGGTGCTGCCAGTGTCGCGGGGGCTGCCGGCGCGGGACGGGGCCCGGGCGCGGAAGGCGGGGGAGCGCGATGAGCGAGCCGGTCACCGTCGTCCTCGGGCCACGCACCCGCCTGGGTGCGGAACTGGTCCGCAACGCCGTCGCGCGCGGTGAGCGGGTGATCGCGCTGGCCCGCCACGACAAGGACGCCGAGGCGCTGGCGGAGCTCGGCGGCGCGGTCGAGGTGATCGATCCGCCCACCCTGGGCTCCCTGGTCGGCCAGCCCGACGCGGTGCGCCTCCACGTCTGCGCGATGGGCCCGGTGCACACCTGGCAGGAGCAGGTGGACCCGGCCGAGGTGGCCCGCGACCTGTCCATGGTCGAGGCGGTCCTGGAGTGGGGCGGGGCAGCGGCCCACGTCGTCCAGGTGTCCTCCGTGGTGGCGCTGGCCCCGGGCCCGGACCGGCGTTCGTACGGCGGCTGGAAGAACCTCGTCGAGCACGAGGTGCGCGCCGCGGCCCAGCGCCACGGGGCGGAGTTCTCGGTGGTCTATCCGGGGCGCCTGGTGGAGCGCTCGGACGGGCGGATCAAGAACTTGTTGCACACGCCGTACCCTCGCGCGGCCTCGCTCGTTGAGAAGTCTGGAAGCAAGGCACCGACCGCTCGGGTGATCGGAGCAGACGCCAGGATCTGGCTCCTCGTGCATGGCCTGAAGGTCATGGTTCGCGGGGTCGTGGGATCTGGTGGCACTGGTCAGGGACGCAGCGCTGTTGGGGGACGGCCTGCGGGGAAACAGGGAGAGCGTTAGATGCGGAAGAAGCGGGTCTTCGACCTCGTGATGACCACTGCTGGCGCCCTCGTCTGGGTCCCCGTCGTGGCCATGGCAGCCTTGCTGGTCCTGCTCTGCTCGGGCCGACCGATCTTCTACCGGTCGATGCGTCGCGTCTCCGCCGACGAGCCGGTCCGGGTGGTGAAGTTCCGGACGATGGTCCGCAACGCCGCCCAGATCGCCAACCGCGAGACCGTCTCCGTGGAGGAGGCCGGCACCCGGTTCCTGAACATCCCCGGCGACTCGCCGCTCTACACGAAGATCGGTCGCCTCCTGGAGAAGGTGGCGCTGACCGAACTGCCCCAGTTCACCCACGTGCTGCGCGGCCAGATGTCGCTGATCGGCAACCGCCCGCTGCCGCAGAACGTGATGGACTGCCTGGGCGAGGAGTTCGCCGACGTCGAGGACCGCTTCCTCACCCCCGCCGGCCTGACCGGGCCTTCCCAGTTGGTGGGTCGCGACTTCCTCTCCGATGCCGACCGGCTGATGCTCGAGGGCGCCTACTGCCGCGGCTCGCTGCGCAAGTACTCCATCCGCCTTGACCTGCTGATCCTGCTCTACACGATCCTGATCGTGCTCCGGATCAAGCAGCCGTTCACGCCCGAGGGTGTCGTCGAACTGGTCAACCGCTACACCACCGAGCCGATCCGGGTGCCCGCACCGCCGAAGGCGCTCGAGCCGGCACCGGTCCTGGTCCCCGCCTCGCCGTGGGTGGCCCTGCACAACCGGGTCTCTGCCGGCGGCCACGTCGCCATGATCCCGGCCCCGCGTACGACGTCCGGCTCGGTCGCCTTCGGTGGCTCCCCGCTGGCCGCGTCGATGGGCGTCGACCAGGCGGCGTACGCCGGTGCCTCCGGCTTCGGCCGCGGCAGCGCCCTGCGCTCCGGCGCCGACGTGGTCCCGCCGCGACGCGCCCCCCGCCTCCACTGACGCGCCGCCCCTTTCGGCTGTAACGCGGGGTTATCGTCGCTGGAGTAGGGCTGTGCGCCCCTTTTCTGTCAACAGCACCGCACAAGTGTCGGCGTACGCCGCGCCACACCACCGCACGAGTGGACCGAGCGGCATCGCACTCATCTCATAAAGCGAGACGAGTGTCCACGATTCAAGACAAGGATTCGGCCGCCCGGTTTGTCCGGGGTAGCCTTCCTTCCATGTTCTCGACCATGCTGACCAAGCGCCGCGCAGTGGACCACTGCCGCACGCGCTCGGCGCTGTGTCGAATGTCCTGACGGGACACCCCTCGCAAGGCCCAGGTCCGTCGGAGCACCGACGCAGACCGCCGCCGCGACCCCGTGCCGCCACCTGAGCGCGTGCACAAAGAGGTGTCCCCACCCGGTGCGGAGCACACCCGCCGCCCCGGAAGAGTCCATGACCGACCAGGACCAGGGAGCACCATGTCCAGCCATGCAGAATCCAGCCGGATCGATCCGCGCGGACCCCAGTTCGCAGCAGCATTGACCTCGGTCGTTCTAGCCGTCGTCCTGCTCACCGCGCCGGGCGGATTGGGCGTCGGGCTGCTCGGCGTACAGGCGCTCCTGTTCGCGATCGGCGCCGGCCTCGGTGTCCAGAAGACCCCTCACGCAGCGATCTTCAAGGCACTGGTCCGGCCGCGGCTCGGCGCGCCGGCCGAACTCGAGGACGCCGCGCCGCCGCGGTTCGCCCAGGCGGTGGGCCTCGGCTTCGCCCTGGTCGGCCTCGTGGGCTACCTGACCGGCGCCACCCTGGTCGGCCACATCGCGGTCGGGTTCGCCCTGGCCGCAGCCCTGCTGAACGCAGCCTTCGCGTTCTGCCTCGGCTGCGAGGTGTACCTGCTCGGCAAGCGCCTCACCACGCGTACGCCGGCCCCCGTCGCCTGAAACCACGCACACATCCACACCAGACAAGACCTGCAGCAAACCAGAAAGAGAGAAGCAATGAGTCGCGAAGACACCCTCGTCACCACCCAGTGGGTCGAGGAGAACATCGACAACGACCAGATCGTCCTGATCGAGGTCGACGAGGACACCACGGCGTACGACAAGGGCCACATCCGCAACGCCATCAAGTTCAACTGGACCACCGACCTGCAGGACCAGGTCCGCCGCGACATCATCAGCAAGGAGGGCTTCGAGGCCCTGCTGAGCAAGAACGGCGTCAGCAACGACCACACCGTGGTGCTCTACGGCGGCAACAACAACTGGTTCGCCGCCTACGCCTACTGGTACTTCAAGCTCTACGGCCACAACGACGTCAAGCTCGTCGACGGCGGTCGCAAGAAGTGGGAGCTGGAGTCGCGCGAGCTGACCCAGGACATCCCCGAGCGCACCCCCACGACGTACACCGCGCAGGAACTGGACACGTCCAAGCGCGCCAACCGTGACGACGTCGTCGCCGCGATCGGCAACAAGAACCTGGTCGACGTGCGCAGCCCCGACGAGTACGCCGGTCGCCTGCTCGCCCCGGCCCACCTGCCGCAGGAGCAGGCCCAGCGCGCCGGCCACCCGCCGACCGCTGCGAACATCCCGTGGAGCAAGGCTGCCAACGACGACGGCACCTTCAAGTCCAACGAGGAGCTGAAGGCCCTCTACGAGGAGGCCGGTGTCGACTTCTCCAAGGACACCATCGCCTACTGCCGCATCGGCGAGCGCTCCTCGCACACCTGGGTCGTGCTGCACGAGCTGCTCGGCTACGAGAACACCAAGAACTACGACGGCTCCTGGGTCGAGTACGGCTCGCTGGTCGGTGTGCCGATCATCCTCGGCGACGAGCGCGGCGAGGCCTGACATGTGCGGCGCAGTTGAGGGCGGTCTCTCGCTCGACGGCATCGACGTGTCCACCCAGGCCGTGGTCCAGGGCCAGGTGACCCGCAGCGGCGAGCCCGTGGGCAACGCCTACGTGCGGTTGCTGGACCGGACCGGCGAGTTCACTGCCGAGGTGCCCACCTCGGCGACCGGCCACTTCCGGTTCTTCGCCGGCAATGGCGAGTGGACGCTGCGCACGCTGGCTGCCGGCGCGGAGACGACCGACAAGAAGGTCGTCGCCTCCGTTGGCTCGGTGGCAGAGGTCGCCATCGCGATCTGATCCATCTGGTACGCCGCAACGCGGGGTCGCTGGTCGTGTGCCGGTGGTCCCGCGTTTGGCATTTGCGGCCACGCCCGCCCGTTCCGGCGCATATGCACCGCATCGGCCCCGGAATCGCGCGGATCAGGGCCGAACGGGTGCATATGCACCGCATCGGCCCCGGAATCGCGCGGATCAGGGCCGAACGGGTGCATATGTACCCGACCGGAGCCGGGTGGTTGGTCCGGGCGGCGTACCGGCGTCAGGCGAGCAGTTCCTCGACCGCGCTCCGCAAGGCAGTGATCGAGACGGTGATGTCGCCGTACACGTTGCGTCCCGGCAGGCCCGGCGCCGCCGCGGGCCCCTCGCCGACCAGGTAGCGATACCGCGCCTGCCCGAGGTTGGCGGTGATCGCCCAGAACCCGGGGTTGAGGTATGACGGGTTGAAGAGTTCCAGCACGCGTACGTCGGGCGGCGAGAAGTTCAGGTTCGTCAGCCCGGCACCGTGCGGCGCGACCACGACGGAGGCCGCCGCGAAGGTGTCGATCTGCTCCTGGACCGGCAGCGTGCCCGGGTCGATGACGGTGAATCCGAGCGGGCACAGCACGGCAAGCACCTCGGCCTCGTTGACCACGCGCCGCGAGTTGCGTCGATCACCGCGGGTGACATAGATCCGCTCGGGTCGCCCGGTGCTCGCGGAGGCCGGCGGCAGCGTACGGCGCAGGAAGTCGGTGGTCCACCGCGGCGCCAGGCATGCCTTGTTGGTGAGGTTGGGGACCAGCAACCGCTCGGCACGGAAGGCGCTGTGCTTGCGCGGCGAAATCGTCCGGTACGCCGTCAACCCGGCCAGTTCGAGCAGTTCCCGCCCGAAGCGCGGCTCGGTGTTGGCCAGGATCGCATCGGGGCGCAGGTCCGGGAGTGCCTCGCGCAGGATGCCCCACCGCGGCAGCAGGTCCATCAGGTAGTGGTAATAGTTCACCCCGGTCGCCCGGGTGGCCAGCGAAACGAGCGTGCCGTCGACGTACTCGGGCTTCGGCAGCCGGGTGCGCAGATAGATCGGGTGCTCGCGCGGGCCGAACACGTCGAAGTAGTGCGACGTCTCGTGGTCCAGGCGACCCGACGCGGTCAGGTGCGCGGAGTAGTTGCCGATCACCTGGCCGCCGGGAAGTTCCAGGACGAACCGCGGCGGCACGTCGTACGTCGTGACGCTGCGCCACCACTCGATGCCGGCCGGCGTACCGGAGGGAGCGGGGCGGTCAAGGTGCTCGGCAGGTCCGGCCGGGTGGAGGAGTGCCCCGGGTTCGGCGGCCGCGGTGTCGGCGGATCGCAGGTGCGCCTGCACGGGTACGCCGCGGTCCCCGAACGCCGGTGCGAGGGTGCGGGAGACGGCGCCGACGCGGCGGGTGGCGAAGCGGTGGGTGCGCTTGACCAGCGGGAAGAGCGGCTCGAGTGCCGAGGGGAGCCGGGGCACGCGGTCCTCCTTCAATGCCGATGACGGGCCGACTGGTGCGGTGCTGTTGTCGCCACTTGTGCGGTGGTGTTGACGGAAACGGGGCGCACAGCGCTACTCAAGCGACGATAACCCCGCGTTACAGCTGGTTGGGGCAGGTCAGGGGAGCGGCGTGCGGGAGAGCCAGGCCAGGCCCAGGTTCTTGCCGCCGGGGGCGGGGTCGCGCGCGACCTCGGACAGCCCGATGCCGGCGAACCAGTCACGCAGTTCGGACCAGTCGCGGCCGGGCAGGTCGTGATACTCCATCACCACCCGCTGCACCGAGGCCCAGTCGGCCGGGTCCGAGTTCAGGATCATGTCGTATTCGGCGCCCTCGATGTCCATCTTGACCACCTCGACCGGACCCGCCGCCATCGAGAAGGCCTTGACCGCCGGCACGCACGGCACCGAGATGGTCGCCAGGCCAGCCTCGCCCAGGTGGAGCACGCCGTTGTGGCCGGACCCGTCGCCGTGGGAGGCCATCTGCAGTTCGCCCTCGTGGTCGGAGACGGCGATGTTGTGGGCCACTACGCGGTCGCCGATCCCGTTGGCGGCGATGTTCTTCTGCAGGTATGCATACGTCCCCGGGGTTGCCTCGAAGCAGACCACCTGTCCGGTCGGGTGCGCGTGCGCGAAGGCCAGCGCGAACGACCCGATGTGGCCGCCCATGTCGACCGCGACCGGGTTCGCCGACAACCCGGAGGTCATCCAGCCGATCCGATAGGCGTCCTCGACCAGCGCCTCATAGACCGGGAACCGGGCCCCGGGCACGTTCGGCGCGAGCACGTCGTACCCCTTCACCTTCAGGGTGATGTCGGCCGGGCTGCCGGTGATCCGCTTGCGGAGCAGGTCGACCAGGACCTTCGGGCCGTTGTCGAAGCTGGTCACGGTCTGCCTGGTGCGCTTGGCCGCGTGGCCGACGCTTCGGATCACTGGTGCTCCTTGGAGATGCGCGCCCGAGGCGCTGTGGGGGACGACCTCGACGGTAGTGCCCCGACGGGCCGGTGGCGAGGTTCACAGGGCCAACGATCCGGCGCCGGAGAAGGTACGCCGTCCCTCACCGGTGGACGAAGCGTGCGGCGTGCCTGCCCGCGGCCGCTGGATCCGGTTCGGCGGAGAGCAGGTTGGCTCGGATGTCCTCGTCCTCGAGTTGGGACCGGTCGAGCACCTGGGCCGCGAAGGCCAGTGCCAGCGGGGCCCAGATGTAGCGGTCCCAGATCACCGAGGTGATCATCGCGATCATCGCGTAGGCGACCACCGGATAGGCGAGCCGGTGCAGCGGCCGCGGTGAGGTGAAGAGGCTGATCGCACCGGCCAGCAGCACCAGCACGAAGGCGATCAGGCCGAAGACACCCATCGAGAAGGCGACCTGCAGATAGACGTTGTGCCCGAGGACTGCTTCCTCGAACCCGTTGCCGGTGAGCGGGCGCTCCAGGAACCCGTGCCAGTAGTGGCGCAACAGGTTGGACCGTTCGGCGTCCGAGCCCCACGACGAGCCGCCGCCCATCAGCCGGGCCAGGGCGGAGTCGCCGCTCACCGAGAAGAACTGGTCCGCCACCAGCACGCCGACCGCCCCGACGAGCAGCATCCACGCACCGCCACGCAGGGAGCGCTCGATGACCGGCCACATCAGCACCACCGCGATCGCCACGACCAGGGCGGCTCGCGATCCGCTGAACCAGACTGCGGCGGCGTTGACTGCGGCCACGCCGAGCCAGAACCAGCGGTGGTGCGGCTTGATCCGGGTCCAGATGAACGGGATCAGGGCCAGGCCGAGCAGGCCGGTGATGCCCAGGATGTTGGGGTGCTCGGTCATCCCGATGAAGCGGGTCCCGGGGCGTTCGCCGCCCTTGGTCACGCCGTACCCGATCGAGGCGCAGGTGCCCAGCGCGTACGCCATCGCCAGGTGTCCGATCACCCGCACCGGCGGCTTCCAGACCATGAAGACCAGCGGCACGATCAGTACGCCGGCCACGAACCGGGCGAACATCCCCAGTGACGCGACCGAGTCGTCGACCAGCAGCGAGGCGAGCAGGCCCAGGGAGAGGGACCCGATCGCGCCGACCGTGTAGAGCATCGGCACCCGCAGGGAGGTGCGCGAGAGCAGCATCGAGGGGAGCAGCAGGCCGAAGCCCATCGCGAAGAAGACGTCGGCGAACGTGACGAAGGTGGCCATCGGCAGGACGACTGCGCTCCACGGCGCGACGAAGAATCCGAGCACCACCAGCCAGCGGCCCGCGCGCTCCAGGCCGAGCGCGACCACGAAGAGCAGGAACCCCGCGACGATCACGGCCAGCACCATCAGCACCACGCCGTCGCGGGCCGCGAAGACCAGTGCGGCGAGGAGCAGCCCCATCGCCAGCCACGGACCGCTGGCCCGGGCCAGTGCGGAGAGCCGGTCGACCATGATCAGGCCCGGTCCCGGTCCTTCTGCAGCTTCAGTTCGGCCAGCGACTCGTCGTCGGAATAGTAGTAGTACTGGTAGCCGCCGCTGTCGCGCTTGGGCACCATGTTGACCACGACGCCGAACATCCGCGCCCCGACGGATTCGAGCCGGTCGGTGGCGGCGCCGAGTTCCTCGGTGGTGGTCTTGCCGTGGCGCATCACCATCAGCGCGCCGTCGGTGGTGTGGGCCAGGATCGCGGCGTCGGCGACAGGCAGCAGCGGCGGCGCATCGATGATCACGATGTCGAACATGTCGCGCAGCCCGCCGATCAGCTCCCGGGTGGCCGCGGCCTGGAGGATCTCGGTCGGGTTGGGCGGGATGGTGCCGCCGGCCAGGAAGGCGAGCCCGGTCGGTCGGTGCGTCTGGATCGCCTCGGCCAGCGTGGACTTGCCGACCAGGACGGTGGTCAGCCCGACCCGGGACTCGAGGTCGAGCAGGTCCGCGACCCGGGGGCGGCGCAGGTCGCCGTCGACCAGCAGCACGCGGCGCCCGGCCTGGGCCAGCGCGATCGCCAGGTTGGTCGACGTACTCGTCTTGCCCTCGCCGGGCATCGGCGAGGTGATCACCAGCGACTTCGGCGCGGAGTCGAGGTCGAGGTACTGCAGGTTGGTGCGCAGCAGCCGGAACGCCTCGGAGCGGGGAGAGAACCCGCGTACGTCGGAGAGCAGCGGCGTCCGTTCCACCCCGCGGTCGAAGGCGACCGAGCTCATGACCGGGGCCCCGGCGACCTTCTCGATCTCGGTCGGGGTCTTCAGGGTGTGGTCGAGCAGGTCGCGGATCAGCGCCAGCGCCATGCCCAGGATCAGCCCGATCACGGCGGCCGCGGCGATGTAGAGGACGGTGCGCGGCGACACAGCACTGTCGTTGAACGAGGCGGAGTTGGTGATCGTGGTGGTCATCTGCGACCGGTTCTGGCCGCGCGGGGTCTCGATCTCCTCGATGTAGGAGGCGAGCACCTCCGACTCCGCCTTGGCGATCAGCTGGGCCTTGGTCGGGTCCTCGTCCTTGGCGATGACGGTGATGATGACGCTGGTCGGTTCGGCCTCGGCGGAGACCTTGCCGTCGAGCTGCTCGATGGTCAGCCCCGGGTCGTCGATCTGCTCGAGCGCGCGGGCGAGGACCTCGCGGTGGTTGGCCAGGTCGGCGTACGAACTCATCTTGTAGAGCACCGAGGTGACCGCCATCGAGCTCTCCGCGACGGTCTGCGCGTCGGTGGCGACGAAGATCTCCGCGCGCGACTCATACTTCGGCGTCATCAGGAACGAGACCGTGGCCGCGATCCCGACGGCAAGCACGAACATCGCCACGATGGTGATCCGCCGCCTGCGGAGGATCCTTGCCAGTTCTTTGAGTTCCACGCCGAGCCTTTGAACGATTGGTGAGCACCACTGTCCCCCGACCAACGAAGTCTAGGGGCATGGGTTATCCGGGGCTGCCTGCCGCGCCCGGCGGTGCGCCCTTGTTCCGCGGCGTACGCCGTGCCGCGGGGCGGGTGTGGTGCATGTGCACCGGATCGGCCCCTGGACGGTGGGTTTCGGGGCGGGTGTGGTGCATGTGCACCGGATCGGCCCCTGGGCGCACCGGCTCACCGGCCGGCGAAGTGTGTGCGCCACTCCTGGCTCGGACGCGCGGGCAGGTCGGCCAGGCCCCGGTCCCGCAGGATCCGCCAGACCCGATTGATCGTCTGCGCCGGCGTCGTGAAGATGTCGGCAGCGATCACCACGACGAACCTCCAGTCATTGCCCTCCGAGTCCTCGCGGCGAAGCAGGTCGGCATGCCACTGCTGCTCGCGTTCGATGTGGTGCCGGCCGTCGTACTCGATGACCACCTTGATCCCCGGATAGCTGAGGTCGTACTTGCGGAAGACATCGCCGTCGCGGGTGCACAGGGAGAGGTTGACCTCCGGCTCGGGCAGGCCAGCGAGCACGAGCAGCAACCGGAGCCGGGTCTCCATCGGGGAGTCGACCCCGGACCGGACCAAGCGGGCGGCCCGCAGCGCTGCGCGGGCGTGTGGCTGGGTGGTGGCGCGGCAGTGCTGGACCAGTTTGCGAGGCGTGGTCATCCGCTGGCGGACCAGGTGATCGCCCACGATCACCAGGTCGACCAGGCCGAGCCGGCAGGCGAGTTCGACGAAGAGTTGATGGGGCGAAGAGACGTGCATCCCCTGGTGCTCGACGACGCGGCCTCCGGGGGAGACATGGCACTTCAGTTCGGCCCGGCGCCGCCGCATGCTGGCGTGCGGGACGGAGATGTGCACGTCGGATTGGTCCGGCACCGGCACACCCAGGACCCGCGCGGCCGACTCATGGCTTGCCCAGGCAGTGCCCGCCTCGAAGAGGAGCAGGGCGCCGCGGATGCGTTGGAGGTCAGTGGCCCGCACGGAGTTCGAGACATGGACCCCGCGGAAGACAGTGCGGAACCGGGGCCCGCGCAACTCCTTGGCCGAGATGCCAGCCGCCAGTGCGGCACGGGTGCGGAACGGTTGGGTGACATCGAGGCCCGGGTGCGTTAGGGGCAGGTCCGGGATCGAGGAGGCTGGTAGGGACATGCCATCGATCGTGCGACAGATCGCGGTTCGGTGCGGAAGTTATCCACAGGCGCCTGCTGGGGCGGCGTACGGGCCCCGGCGCCTCGAGCGCATATGCACCGAATCGGCCCCGAAATCCGCATCGCAGGGGCCGAACGGGTGCATATGCACCGTTGCGCGCGGGTCGGCCAGCCGGTCAGGGCGTGTCGAGAACGAGCGTCACCGGTCCGTCGTTGACCAGGCTGACGGCCATGTCCGCACCGAAGACACCGCGCTGGACCCGGCTGCCCAGCGATTCCAGCTCGGCGCAGAATGCGTCGTACAGCGGCTCGCTCACGGGTCCCGGCGCGGCCGCTGCCCAGGTCGGGCGCCGCCCCTTGCGCGCGTCGCCATAGAGGGTGAACTGGCTGACCACCAGGATCGGCGCATCGACGTCGGAGGCAGACTTCTCCCCGTGCAGGATCCGTACGTCGCGGACCTTGCGGGCCAGCCACGCGACCTGCTCAGGGCCGTCGTCGTGGGTGACGCCGAGCAACACGACCAGTCCCGGTCCGTCGAAGGAGCCGACCACGTCACCGTCCACGCTGACCGACGCTGACGAGGCCCGTTGGATCACTGCGCGCATGGCCGGAGCCTCTCATGAGGTCCGCCGCGCCCGTCGTACCCATCGGGCGCAGACCCTTGCGCGCATATGCACCGTTTAGGCCCCGAAACCGCTGAGTCGAGGGCCGTTCGGGTGCATATGCACTGTTTCGGCCCCGGAATCGCTGGGTCGAGGGCCGTTCGGGTGCATATGCGCGGAAACGGGCGGGCGGGCCAACTCACCCCGCGCGTACGCCGAGCAACTCCCGCGCCTGCGCGGGGGTCATCAGCGGGCGCTGCGCCAGTTCAGCCAGGGCAGCGGCGCGGGAGACCAGTTGCGCGTTCGACTCCACCGGCACGCCGCGGGCGAGCGTCAGCACGTCCTCCATCCCGACGCGCAGGTGGCCGCCCTTGGAGAGCGCAGCCAGGGCCACGGCCAGCGTGGAGCGCCCGATCCCGGTAGCGCTCCACGACGTCACCGCCGGGGGCAGGGCGGCGACCGCGGCGACGAGCGCGTCGGCGGTGCCGGGCATGCCGCCGGGCACGCCCATCACCAGGTCCACGTGGACGCGGCCGCCGAACGGCAGCCCGTGCCGGTCGAGCAGCCGGGACAGCGACGCCACCTGCCCGAGGTCGAAGAGTTCGAACTCCGGGACCACCTGGCGCTCCTGGGAGAGCTGGTAGAGATCGCAGATGAAGGGCCACGGGTTCAGGAAGACGTCGTCGCCGAAGTTCACCGTCCCCATCGTCAGCGAGCACGAGTCCGGTGCGGCGTCGAGCACGGCCAGCCGGTCCTCGAGCGGATCGTGCACCGAGCCGCCGGTGGAGAGTTGCACGACCAGGTCGGTCTCGGCGCGCAGCGCGGCCACGGTCTCGGACAACGCCGGCAGTGACAGGGTCGGGCGGTGCTCGGCGTCGCGGATGTGCACGTGGATCATCGCGGCTCCGGCCGCCTGGCAGGAGATTGCCGTGGCCACCAGTTCGTCCAGGGTGGTGGGGAGTTGGGGGCAGTCGGCCTTGCTGGTCTCGGCGCCGGTGGGCGCCACGGTGATGAGCAGGGGTGCGGACATGCCTCGATCCAACCAGCCCGCACGGCCCGGGTCGAGGATCACCGATAACCTTCCGCCATGGCTTCGGTCCTTTTCGTCTGCATCGGCAACGTGTGCCGTTCCCCGCTGGGGGAGCGGTTGCTGCGCCTGCGGCTGGACCAGGTCCGTGCCCAGACCGGCCGGGATGCGGCGTACGACGTGGCGAGCGCCGGCGTGCGCGCCATGCGGGGCCGCGCGATGCACCCGGAAGCGGCCCGCACGCTGGTCGAGCGCGGGGGTACGCCGGACGGTTTCGTCGCCCGCCAACTCACCCCGGCGATCGTCGAGGAGAGCCAGCTGGTGCTCACCGCGACCCGCGACGTACGTTCGATCGTCCTGGAGGAGTCACCGCGCGCGCTGCGCAGGACCTTCACGATCACCGAGTTCGTAGCGCTGGCCGAGGCGGACCAGCGCGAGTCGGCGAGTACGCCGGGGCTCGAGGCGCTGGTGGAGCGGTGCGGCCAGGCGCGCGGTTCGGTGCCGGGGGTTGGCTATGACATCGAGGACCCGATCGGCCGCCCGGCCGAGGTATTCGACGAGGTGGCGCTGACGATGGACGCAGTCACCAAGCGGCTCGCCGTGGTGCTGGCCAAGGCCTGAGCGCGAGGAGTGAGCCGGAGGCAGGGCGAGGGACGAGGTCTGGCGGAGGTGAGCCCCGCAGGGATCGGGCGGAACGGGGCTGGCCTGAGCGCGAGGAGTGAGCCGGAGGCAGGGCTGGCCTGAGCGCGCGGCTCAGTAGACGAGCGCCTGCACGTCCTCGCCGAGCACTTCCTCGACGAACGCGGGCGCCCCGGCGATCCGTACGCCGTCGAGCACCTGCTCCGGTGTGATCGAGCGGCGCTCGGCGCACTGCGTGCACAACGTGATCTGGCCGAGCTCGAGCACGGTGTCGCGCAGCGTCGCCAGCGGGGTGGCGAGCGGCAGGGAGAACTCCTCGGCCTTGCCCGGCACGGCGAACCAGGCGGCCTCGCCAGTCAGCCACAGGCTCACCTGGGCACCGGAGGCCACCCCGGCGGCGGCGACGGTGAAGGCCTGGTTGCACCGCTCGGGGTCCTCGGGGCCGCAGGTCACCTTGATCACGAGTCGACGAGCCATAGCCGCAGCATAGGCGGCGTACTCCCGGCGCGGTCCGTCGTACCCGGGCGGTGGTGCGGGACGGTTCCCGCGCATATGCACCCGATCGGCCCCGGAAACCGCCGGCGCGGGGCCGAAACGGTGCATATGCGCCCGATGGGTTGGCGCGCAGGCCGGACGCGTACGCCGCGGGGGCCGGGCGGCGTACGAACACGATCTAGACTGGCGGCCATGTTCGAGCTCCCCGACAACCTCCACCCCGACTGTGGCCCGATCGCCTGGCTGCTCGGCACCTGGCGCGGCAACGGCCACGGTGACTATCCGACGATCGAGAAGTTCGAGTTCGGCCAGGAGTTGATCTTCACCCACGACGGGCGGCCGTTCTTCCACTACATGGCGCGCGCGTGGCTGGTCGACGCCGAGGGGCAGAAGATCCGCGAGGGCGCGATCGAGACCGGATTCCTCCGCGCCCGGCCCGAGGGCAAGGTCGAGTTGGTGCTCACACACGCCAGCGGTGTGGTCGAGGTCTGGTACGGCGAGGCCGAGGGCGGCAAGCTCGACCTGGTCACCGATGCGGTGGTCCGCACCGAGTCCGCGAAGGAGGTCACCGCGGGCAAGCGCCTCTATGGCAACGTCGAGGGTGACCTGCTCTATGCCTATGACATGTCCGCGGTCGGGCAGGCCCTGCAGCCGCACCTGTGGGCGAGGCTGCAGCGGGCGTGAACGACTTCGCCGATCGCCTCCGCTCCAGCGGGAAGCGGATGACTCCACAGCGGCAGATGATCCTGGCCGCGGTGGATGCGCTCGGCCACGGCACGCCGGACGAGGTCCATGCAGAGGTGTGTCGCCACTCCCCGGCGGTCAACCTGTCGACGGTCTACCGCAACCTGGAGGTGCTCGAGGAGCTCGGCCTGGTCCGGCACACGCACCTGAGCGACCGGGCCCCGACGTACCACTCGATCACCGGGCACGAGCACTTCCACATGGTTTGCCGCCGCTGCCACGCGGTGACCTCCCTCGACCCGGAACTGCTGGGCGACTTCGTGGAGCGGTTGCGCGACGAGCACGGGTTCGTCCCGGACATCGGGCACCTGACCGTCTTCGGCACCTGCGTGGCCTGCGCCTCGGCGTAGCGGCCCGGCGCACATCCCCGCTGTGCTTGCCGCGCACGGCGCCTCTTCCCGCTGTAAAGCGCTGTCCATGCGTCTTCCCACCGCGCTGGCGGGGTGCGGAGCCACCACAAGGGAGCGGCAGTCGGTCCGGGGGCGGCCCACAAGGGAGCGGCAGTCGGTCCGGGGGCGGCCCACAAGAGCGCGGTAGTCGAACCATCGGCGCACCCACGCCCTGCGTAGGCTGGAGGCGTGAACAGTCCCTTGCTCAGTCTGCCCGGAGCCGTGGCCGGAGACGGCGTCGACGCCGGTGTCGCCGCGCACTACGGCTCGTTCAACACCGAACAGCGTGCCCTCGAGGCCGGGGAGGGGTTCGTCGACCTCTCCCACCGCGAGGTGGTGCGGATCAGTGGGCCCGACCGGCTGGCCTGGCTGCACTCGCTGACCACCCAGCACTTCGAGTCGCTCGCCCCGCAGGTGCCGACGGCGGCGCTGGTGCTCAGCCCCCAGGGCCATGTGGAGCACGCGATGTACGGCGTGGATTCGGGCGGCGAGGACGGCGCGTTCACCGCGCACGTGGAGCCCGGCACCGCGGCGGCGTTGATCGAGTTCCTGTTGAAGATGCGGTTCATGATGCGCGCCGAGGTCGAGGACGTCACCACCGAGACCGCGGTGACCTGGCGCCCGGCGAAGCGCAGCGGCGTACCGTTCGACGGCTATGAGTTCATCCCGCGCGACAAGCTCGCTGAGTACGCCGAGGCTGCGGGGCCGGCGGCCGGGCTGTGGGCGTTCGAGGCGTTGCGGATCGCGCGCGGCGAGGCCCGATTCGGCCTGGACACCGACCACCGGACGATCCCGAACGAGGCCGGCTGGATCAACACTGCGGTGCACCTGGAGAAGGGTTGCTACCGCGGGCAGGAGACGGTCGCCCGGGTGCACACCTTGGGCCGGCCACCGCGTCGCCTGGTGATGCTGCACCTCGACGGCTCCGAGAATCGGCTCCCCACTCAGGGTGCGGAGGTGACGCACGGCGAGAAGGTGATCGGCTTCGTCGGCACCTCGGCCCGCCACCACGAACTGGGCCCGATCGCGTTGGCGATGGTCAAGCGGAACGTGCCCACCGATGCCACGTTGCAGGCCGACGGGATGCCGGCCGGCCAGGAGGTCGTGGTGGACCCGGAGGTCGGCCTGCATGTGCGGCCGAACCTGCGCGGCTGAGGACCACGTCGACCACAGTGCACCGGATCGCAGTCACCTGGTGCAAGAGATCCGGTGCGCTATCGGGTACGTCGTTCAGCGCATCGCTACCGGTTCGTCGAGGTAGCGCTCGAGCACGGACCGGACCTCGTCGCTGATCTGCCATGCGGTGCCGGTGGCGGTGTCGCGCAGGGCCTGGGTGGTCTCGGCGACGGCCGCAGGTACGCCGTCCGCGGAGGTGCGGATCTCGGTGGAGATGCCGAGGGAACTGCCGCCGATCTTGCTGATCCACATCCGCACCCGGTAGGGCTCGAAGGGGGAGAAATACATCTCCTGGCGGTATTCGACCGACTGGGAGACGACGAGTTCGACGATCCCGTCAGGCATCGCGCCGAGCAGGCCGGTCGGTTCACCGGTGCCGATGTCGGCGAAGCGCATGAAGAGGATCCGCGCCTCGGAGATCACCCGGGCTACCTCCACGTTGTCGACGTGGCCGCCGGCGTTGAGGTCGCGCAGCCGGACCTGGATGTCGCACTCGTACACCTGAGAAGTCATGGTGCGCATCCTTGCACCCGCTTCGCTAGGCTGGCGGCCAACGTCACCCCTTTCACGAAACGGATGGTCGGAGATGGCACTCGATTCGGCTGAGCGGCCCTGGGGGTCCTGGCATGTCCTGGACGAGTCGCAGGGCTACAAGGTCAAGCGGATCCAGGTGAAGCCCGGCCAGCGGCTGAGCTATCAGACCCACAAGCACCGCTCCGAGCACTGGGTGATCATCTTCGGCATCGCCACCTGCGTGATCGACGGCGAGACGATCGTCGCCGGCCCCGGGGAGTCGATCGACGTGCCGACCGGTGCCGCGCACCGGATCACCAACGAGCACTCCGAGGAACTGGTCATCGTCGAGGTGCAGCACGGTGCCTATACCGGCGAGGACGACATCTGCCGCCTGGAGGACGACTACGGCCGCGAGGACGACGCCGAGTCCGCCTGATTGACACTCCCGCTTCGCAGGGAGCGGCAGCCGACGCGGCGCGCTCTTGCGCCGTCCGGATCCTTCGCGGATATCGGCCTCGTGCCCGATGATGCGTGGTTCGAGGGCGTCGTCAATGCCGTGGTGCACCGGTCCTACAGCATGCAGGGCGACCATGTCCATGTGGACATCTATGACGACCGGATCTCGATCGAGAGCCCAGGCAGATTCCCGGGCCTGGTTGACTTGGAGTCCCCCTTGGAGATCACCCGCTTTGCGAGGAACCCACGGATCGCTCGCGTGTGCACGGACTTGCGCATCACCCAGGAGCTGGGCGAGGGGATTCGCCGCATGTTCGATGAGATGCGACGAGCGGGTCTTGCCGACCCGCTTTATCACCAGACCTCAGGGAGTGTGCAGTTGACACTTTCGGGTGAGCCGGGGGAGCGACGTCTCATGGCAGGACTCCCTCTGATGCAGCAGCGCATCCTGACAACATTGCGCGATGCTTCAAGTCTGAGCACGGGTGAGATCGTGGAGGCGCTCGGCGCGGCAAGGCCCACCGTGTTGCGTCACCTCGCCCAACTTCGGGACGCCGGCTTCGTCGAATGGATCGGGAAGAGCCCCAATGATCCTCGGGCCTCATGGCTCATCCCAGACTGAGCGGCGCCTACTGTTACGGCTACTGTAACGAGAATGTGAGAGTAGGCGTTACAGCAGTCGGCGATGACCTGGCAGCCGCCGTGGACTGGGCCGCGGACCAGGGCTATGGGCTCGTGGGCCGGCATCGGCGAGTTCCAAGCCGGCGTGCCGTGGCGGGAGTGGGTGCGTTCGGTAATCGAGCACCTGTCCGCGGTGCAGACGTCGTGCTCCGCCTGGGGCGAGTCCCGCTGGTCGGCGCTACCGTTGGACGTGCTTCGCGCGCCATTGGGCCATGTGCCCGAAGAGATCGATCGGGGTGACCTCGGGAATGCTGGGATCGTTGCGCCGATAGATCTGGTGCACGGAGACAACGACTCGCTCTGAATCTGGCACAGCGGCGTACGGTCCGAGCTCGATGCGGTCGACGGCCTCCTCCCAAGGCAATCCTGCTGCTTGTGCTGTGAGTGTGTAGTCGAGGACGAAGGCGAGGTAGTCCCGCGCGGCGCGAATGCCGTCCACGCCAGTGACTGGACCGTGGCCGGGCACGACCACCTCTGGATCCCAGCTGATCATCGTGTCGCATGCGGCAATCCAGTTGTCCACGGCGCCGGACCACGAGATCGAGGTGCCGTCGATGAAGAGCAAGTCGCCGGCGAAGAGCACGCCGCTGTCCGGAACGAAGGCAACCGAGTCACCCATTGTGTGCGCAGGTGCCAACTCGATCAAACGCACCTCGCGGCCGCCGATCTCGAGGCTGAGTTCGCCATCGAAGGTCACGTCAGGCTCGCGCAGTTCGACGCCCTCAAGATTGAACCTGCCGAAGCAGTGCTGGAGATATGGAGTCAGGACCGGCCCCATGTCGGCCTCCAGCAAGGCCCGAAATACCTCAGGTGTCAGATCGTCGATCTCGTGACCGGTGTGCGTGGTCGAGTGGATCCGCACCGATGGATCGAGGAGCATGTTGCCGTAAGTGTGATCACCGTTGTTGTGCGTGTTCAGCGCAGCGACGATCGGATTGGCATCCGTGTGTGGCTGCATCGCAGTGAGCATCTCACGCGTCATGTCGTAGTCGAAGAGAGTGTCAACGAGGAAGGACTCTCCCTCGCCGCTGATCAAGCCAGCGTTGCTCAGGCACCAACTGCCGTCCGGGGCCAGCCAGCCCCATATGCCGTCGGCGAGTTCGTGCAGCCCTTTGGTGTAGTCGACCATGTGGTCTCAGTCCTTCCGGTTCAGCTCAGGTGGAGCGGGTGGGGTTTGGCGCTGGCGGTGACGCGTTGCCGTGTGGCGCCGAGGGCCTCGCCGTGCAAGGAGACCTCGTCGCCGACTCGCAGCCACGTCTTCTCATCTGCGAGGGTTTGGGCGGTGGCGTGCTCCAGGAGGCATCCCCCAGGGATGGTGCCGGAGCCGATGATGTCGCCGGGAGCAAGCTCGGTGCCGCGTGAAGCGAAGGCGATGACTTGCTCGAAGGTCCAGTCCATGTCGGCGGTGGAGCCAGTGGCCAGCGTCTCGCCATTGACGGTCGCGGCCACCCTGAGGTCGAGTCGACCATCGCGGGTGTGGTCGGCGACCTCTTCAGCGGTCACCAGCCAAGGGCCCAGCGTGGTGGCGCCGTCCTTGCCCTTGCCCTGGCCCAGCCCCATCTCAAGATCCTTGACCTGCAGGTCGCGGGCGGTCCAGTCGCAGAAGAAGGTGTAGCCAGCGATATGCCCTCCGGCTTCGGTCACGCTGATGTCGCGGGCAGGCTTGCTGATCACGACTCCGACCTCGAGTTCGAGATCCCACCACTGGGCGCCAGGCGAGACCTGTGCATCGGCATAGGGGCCGATCACGCTGGCCGGGTTGCCGAAGTAGAACGCGGGGATCTCCTCCCAGACCGGAGCAAGTTGGTCACTGCGACCGAGGGCGCGCATGCACCCGCGCATGTGCTCGAGGAAGCAGAGTGCGTCCCGGATCGCAGGGGGTCGCGGAATGGGGGACTGGACTCGCGCGTCGTCTTGGCCGACGACCTCGAATGGGCGGTTCAACAACTCGCGAGCCAGCGTCCCGATCATGGCTCGGCCGCCTTGGATGAGGTCGATCATTGTGCGGTCGTCATGGGCGATGCGGATCCCGTCGTCGTGGACGAGACCGATGCGCGGTCCATGGCGGGTGGTGACGGTGGCCCAGGGCATGGGACCTCCTCAAGTTGAGAGTCGGCGTCGTGGGGTCGGCCTGTCTCGCCGCCCGGCGGATCACTGTGACTCACGTCATTCGAAAAGTCAACAGTGTGTCGATTTTTTATGCCTGGTCACGAGTGCCGCCACTCGGCGGTCTAGATTGGAGTCATGGCAGATCGCGAGACGGTGGTGGGAGGCGCGCCGTCATCACGTCGGCGGGTCGGGCAAAAACTGCGCAAGGGCGATCGTCGGCGCAATGAGATCCTCGATGCCGCCGAGGAACAGCTCCGCGATCGAGCTGCTCTTGACCTGACCATCGACGGGCTCGCCGAGGCGGTCGGAGTTTCGCGCTCAAGCCTCTACTTTTACTTCGACAGCAAGTGGGATGTGGTTGACGCGTTGGTCGAGCGCGCATCCGCCGAGATGTTCGAGCAGTATCTGGCATTGCCGGCCACGGCGCCTCTCGAGGACTTCCTTGCGGGCGCATTGGAGGCGACGTACCTCGGCTGGAAGCGGCATCGTGTCGTCTTCCTCGCGGCGGCCGAGCGCAGTTCGCACGCGGACGAGGCGACCGATCGCTGGCGCGAGATCATGGAGCGTTTCATCGGGTTCATTGCCGACCGCATTGAGGTCGAGTTCGCGCTCGATCCGACGGTCGATCCGACTCCACTCGGTGGGGCTCGCAGGGCCGTCGAGATCGGTTGCTGGATGGTTGAGCGGAGTTTCTACATGCTCTTCTCGCGGGAGCATGACGAAGCCGAGGAGCGCGAGATGGTCGCGGCGCTCACGGCCGCTTTCGAGCGATTGCTGCATCCGGATTCGGTGAGTCGACGCCCGCGCCCCCGGACATAGGCGCTCCCGTCCGTTTGCCCTGCGCTCCCCGTTCGTCCCGTCATCGGGCGGCCGGAGTTCAGGTGTGCGCGCGTGCTTGCCGGCACCGGCGGGAAGGTCATGTGGGCAGCGCCGACACTCCTTGAATCAACGCAACGTCGAAAATAATCGACAGAGCGTTGACTTTTTGATCTGTGGAGGTGATAGTTGCTCTCGATGTGACGGTCGACACGTGCCGTCCCCGGACCTGGGAGACCCCGATGACGCAGGAAGTAGCCTCCGCGAGCCCGACTGGGCAGGACATGACAGATGTGGTCAACGCGTTGTTGACCGGTGGCGTGCAGGATCCGTATCCGCTCTATGCGCAGTTGCGTGAGGCGGGCGACGGCGTGCACTGGTCAGATGTGCTGAAGGGTCATCTGGTGACCCGATACACGCAGGTTCGCCAGATTGCCGGCGATCACGAGACCTTCTCCAGTGATGTGTTCTGGGGGATGGCCGCCAGCGACCACGACCCAAGCGATGCCGAGCATCTCCGCTTCATCGACATCGCATCGCGGTTGTTCATGTTTGCGGACCCTCCGACGCACACCCGGATCCGCAGCACCTTCCGGCATGTCTTCACGCCCGCGACAGTGATGAACTGGGAAGGGATGGTCAGCCAGGTGGCGAAGGAACTGCTCGAACGCCACCCGCGCGGCGAGGAGCTGGACATCATGCCGGGCTTCGCTGCGGATGTTCCGGTCGCCGTGATTGCGGAGGTCCTGGGTGTGCCAGCCGGGATGCGGCCACGTTTTCGCGAGTGGTCCTATGCGTACGCCTCCACCTTTGACCCAATCGTGCAGGGCGAGCAGCGCGCTCGGGCGATCAGCACTTCCCTGGAGTTGTTTGACTACTTGGCGAGCCTTGTCCGCGAGCGCAAGGAGTCGCCGCGGGCCGATCTCATCTCCGAGCTCGTTCGGACTGAGACGATCGACGGCGACGTCCTGGGGGACATCGAACTGCTCGCACAGATCGCATTGCTCTTGGTGGCTGGCAACGAGACCACCACAACATTGATCGGCACGGGGCTGACCCTGCTGTTCGACCACCCCGAGGTCTTGGCCGCCATTCGCACCGACCGGTCCTTGCTGCCCGCAGCCATCGAGGAAATGCTGCGCATCGACCCACCTCTTCACTTCATCGTCCGGCAGGCCACCAAGGATGTTGTCGTGGGGGAGCATCAGTTGCCGGCTGGATCGTTGATCTGGGGCTGTGTTCCGGCCGCCAACCGCGATCCCCGACGATTCACCATGCCTGACCAGTTCGACATCCACCGTGAGGACAACAAGCACTTGTCCTTCATGCATGGCATCCACTTCTGTGTGGGGGCGCCGCTGGCAAGGCTGGAGGGCCGGGTGGTCTTCAACCACATCCTCGACAACTACCCCGACATCCGGGCCGGGGAGGAAGCGCCGCGTCGCCGTGTCACCAACATCATTGCGCGCGGATTCGAGTCTCGACCGGTGGTCCTGTGAGTGCGCCCAGCCAGCTGACCGTTGTGGCGAGAAGCCAACAGTGTGCGGCCAGCGGAGGGTGCAGAGCTGCAGCCCCGACCGTTTTCGGGAAGGACGAGGACGGTTGGGTTCGGGTGATCGACCCGCATCCCTCGCCGGACTTGCTCGAGGACGTGCTGGAGGCTCGTGACTCCTGCCCGATGGCCGTCATCGACGTGTACGACGCGAAGGGAGTCTCCCTTGTCTGACGTGCTTGGGGGCGCCTCCGACCAGGTCGACGTGGCAATCGTCGGCGCGGGGCCGACCGGACTCTATGCCGCCTACTATGCGGGGTTCCGTGGCCTGGACGTGGCGATCGTGGATGCGTTGCCGGTCGTGGGGGGACAAGTCAGTGCCATGTATCCGGAGAAGGTGATCGCGGATGTCGCAGGCTTTCCCGCTGTTTCTGGTGCGGAGCTCATTGCTCGGCTTGAGGAGCAGGTCCAGCCTTTTGCTCCAACCTTCCACCTCGGCCAACGCGTCGAGCGCATGACCAGCCGCTCCGGCGCAGTTGACGGTGCGGCGGGCCTGGATCTGCACACTGATGCACGGACCGTGATCGGTGCACGCACTGTCATCGTCGCAGGCGGAGTGGGTCACTTCTCGCCTCGACGGCTGCCGACGGCTGCGGGTTTGAGAGCCGAGGACGTCGACTCCTTCGTGACATCCCTCGATCCCTACGTCGATCAGGACATAGTGATCGTTGGGGGCGGCGACAGTGCGCTCGACTGGGCATTGATGTTGTCACCGGTGGCCGGCTCGGTCACGGTCGTGCATCGCCGAGACCGTTTCCGGGCTCATGCGCACTCGGTGTCGCTTGCCCAGAAGCAGGGGGTGCGGTTGCTCACCCGAGCGCAGGTCGTTGGGTCGGTATATGACCATGAACTGGAGGCGGTCCTGGTCGAGCACGCAGACGGGAGTCGCACGACTGAGCCTTGTGGCCGCGTGGTCGCAGCGCTCGGGTTCACCGCTCGATTGGGTCCGATCCTGGAGTGGGATCTGGGCATCGAGCGCCAGCGGCACATCCCGGTTGGCTCACGGATGCACACCAATCGCGAGCGAGTGTTTGCGGCGGGCGACATCACGACGTACGACGGCAAGGTGCCCTTGATCTCAGTCGGCTTCGGCGAGGCGGCGACTGCGGTCAGCAACGCCTGTCGGGTCATTCACCCCGAGGCGCCCCTCTTCGGAGGTCATTCGACAGAGACGACGACACCGGTGGCCCGCTCGGTTGCCGTGGGAGAGGTTGCCTGATGCCTTTCGTCATCGGAGAGCCCTGCATCGACGTTCAAGATCGAGCCTGTGTCGACGAGTGCCCAGTGGATTGCATCTATGAGGGACCCAACAAGCTGTTCATCCACCCGGATGAGTGCATCGACTGCGGCAACTGCGAACCGGTGTGCCCTGTTTCGGCGATCTTTCCCGACCGTGCTCCTCGCCCGGGCGAGGAGCACCACATCGCGGCCAATGCCGCCTTCTTCGAGAGCGGGAGGTGATCATGTCCAAACTTCGTGACGACGTCACTGGTCTGTTGGCCGAAACGCTTGTGGACGGAAGCGTGGTCGCGGTCGGCGGTTTTGGCCTGTGTGGGAATCCGTTCGGGCTGATTGAGGTGGTGCAGCGCCTGGGTGTTCGTGACCTCACTGTTGTGTCCAACAACATGGGTTTGGACGGGAAAGGTCTGGGCTTGCTCATCGATGGTGGCCAGGTTGCTCGCGTGATCGCGTCATACGTCGGGGAGAACACTCTTTTCGCGCAGCGCTATCTGGAGGGTGCCATCGAGGTGGAGTTCACTCCGCAGGGAACACTGGCCGAAAGACTGAGGGCTGGCGGTGCGGGCATAGCAGGCTTCTATACCCGCACTGGTGTTGGCACGGTCGTTGCCGAGGGGAAGCCGCACGCGGAGTTCGACGGCGACCTCTACGTGCTCGAGCGAGGAATTGTTGCAGACGTGGCACTGGTGCGCGCTCACACGGCGGACCCAGAAGGCAATCTCACCTATCGACGTACTGCGCGCAACTTCAACCCGCTGGTTGCCGCCGCTGGTCGATGCACCTTCGTCGAGGCAGAGGTCTTCCGCGCGGACTTCACTGACCCGGATCTTGTGGACACCCCCGGGATTTTCGTCGACCACGTGGTCGAGGCGCCCCCCGAGCCCAAGCCGATCGAGCAGCGAGTCGTACGCCGTCGTTCCAGCGGTGAGGTCGTGCGGCTGGAGAGGGGGGCTTGAGATGTGGACAAGGGCGGAGGTGGCATCGATCGCGGCGGCGGAGCTGCGCGATGGCATGTATGTCAATCTCGGCATCGGCATGCCGACATTGGTGCCGGCACAGCTCCCTCTGGGGATGCGCGTGTTATTCCACAGCGAAAACGGTCTTCTTGGCATGGGCGATCACCCGTTGGAAGGCGAGGAGGATGCGGATCTGATCAACGCGGGCAAGCAGACGGTGACCGCGGCCCCAGGGGCTAGTTATTTCGACTCGGCGACGTCATTCGCGATGATCCGTGGGGGCCACATCGATGTCGCAATGCTGGGTGCGATGCAGGTTTCCGGAGGTGGGGACCTGGCGAACTGGTCGATTCCCGGCCGCTTGGTCAAAGGCATGGGGGGTGCCATGGACCTGGTTGTTGGTGCCCGCCGGGTGATTGTGCTGACCGATCATGTCACCAAGGAGGGAGAGCCAAAGGTGGTGGCCACCTGTGACCTCCCGTTGACCGGAGCGGGAGTCGTCGATCGCATCATCACGGATCGCGCGGTCTTCGATGTGGTCGACGAGCAGCTGGTGCTGGTGCGCCGTGCGCCCGGCGTCACTCGAGAGGCACTGGTCGAGGCCACCGGAGCTGACTTCGAGATCGATGAGCAGGAGGCATCGGCATGACACTGGCAGAACGCTTCGGCGCCGAGGTGCACATCGCGGGATGGTCCCACACGCCATTCGGCAAGTTGGAGGCCTCGCTGGAAGACCTCGTGGTGAGTGTGTCGCGCGAAGCGTTGGCAAGGGCGGCGGTTGAGCCGGGCGAAGTGGATGCGATCTTCTTGGGCCAGTTCAACAGCGGGATCCATCCGCTCGGCTTTGCCTCCTCCCTGGCGCTGCAGGCCTCCGACGATCTCTTCGGCCGGCCGGCAACCCGGGTGGAGAACGCCTGTGCGTCGGGCTCGGCAGCTGTGCACCAAGGTGTGGCGGCGTTGCTGGCGGGCACCGCCCGCACGGTGTTGGTGGTGGGGGCGGAGAAGATGTCGCAGGCGAGCGCCGAAGTGGTCGGCGCGGGTCTGCTCGGCGCTGACTATGAGTCGGCCGGGAGCACCTCGACGACGGGATTCGCCGGGCTTTTCGCCGAGGTCGCGAACGCCTACTCCGAGCGCTATGGCGACTGCTCCGACACGCTCGCCGCGATCGCAGCCAAAAGCCATTACAACGCACTCGCGAACCCTTTTGCTCATTTGCGCAAGGACTTCGATGAGGAGTTCTGTCGCACAGTCTCAGACCGGAACCCGATGGTCGCGAGCCCACTGCGCCGCACGGATTGCTCACCGGTCTCGGACGGCGCGGCAGCCCTGGTCCTCACCTCGGCCTCGACGGCATCGGGAGTCAAGTTCTTGGGATTCGGCCAAGCCAACGACTTCCTTCCCGCGCACAAACGCGACCCGCTGGCATTCGCCGGAAGTGAGCTCGCCTGGCATCTGGCACTGGAGATGTCAGGCGTCACGTTGGCCGACCTGTCGCTGGTTGAGCTGCACGACTGTTTCACCATCGCTGAGTTGAACCTTTATGAGGTGCTCGGGTTGGCTGAACGGGGCAAAGGTGCAGAGATGCTTGCCGATGGGCGTCTGCACCGTGACGGGGTGCTGCCGGTCAATCCCTCGGGAGGGTTGAAGTCGAAGGGACATCCGGTGGGAGCCACTGGGGTCAGCCAGCACGTGCTTGCCGCGATGCAACTCACCGGCACGGCCGGCGGCATGCAGGTGCCGGACGCGCAAGTTGTCGCTGTCCACAACATGGGCGGATTGGCTGTTGCCAACCATGTCAGCATCCTCGCTGGGGCCTGAGCACGCGGTCGAGGAGTTGCCGAGCGTGTGGCGCTCCTGCTTGCGTGACGCTTACGCCGACCTGCGAGCTCTGGCCGCGGAGACCTCGGACCCGGTCGCCGGTCGCCGTGCTCTTGCTGTCGCTGCCCGCTTGCGGGGACAAGCGAGCGATCCGCTTCGCGGAGTGCACCTGACCAACCGCGAGCTCGACGTGCTCACGCTGTTGGGAAGTGGCCTGCCGAACCGCCAGATCGCCGCACGATTGTGCATCTCGCTGCACACGGTCAAGTCTCATGTGCAGAACATCATGCTCAAACTTCACGCGACGACCCGCTTCGAGGCGGTGGTGCAGGCACGCCGATGTGGCCTGCTCCCCTGATGTCATCGCGTCAAGAAGGGTCGTTCTCTCGCAGTAGGAATCGCTGAACCTTGCCGCTCGGCGTCTTTGGCAGCGCTTCGACGAAATGCACGCGGCGGGGGTAGGCGTGCTTGGAATAGGTTGTCCGGACCAGCTCGGCCAACTCTGCCTCCAGAGCAGGACCGGGCTCGTGCCCGGACTCCAGGACGACGAATGCCTCAACCTGTTCACCTCGTACGCCGGTGGGGTCGGGCCGGCCGACAACGGCCACCTCCGCCACCGCCGGGTGTGTCACTATGACGCTCTCCACGTCGGTGGGGCCGATCCGATACCCCGCAGCAAGGATGACGTCATCGTTGCGCGAGGAGAAGGAATAGTTGCCCTGCGCGTCGACCTGGGCCAGGTCCGAGGTGAGATACCACTGACGATCGGGTGTGAACCGCTCGGCGGAGCGTTCCGGGTCATCGGCATAGCCGGTGAACCACATCAACGGGCTCTGGGCGACGTTGACTGCCAGCTGGCCGTCAACGATGCCGAGCGTGAAGCCTGGCAGAGCTTGACCCATCGAACTCGGCGCAACTGGTCGGGCGACGTCGGGGTGCCAGTGATTGCCGGCCACCATGGCCAGCTCGGTCTGGCCGTACTGGTCGCGGATCTCGCAGCCCAAGGCCTCAACCCCGAACTGGATCAGGTCGGGGTTGAGGGGCTCCCCCGCGGAGGAGGCGCGGCGCAGGTGGAGTGGTGGCGAGATGTCACTACTGCGCATCGCGCGATACATGGTGGGTGCCCCAGCGAAGTTGGTGACGCTGAACCGGCGCATGACTTCTGCCGCGCCGGTTGGCGTGAAGCCACCGGTGGTCATCAGTGCACCGCAGCCGGTGGCCAGTGGGCCGAGCAGCCCGAAGTACAGACCGTAGGCCCATCCGGGATCGGCGGCATTGAAATAGACGTCGTCCTCGTGGAGATCGAGGGAGAAGCGCAGATAGCTCTCGATCGCTGCGAGTATGCGCAACGGCACGGGGACGCCCTTCGGGCTGCCGGTGGTGCCGCTCGTGAAGATCTCGATCAACTGTCCATCGCCACCGACTGCGATCCGCTCGGTGAACGGCTCGGCATCCTGAGCGGTGCGCTCCAGGTCTGCGAGATCGAGGATCTCGAGGTTGGCGATGCCTTCTGCCTTTGAGCGCTGGGACTCCTCGGTGATCAGGATCCGAGCACCACTCTTCTGGGTTCGGGTCTCGATCGCGCCGCGAGCGAAGGCTGTGAAGAGCGGGACGTGCACGGCGCCGAGGCGCCACAGAGCCAAGATGGCCACGGGCAGGCCAGGTTGCTTGTCAAGCAGTACGCCGACTCGGTCGCCTCTGCCCACGCCGCGTGCCCGTAGGGTGTTGGCGAGTCGGGCCGAGCGGTCGGCCAACTCGCCATAGGTGAGGGCGGTCGCAGACAGATCGTCAGCAACAAAGGTGAGTGCCACGGATTCGCGTGGATGGCGGTCACACAGCAGCCAAGCAGCGTCGGCGTCCGGGGCGGCGTAGGTGTCCAGCCATGATTGAACACGCTGCGCGATCGGTTCGGTGGCGTCTTGAGATGTCATCACCACGACAGCCTCAACGGGGGAGCCTTTTGGCGCCACCCTCCGAAGAGTGAGATCTCGTGTGCCTCCCCGGAGGAGAGCGGGCGGTGGGTCAGTTTGCGCCTCTGGCCCACTGGCAATGATCTCCGTGACGGCGCGTCTCACGTTCTGGCGGGCGTAGTTGAGTTGTTCGACCTCGGCAGGGTCGGGTTCAGATCTCAAACTGGACGAAGCGTTCGACGCCAGCAGCCCTCGCTGCGGAGGCCAAGCGAGGGAGCTGGAGACGATGGTGGAGGCCTATTTGGCGACGCACCTGGATCGGTGAGGCGTGGCTCCGGTGCAAGCAGATGGGTCGTTCTGTTGGAAGGTGACATGGAACTTCCAACTCCAGGCGCACACGATCCCAGTACTTCCAAGTGATTCGCACTTTCAGTTGGGGTTGCCCGGCCATGGGTCGGCGCGCTGATCCTAGAACTGCACGCAACGCTCCTCTCAGGGGTCGGGACTGCTGCACGGACGGGTGACAGGTTGGGTCACGCAGCCTGAGTGGCTGGCGTGGTCATGATGGTCTCGAACTCGACCGGGGTCAACCGGCCCAGCGCGGCTTGGCGTCGGCGGCGGTGGTAGGTCCGCTCGATCCATCGGACGATCGCGGTCCGGAGCTCCTCGCGGGTAGCCCAGGTGCGTCGGTCGAGGACGTTCTTTTGCAGCAGCGCGAAGAAGGACTCCATGGCTGCGTTGTCGCCAGCCGCGCCCACCCGGCCCATGCTCCCGACCATGCCGTGGCGGTTGAGGGCGTGGACGAATTTCCGGCTTCGGAACTGGCTTCCTCTGTCGCTGTGCACGATGCAGCCGGCCACGTCACCGCCCTCGGCTGTACGTCGGGCGACGGCGTTGTTCAGCGCCGCGACCGCGAGGCGGGACTTCATCCGGTCGCTGATGGAGTAGCCCACGATCCGGTTGGAGTAGACGTCCTTGACCGCGCAGAGGTAGAGCTTGCCTTCGCTCGTGCGGTGTTCGGTGATGTCCGAGAGCCACAGCTCGTTCGGGGCAGCAGCGGTGAACTGATGGCGGATCACGCCGTGCTTGTCCACCACCGCGCACAGGTCATCATGGACCGGTGGCCCGGGCTTCTTCCCGCTCTTGGCGCGCTTGGGCTTGCCGAACACGCTCCACCAGCCCAGCTGCGAGCAGATCCGCCACGCGGTCCGTTCCGCCATCGTCTGGCCGGCCTCGGCTGCTTCGTCGAGGAGGAACCGGTACCCGAACTCGGGGTCGTCGGTGTGGGCGTCGAACAGAGCGTTGGCGCGGTACGCCTCGACGAGTTCGGCGTCGGTGACCGGCGCAGCGAGCCAGCGGTAGTACGGCTGGCGGGCGAGCTTGAGCACCCGGCACGTCGCCGCTGACGGGGATCCCGTCAGCGGCGAGCTCCTTCACGAGCGGGTAGAGCCTTTTCCCGGGAGGTTGGACTGGGACAGGTACGCGGCCGCCCTACGGAGCACTTCGTTCTCCTGCTCCAGCAGCCGGATCTGCTTGCGGGCCTCACGCAGCTCGGCGCTCTCGGCCGCGGTCACGCCGGGCTTCACGCCCTTCTGGCCATCGGCGGTCTTCATCCAGTTCGTCAGGCACGACTCGCTGATGCCGAAGTCGGCAGCGATCTGTTTGAGGTGGACACCATGCTCACGGTTCCTCGCGACGCGGACGACATCGTCGCGGAACTCCTTGGGGTACGGCTTCGGCACAGCACACATCCTTCCAGCGGCACCTCTCGGCACCACAGATCAGATGTCACCTATCCGTGCAGCAGTCCCAGAAGGTGGGGCGACTGCGGACACTCGTGGGGAAGATTGGCGGCGCCACGCTGGTCGCCTCCACTGAAGGCGCAGTTGGTTCGATCGTCGAACTTGCGATGAGTGGAGCCTTGAGTTGAGCCTGGAAAAATGCGACCACTAGCAGTGCCCACCGCGTTCTGACGGCCAGGAACTTCGCCGCCCTGTAAATCGATGGATGGGCGCCAGGCGGGCCAGCTACTTCCACCACACCGCGGGCCTTGATCCAGCAGTGGTCCTGGGGCTAGGTTTCGAGCACTGTCCTAGCCAGCTGAGTCCAAGATTTGATCATCGGGTCATGGTCCCAGTCACGCTCAACCAATGCGTACGATTCTGCTCGTCCGCGCATGCTTGTGTGCAGAAGAAGCAAGGTGGCACTGTACGAAGGATGGTCGGCGTAGGTTCCGAAGAGCCTTGCATCGCAGGCTTCCACGCGTGCTCTGTTCGCTCGTTCCTGCCGCAACACGGCGTCTCGCAGCTCTTCGTTGTAGCGGGAAGCGGTCCACAACTCGGCGAATGCTCCATGGACAGGATTGTGGAAGGAGTGCCAACGCAAGCGGATGGCAGGTTCGAGGCGATGGGCATCATCCGGGACCAGGCGACGCAGGTCCTCCACGCGTAGCTCCATTTCGTCGAGCCAGAGATTCATGGCCCTCCGGGCAGCGCCCACGAGAAGGTCCTCGCGTCGAGGATAGTAATGCAGGAGTGACCCTCGGGAGACCTTTGCTTCGCGTTGAACGGCCACGGTTGTCGTGCCGGCGTAGCCGAAGGTCACGAGGCAGTGCAGTGCGGCCGCGAGGATGTCGCTTTGTATCGCCGACATTTCCGGTGTCGACTGTGAGGCACCCATCTCAGGCACTCCCTACGGTTGATGGGAGCCACAGAGTAATCGCCGGGAAGGCGATCAGGAGTGAGATCACCACAGCTTCGGCAGCCACGAAGGGAAGAACCCCGCGGAAAAGCTTCTCTGGTGGGATGTTGGACGTACCAGCCACGACGAACACATTCATCCCGACCGGTGGGGTGATCAGACTCAATTCGATCAGCTTCACGACCAGCAACCCGTACCAGATCCCGTCGAAGCCCAAGGTTACGACCAAGGGGTGCGTCAGCGGCACGAAGATAACCAACAGGGACAGCGATTCGAGGAACATGCCCATCGGGACGAGCAACAACAACAGGGCGATGATGACCAGAGTGGGTGGGAGGTCCATGCCGAGCACCCATGTGGTCAGGTGTGTCGGCACCTGGCCGAGCACCAGGAAGAACGTCAGCACCATGGCGCCGACCATGATGGCGAAGGACATGCTGGTCACTGCTGCAGCCTCTTCTGCGGCGTCGAGCAACTTGCGCAGGCCCCGCCGCATGCCCCCGGACCAGGATTCCACGATCATCATCACGAGTGCGACCACCGCAGCCACGGCCGCTGACTCCACCACGGTGAAGATTCCCGAGTAGATGCCCAAGATGATCACGGCGAAGATCAGGCCGATCCAACTGACCGCCCGGATCAGTGGCCACCGTGAGGTTTGTTGCGGTACATCCACCAACGTTTCAGTGGCAGTGCTTTGCGCCGTTTGAACACTCGCGGGCCGTGAAGCAGCGGTGACGTCAGGAAGGACGTCGGCAAGGCTGTCCGGGGTGTCAGGTGTGGCCACCACCTTTCGTGCGATGACGACGGTGACCGTGATGTAGGCCAAGGTGGTGAGGATGCCCGGTCCGATCCCGGCAAGTAGCAGACCTTGGATCGATTCGCTTGCCAGTACTCCGTAGAGCACCAAGAGAATGCTCGGAGGAATGAGGACGCCCAGGGTGCCCGCGGCTGCAACGATGCCACCAGCGAACGGCGACGGATATCCCCGCTTGCGCATCTCGAGGATGGAGACCTTGCCGACTGTGGCGGCGGTGGCGACGCTGGAGCCGCACACGGCAGCAAATCCGGCACACGCTGCCACGGTGGCGACACCGAGGCCGCCAGGGATGCGGCGGAATACATGCGCTGCCACGATGAACAGGCGCTCTGCCAGACGGCCATGGAGCACGAACATCCCGAGCAGGATGTACATGGGGATGATCGACAAGGTGTAGGACGACGTCGCGGTGTAGGGCGTGTCGCCGAGCACGGCCGTGACGATCATGTCGTCTCTGAGCAGGTAGACGCCCAAGGCGCCGGCGGCGGTCAGTGAGATGAAGATCGGGCACTCGAACATGAGGAGTGCGATGAAGGCCCCAACGACGATCAGGGTGGCGAGTTCCGGTGTCATCAGGCCACTCCTGCTGTGGAAGCGATGCTGGTCGGGTCGTCGGCCACTATCTCTGGGTCCTTCTGCTCGACCCCGAACATGACTTTGATGGTGCTGGCCAGGAACTCCAGGAAGAGCAGGCCGGCGCCGAAGACGACGACCATCTTGGTCGGCCAGATCGGAAAGGCCGCAGGGCCCTCGTGGAACTCGCGGATCTCGAAGGAATCCATTGCGCTGCCGAGGCAGGCTTTGAAGATCCACGCGGTGATCAACAGCGCGACCGCATGCGCGATGAGTCGGGCACCCATCGCCACCGGCCCCGGGAGCCGATTGGTGAGGAGAGAGATGCGAACATGCGTCTTGGTCCGTTCGCCATAGGCGATGGCCAGGAAGACGGTTACGGTGACCGTCTCCTCGACCAGTGGGAAGGCCCCGACCAGGGAGCCGCCCGTGGTGGTGCGTGAGATCACGTCCGCCACGATCACGACCATGATCACCACGATGCCCAGTGCGCTGAGCACGGCTGCGGCGCTCGTGCAGCGTTCGAGAAGGCCATCGAGTAGGCGCCCTGTCGTACGCAGGGCAGTGAACCGTGGCCTGAGGGGTGCCGTGGTCGTGGAGTGCGCTGGAGCCATCGCTATCGCCTGTTCCTTCGTGAAGCAGTAATTGCAAGAGCATGCCGACAGTCAGAGCAGACTGTCAAGGAAGTGATCAATATTTCCATGAGTACGGGCGTTCCTACATCGATGTATTCGGATCAGAGGTCTTGACAGTCAGCGCTGACTGGTCAACACTCGGGCACCATCCGGGTCATCCGGAGGAAGTTCCATCCACGACGGAGGTAGACGATGCTCGCTGGAATCGCACGTCCCAAGGGACGACGCGGGGGGATGTTGGGTCGCGCAACTCGGGCGCTCGGTTCGCTGCTGTTGGTTGCTGGCTTGGCCAGTGGATGCTCCGGGTCGGGTGACGGCACGGTGACCCTGACGTATGTCAGCTACGTGCCCGAGAGCAACCCGCACAGCGTCGCCCATGAGGCCTGGATGGCCGAGGTGGAGAAGCGCACCGATGGTGCGGTCAAGTTCGAGGCAATCTACAACGGTGCGCTCTGCGACAGCGCCAACATCATGACTTGTGTGCGGGACGGTCGCGCTGACATTGGGATCTTCACCCCGTTGCGCCATCCTGCCGAGTTCCCCTTGACCAACATCATGTCGATCCCATTCCAGACCACGGGGCTGCAGTCCAGCCTGCTGGCACTCAGGGATCTGTACGAGAGCAACGACGCCATGCGTGCGGAGTTCGAGTCGATGAACCAGAAGTTGCTCTACTTCGGTCCGGTGCCGGCCCCGATCTTGGGGCTGCGCACCCCGATCAGCTCCATGGACGACTTGGATGGCATGCAGTTCAGGATCCCGGGTCTCATGTCCGCAGCCTTCGCCACCCTCGGGGTTTCGTCGGTGACCATGACCGAACCGGAGATCTACGAGTCCTTGGATCGCGGGGTGATCGACGGGGCAATGACGGCGCCTGACGGACACGAGTCCTTCCGAACCTTCGAGGTGGTCGAACAGTTCGTCGACGTGGGTCGGGTGAGTGGGCCTCTCGCCGCGATGACGACGACGATGAATGCTGACCGGTTCAATGCCTTGCCCCAAGACGTCCAGGCGGTGATCAATGAGGTCAGCGCAGAGTTCGCCATGTCCGTGGTCCCTGACTACTTCGCTCCGTCCTTCGAAGCAACCTGTGAAGTGCTGAAGTCGGGAGCGCCGATGATTGACTTGGCTCCTGCTGATGAAGCGAAGGCTTGGGCCGAGGCAGCCAGCACAGGCACCCAGCAGGCTTGGTTGGACACGCTGAAGGACGCGAACGCCGGTGTCGGGCCCCAACTGCTTGACGCCTACCACGCTGCACTGCGCAAGTATGAGTCTGAATTGACCGAAGACGTCACCTTCAGCAGCCGATGCGAGGCCAGCCAGTGACACAGGGATCACCTGGCAGTGGGACGCCGAGGCCACCGGCGTTGGCGTCCCACGTCGCAGCGGCACAGGTTTCGCTCGATGGACTGCTCGTGGACGCGGCTAAGCGCGACCCCGAAGCCCAGTTCGTCACCCAGGGTTCGGTGCAGTTGACCTATCGCGCCTTCGACCACCTGGTTGAGCGTGCAGCCACGAGGCTCCGAGACGCGGGGGTGGCACCAGGCGACCGGGTGTTCCTGGCATTGGCCAACCATGTGGACCACTTGGTGCTGATTTTCGCCATCGCACGCTGTGGCGCAGTCCAAGTGGCCGGCAACCCTGAGTTCACGGGGGATCTGCGTGGCCATCAGCACGACATCGCCAATCCAGTCCTAGCGCTGACCGACACGGATGAGCGTGCACCCGAGGGCCAGGCGTGGTCCGGTTGGGCCGATCCGGCCAGAAGGTTCGTGGTCGAGGTCAGAACCGACCGCAGGACGTTGGTGGACGGGCCTTGGCAGGGGGTGGCAAGCGTGATGTTCACGTCTGGAAGCAGTGGCCTCCCGAAGGCAGTACAGACAACGCACGCCTCCTACGTGGAGACCGGTCGGGCGGTGGCCGCGACGATGCGTACCGGGCCCGAAGACGTCTTCTACGTCTTCCTGCCGCTCTTCCATGGCAATGCCCAGGTCATCTCCCTGATGACCATCGTGGCGTCGGGAGCCTCCATGGTGTTGGCCGAGCGATTCTCGGCCTCGCGCTTCTTCGTCGATGTCGAACAGCATGGGGTCACCGCCTTCACCCACGTCGGGTCCGTGCTGCCCATTCTCCTTCGACGCTTCCCTGACTCACGTGTGACGACCTTGCGTTCGGTCTTCGGCGGAGCCCCGCACGAGGAGATTGCAGAGTTCGGTGAGCGATTCGGATGCCTCTCCCAGACCGGATGGGGGATGACCGAGACAGGATTCGTCACGGTCCTCGCTGATCCCGACGTGCCTTCAGAGATGGCGCACGGCCGGCCTCGGGAGGGTTTCGAACTGCGCATCGTCGACGAGGGCGGCGCTGTGCTTGCAACCGGCGCCGCGGGAGAACTCCAGGTCCGGGACACGGGACAGGACCAGATGATGCGGGGCTACCTGGCCGGGCACGACGCGACGGCCTGGACCGAGGACCGCTGGTTCCTGACCGGGGACCGCGGAAGGTTGGGGCATGACGGCAGCCTGGAGTTCCTGGGACGCGACAAGAACGCGATCCGTCGTAGCGGGGAGAACATCGCCGTGGCTCAGGTCGAGGCAGCAATCCTGGCCCACCCCGACGTGCTCGAGGTGGCCGTCGTTGGTATCGATGACCCGGTCGCGGGCCAGGAGGTTGGTGCCGTCGTCGCCCTGAAGGACCCACACCTGAGTCTTGCCGAGTTGGCCGGATGGCTCGACGGTCAACTGCCCAAGACCCTGCGTCCACGATTGTGGAAACTGGTCGACGAGATCCCGAAGCGGGGTCCCCAGAAGGTGGACTATCCGGGGCTGCGCGAGCTCGCCGGATTCTGGGACCGCGAAGCGGCTCGACAGGACCCCGGACTGGAGTTCGATGACCTTCGCGAGCTTGCTCGCGGCTTCGGGCTCGTGGAAGGCCCTGCGTACGACGACCAGAGCGGACGAGTGTTCTTCTCCGACGTGCTGGGCGGGGGTGTCCACTCGGTGCCCCTGGACCAGGACGGGCCCGTGGTGTGTGAGTTCCCGCACCGGCGGGGGATCGGTGGCCTGGCCCGCCATGAGCACGGCGGCTGGTTGGTCTCGGGTAGGGGCTTGGACGTGAAGACAGCGGCTGGGACCAGAAGCGTCGTGGGTTCGAGCCACGGCGTGCACGGCTTCAACGACCTGACCGTTGACTCGTCGGGAGCCGTCTATGCGGGCTCCGTGGCGGAGAACCGGCTTGAAGAGATCGCTGTCGCCAAGACGAGCCCCGCGACGGTTGCGGCTGCGGGTCACCCTGCGGGCAAGGTCTGGAAGGTGCTGACATCCGGCGAGACGCGACTGATCGCGACCGGTTTGGCTCTGCCGAATGGCATGGCGCTCAGCCCGGCCGAGGACCGTCTCTATGTCAGCGACTCCTTGGCCCATCAGATCCGGGTCATCGCGCTGGACCAAGAGCAACCAATCGAACTCATGCGCATCGATTTGGGACCGGGTGAGCCCGACGGGTGCGCGATGGCGACGGACGGGACCCTGTGGGTGGCGATGGCAAACGTGCAGCGCATATTCCGGATCTCACCCGAAGGACACATCTTGGAGCGGTATCGCGCCCCCGGGCCGTTGACGACCAGTCTCGCCTTTGGCGGCCCGGACATGGAAACCTTGTTGATCGCTACCGGGGACTTCTCGACCCCCGACGGAGGGGGACTCTTTGCTGCCACGGCTCCAGTGGCCGGGGTCCCGAGACCAGATGCGCGCGTTCCGGCGCGGGAGGTGGTTCGCGATGCCTGAGTCGTCCGAGGCCCTCCGTCTGGTCGAAGTGGCCGATGGTTTGGCCGAGATCAGGATCGACCGACCGCGAACTCGCAACGCCTTCGACTTGGCGATGTGGCGCACGCTGGCCCACATTGCGGACCGGCTGGCGGGGCGCGCAGACCTGCGATGCGTCGTGCTGCGCAGCGCTGTTCCCGGAGCCTTCTGCTCGGGTGCCGATCTGGGCCAGTTCGCCAGTGAACGGGGATCCTGGGAGGCGACATTGGCCTATGAGGAGGTCGGGAAGTCCGCCTTGCAGGCACTCCGCGGCCTCCCGATGGTCACCATGTCAACAATCGACGGTGATTGTTTCGGTGGCGGCGTCGAGCTGGCTCTCTCCTGCGACCTCGTCCTGGCCAGCGAACAGAGTCGCTTCTGTCTTCCACCGGCTCGGCTGGGGCTCGTCTATGACGAACCTGGGACTGCATTCCTCGCATCCCGTGTCCCCGGTCCAGTCCTTCGCTGGATGCTCCTGACGGCCCAGCCAGTCACTGCAGCACAACTGGGCGCCTGCCAGGTGATTCCCGACGACGGATTCGGCGAGTTCGCGCAGCGGACAGCGCTGTCCGTGTCCCGCTTGGCGCCACTGGCCTTGCGCGGCACCAAGCAAATGTTGGACTGGACGATGGCGCCCACCGGATCCGGGTCGCCCGAGCCGGACTGGCTCCAGCTTCGACGCGAGGCCACCGAGAGCGAGGACCACCGCGAAGCTGTCGCAGCCTTCGCCGAGCGTCGCTCTCCCATCTTTCAGGGCTTCTGATCACTACGCCCATCAACCAACCAGGCCAAGCCAGCCCCCACGCCAGGAGATACCAAGATGACTGAATCCCCCCGCACCCTCGACGGCCTGACCGCTCTGGTCTCGGGAGCCGCCCACGGAATGGGCCGCTCGACGGCCCAACTGATGGCATCGGATGGTGCCCGACTGATCCTGCTCGACCGGGACGCCGAAGAGTTGGCAGCCGTTGCCGATCAGTTGCGCGGATCCGGTGCCCAGGTGGTTGACGTCGTCACGGACATGGCGGATCCCGTGGCCATCGAATCAGCGGTCAGGCGGGGGACCGAGGTATTCGGCGGACTCGACGTGCTGGTGAACAACGCCGGGATCAAGGGTTTCTGCGACCTGGAGGACCCGACGTACGACGAGGTCTGGTCCGAGGTGCTCACCGTCAACCTGACCTCCCAGCAGCGTCTGTTGCGGGCCTGCCTGCCCTGGCTCAAGCGATCCGGCAGTCCTCGCGTGGTCAACATCGCTTCCACCGAAGCGCTCGGCGCCACCGGTGACAACAGCGCCTACGTCGCTGCGAAGGCAGGCGTCGCTGGCTGGACACGAGCCATGGCCGTCGACCTGGGCAAGCACCAGATCACGGTGAACTGCATCTGCCCCGGCCCCATCGACACACCTATGACGTCCTTCGTCTCGTCCGAACACAAGGCGATCTTCGCCAAGCGGCGCACTGCGTTGGGGCGCTATGGCACGCCCGACGAAGTGGCCCATGTGACCCTGAGCCTGTGCCTGCCGGCCTCGTCCTACATCACCGGCGCCGTAATCCCCGTCGATGGCGGATTGATGGCACGAAACGCCTGAGCTGTTCCTGACTCGCCCCCAACGAACCGAGAGAATTGCCGTGTGGAGTTTTGCAAATGACCCGGAGTTCCAACCTGAATTGGATTGGATCGACACCTTCGTCCGCGAGAAGGTCCAGCCGCTGGACTACCTGCTCGGGAGCCAGTGGAACATCCACGATCCCGAATTCGAGAGATTGGTCCGACCGCTCCAGGCGGAGGTGAAGGCCCGGGGGCTGTGGGCTTGCCACCTCGGTCCGGAACTGGGTGGTCCTGGTTTCGGGCAGCTGAAGCTGGCCTTGATGAACGAGAAGTTCGGCATGTCTCGGTTTGGCCCGATCGTCTTTGGAGCCCAAGCGCCGGACACCGGGAACGCCGAGATCTTGGCTCAATTCGGCACTCCTGAGCAGAAGCGCAAGTACCTTGATCCGTTGCTTGCCAACGAGGTGGTCTCGTGCTTCTCCATGACCGAGCCGCAGGGAGGAGCCGATCCACTCGCCTTCGAGACGAGCGCTGTCCAAGATGGCGACGATTGGGTGATCAACGGGGAGAAGTGGTTTGCCTCAGAAGCGGATGTCGCGGGCTTCATCATCATGATGGTGGTCACCGATCCGGAGGCTTCCAGTCCCTATGAGCGGGCATCGATGTTCATCATCGACCGTGGCACCCCTGGGGTGGAGAACATCCGCAACTACGGCTTCTACGGCGAGCCCGAGGACACCCACGCCCATCTTCGCCTGAGGGACGTCCGTGTCCCTGCCACTCAAATGTTGGGGCGGCGTGGCCAAGCCTTCGCCATCGCACAGACCCGGTTGGGGGGTGGGCGGATGCACCATGCGATGCGCACCTTGGCCCAGGCGACCACCGCGTTCGAGATGCTCTGCGAGCGGGTCGTATCGCGCTCCACGAAGGGTGAGGTCCTGGCGCACAAGCAGATGGTCCAGGAGAAGATCGCAGACCTGTGGGTCCAGCTGCGCCAGTTCCGGTTGTTGGTCCTGGAAACGGCTTGGTTGGCTGACCAGGGCAATGACTGGAAGGCCTTGCGCCTCAATGTCTCAGCGGTCAAGACAGTGATGCCTCGAGTGCTCAACGACGTCGCATCCACTGCACTGCACCTGCACGGGTCACTCGGCATCACCCACGATGTCCCGTTTGCCGAGTGGGTGATCAACTCGTTCCATGTCGGCCTGGCCGACGGGCCGACCGAGGTGCACAAGGTGGTGGTGGCACGGGAGGTCCTCAAGGATGTCCAGGAGGAGACCAACATGTTCCCCAGCTATCTGCGCCACGTGCGCACCGACCAGGCCAAGGCGTTGTACGGCGTGGACGAGATCGGCGTCCAGTGAACAGCCCGGTCGATCTCGGTGCCCTCGCGAACTGGATGGACACCCACGGGTTGGGCTCCGGACCGGTCCGGATCAAGGACCGGTTGGGGGGAGGAACCCAGAACGTGATGCTGCGACTGGTGCGCGACGGTCGGGAGTTCATCTTCCGGCGTGGGCCGGAGCATTTGCGTCCAAAGACCAACGCCGCCATCGCACGGGAGATCCGCGTCCTGACCGCACTCGGCAGCACGGACGTGCCGCATCCGCGGGTGATTGCCTCCTGCCCGGACCCCGAGGTGCTGGGTGGTGCGGTCTTCTATCTGATGGAGCCGATCGATGGCTACAACCCGACTGTGAAGAGCCCGCCGAACGACCGGGAACGACTGCGCTGCTTGGCGTTCAGCGCCGTGGATGCCGTGGCGACGTTGGGCACCGTCGACCATGAGGCGATCGGTTTGGGAGACTTCGGCCGACCCCAGGGCTTCTTGGAGAGGCAGGTGCCCCAGTGGCTGGCGCACCTCGACTCGTTCGCCGAGTTCGAGGACTACCCGGGGCATGGCTTCAGTGGCATCGCCGAGGTCGCTGCATGGCTCGAGGGCAACCGACCGGCCCACTGGGCGCCGGGAATCATGCACGGCGACTTTCACCTTGCCAACGTGATGTGCTCGCCGAAGGATCACCGGGTCGCCGCCATCGTCGACTGGGAGATGGCCACGATCGGTGACCCCCTGCTCGACCTCGGATGGTTGGTCGCAACGTGGCCGTGGCCCGGGCAACCCTCGGTGTTCGGCGAGCCAAGCCAGGTGCTGGGAACAGCGGTGACGGCTGAGGAGCTGGTTGCCAGATACCAGGAGATCTCCGGCCGCGACGTCGCCCAGTGGCGGTGGTACGTCGCCTTGGCGGCGTTCAAGCTCGGCATCGTCATGGAGGGAACACACGCCCGAGCCCATGGTGGGCTGGTCGACGCGGAACTGGGCCAGAAGATGCACCACGGTGCCCAAGCAATGATCCATCGAGCACGTCGCGCAGTCCACGCGACGACTGAGGAAGGATGACAATGTTCCAAACCAGCGCCCGCGGCGCGGAGTTGGCAGAGCGCATGCAGGCGTTCCTGGCCGATGAGGTCTATCGGGCCGAGCGAATCCATGCTGAGCAGGTTGCCGAGGCGGGGGCAACACGACGCCAGCCTCCGGTGCTCGAGGAGTTGAAGCAGCGCGCCAAGCAATTGGGCTTGTGGAACCTGTTCCTGCCCCATCCGGAAGAGGATCACCAGCCGATCGCGAACCTGGACTACGCGCACATCGCGGAGCTGTCCGGACGCAGTCCCCACCTGGCGCCGGAAGCGATCAACGGCTCTGCCCCCGACACGGGCAACATGGAATTGCTCTCGCTCTTCGGCACTGCAGAGCAGAAGCAGCAGTGGTTGCGGCCCTTGATGGACGGCACGATGCGCTCTGCCTACGTGATGACCGAACCGCAGGTGGCCTCCTCGGATGCGAGCAACATCGAGACGAGCATCGTGCGTGACGGGGACGAGTGGGTCGTCAATGGCCGCAAGTGGTGGATCTCGGGTGTCTTGCGGCCCCAGTGCGAATTGCTGGTGCTGCTGGGCATCACGGACCAGTCGGACGAGGCCCCCCGACACCGACGGCACTCGACCGTGCTGATCCCGCGGGACACCCCCGGGGTGCGTGTCGTGCGTGAACTGAGCGTGCTGGGATACGAGCCCTTCGAGAGCCACGTGGAGATGGTCTTCGAGGACGTGCGGATCCCCGTGGAGAATCTCTTGGGTGAGGTCGGTGGTGGGTTTGCCATGTCCCAGGCCCGGTTGGGTCCCGGACGGATCCACCACTGCATGAGGATGATCGGCATGGCCGAGCGCGCGCTCGAGCTCATGATCGATCGAGTTCATGGGCGGAGCACTTTCGGTGTCCCGCTCGTGGACCAAGGCGTGGTGCGCGATTGGATCGCTGACTCACGCATGGAGATCGACCAGGCCCGGCTCTATGTGCTCTACACCGCGCACCTGATGGACACCGTGGGGAACAAGGAGGCTGCGAGCCAGATCTCGGGGATAAAGGTGGTCGTGCCCAACATGGCAGCCAAGGTCATCAATCGGGCCATGCAGGCCTTCGGTGGCGCCGGTCTGGACGGCGGGGTTCCCTTGGCCCGGATGTATGCCGAGGCCCGGATCGTGCGGATCGCCGACGGGCCCGACGAGGTGCACCGTCGCAGTCTGGCCCGTACCGAACTGAGGCGCTTTGCCGACGCGGTCACGCCACGACCCCACGGGCTCACCGCCCACTTGGACCAACCATCGGAGGAGAGAGATGACTGAAACCGAGTTCACTGGCAGAACCGTCCTGATCACCGGCGGGAGCCGGGGCATGGGCGAACAGATGGCGCATGCCTTTGCGGCACGTGGCGCCAACGTGGTGGTGGCGAGCCGCAAGTTGGACGCGTGCGAAGCCGTTGCAGAGAAACTCAACGTGGAGCATGGAGTCCGGGCCCTGCCCGTCGGATTCAACGCGAGTTCATGGGAGGACTGCGACTCATTGATCGAGCGGTCCTACGCGGAATTCGGCAGCGTCGATGTGCTGATCAACAACGCGGGGATGTCACCCCACTATCCGAGCCTTGCAGACGTCACGCCAGAACTGTTCGACAAGGTCATCGGCGTGAACTTGCGCGGCCCCTTCCGGTTGGCAGCTGTGATCGGCACCAGGATGGCTGAAGGGAATGGTGGGTCGATCATCAACATCGGATCGATCGAGGCGATCAGGCCTTCCCCGACCGCCCTGCCCTATGCGGCGGCCAAGGGCGGGTTGCACATCCTCACGGAGGGCTTCGCCCAAGCCTTCGGGCCGACGGTGCGGGTGAACACCATCCAAGCTGGTCCCTTCCTGACGGACATCGCCCAGGGATGGACCGCGGGCTTGCGCCAGGAGATGGAGCAGCATGTCGCGCTCGGTCGGTGCGCGGACGCCCACGAGATAGTTGGGGCCGCGCTCTACTTCGCCAGTGCTGCGTCTTCGTTCACCACGGGCGCGTTGCTGCGGGTTGACGGGGGCTGGAAGTAGCCAACCAGAACCAAGTCACAGGGAGTCAACCTGCCGAACCTCCGGGGTCGCGCCGTCCAGGAAGATGGCCAGGAAGTTGTCCCTGATCTGCTCCAGGTTGGTGTGCTCGGTGGACCGGCTCCACCGTGGTGCCACCCACACCGTGTTCTGGATCAGGCGATAGGCCAGCTCGACGTCCAGATCTGCGCGCAGTGCCCCGGAGGCGACGCCTTCCGGCTGGGGCCGGCTGGAGTCGGGGCAGGCTGACCCGGCGGCGATGCCCAGTGAACTGGGGATCCGCAGCGTGCGGTTCGAGGTCGTGGGCCTGTCAGCCGCCGTGGAGATGGCCGCGGCGCAGGGCTATGACTCGTGGGCGGTGTCGGGGAGTACGAGGACTCTTGACGGATGGCGTATGTCCGCGGTTCGGAAGGGTCATCGTCTCGCTCAGCGAGCGCATCGGCTGAGGACGCGTGCCGTGCCCCATGTCCAAAGTTTCAAGCATCTGCCACGTCGGGAGAGTGTTAGCCCTACACTTCTGGAGGACCTTGCTCTATACGTTTGGGGGAACTGCGGGTGGTTACGCCCATGCCATTGATGGCCGCGCCTGCACTGGCTGAACCGCAGGGTCTTTGGCTCGCCGCAGGAGTCGCACTGGTTGCGACGCTGGTTGCGACTGGTCTCATGATCCCGTTGCTCGGTCGTCATGTCGTGGATCAGCCCAACGCTCGTTCGGGGCATGAGCAGCCGACTCCGCGCGGCGGTGGTCTCGCGGTCCTGATCGGCTTGGCACTCGGTCTTCTCGTCTGGTTCCCGGATGCGCTGCCTGCTCCGTGGGCCTGCCTTCTTGCGTTTGCGGTACTGGCCCTGACTGGCTTTGTCGATGATGTGCGGTCCCTGAATGTGCGCGTGAGGCTGATCGTGCAACTCACTGCCGCGGCAGTGATCGCACTGACGATCCTGGCTCCAGACCGGCCGGCGGACTGGGTTGTGGCTGCGGCTGCGGTTGTCTTCGTGGCCGGTTATGTGAATGCCTTCAATTTCATGGACGGTGCCAACGGAGTAGCCGTGATCTCAGGCGTCGTCGCAGGCGGTTGGTATGCGTGGCTTGGATTCCGCGACGACTTGAACGGTCTCGTCGGCGCCGGGTTGATCCTGGCCGCTGCATGCCTCGGCTTCATGTGGTGGAACATGCGCGGTCGGGTGTTTCTCGGCGATGTCGGGAGCTACTTGCTCGGTGGATTGATCTCGGCGCTGTGTCTGCTCGCATGGCACGCCGACGTCACGTGGACGGAAGCGGGAGCGCCGCTCGTCCTCTTCATTGCAGACACAGCGGTCACCCTTGTCCGCCGGGCGCTCAGCGGCGAACCCATCGGTGAAGCCCACCGCGATCATGTCTATCAACGAGTCATTGACTCCGGTGTCTCTCATCCGACGATGGCGATGATCATCGGAGGTATGACGATCGTTGGTTGTGTGACAGCGGGTCTGACTGTGGAAATACCCGCTATCAGCGTCGCGCTCTGGACGATGATCATTGCCGCATACTTATTGCTACCGCGGGCACTGCGGTCAATGCACAGGAGCACGCCGTGACCGCGAACGAATCACAATCGACCGTAGTTGTCTTCGGGGCGACAGGCTTCGTGGGCCGAGCAATCTCATCGGCCTTGGAGCAGCACGGATACCAGGTCCTCAAGCATCCGACCCCACGATTGAACGCCCGCGGCAGCACGGTGTCCGAGCTGTACGACGAACTTGGAACACAGGTCGATGAGTACGCGGCTCTCTCGGAAGCGTTCATGGGCGCAGCGGCTGTGGTTAACGCTGCTGGTCTTTCGAACTCAACCAGGGGCGATGGATCTGACTTGCTCGGCGCGAACGCCCTGTCCCCGGCCCTGCTCGCGACGCTGGCGGCCCGGGCCGGAGTGTCCCGCTTCGTACACGTCAGTTCGGCGGCGGTCCAAGGATCGTTGACCTTGGACGAGACACCGACCTACGCCCCGTTCTCTCCTTACTCCGAGTCAAAGGCACTGGGAGAGCAGTTGCTTCAGCGACTTCCACAGAGCGCATGCGCCGTTACGATTTATCGACCCACTGGCGTTCACAGCGTGGAGCGCTCCGTCACCAAGAGCTTGGTTCGTTACGCGGGGTCAGCCATCAGTGGCGTGGTCGACGACAGAGCGTATGCGCCACAGATCCTCAGCGAGAACTTGGGCGCCGCGGTGGCGTTCCTTGTTGGCCATCCGTCACCGCCAGCGATAGTTGCTCATCCCCCCGAACTGCGCACGGCTGAACTACTTCAGGCTTTGAGCGGTGGGCGTCGTCCGAAGCGATTCCCTCGACGGGTTGCACGCGCCCTGACCAACGCGGCGCTTCGTAGCCGCCGAACTTCCGCGATTGGGCGACGTCTAGAGGTTCTGCTGTTTGGCCAGGTGAGCAACGCTAGATGGCTGGTGGCGAACGGGTGGACACCAATGCTCGGACCCGAGGCATGGCGGCGTTTGGGAGAATCGATCCGCGCCGAGGGTTCTGATGACGACAAGACCAAGATTGTCTTTGGTGTAACCGCCGGGATTCAGTTGCCCTACCTGGGGCAGACACCAGCCACCTTCGCAGACGCTGGGTACGACGTCACCCTCGTTTCCTCGTTGCCCTACCGGGCCGAATACGACGGGCTCGCCCACGCGACGATCAGCATGGAGCGCGAACCGAGCCCATTTGCGGACGTCAGGGGCTGGTTTGCTTGGCTGCGATTCCTAACGAGGCTTCGCCCCGACGTTGTGATGCTTGGAACACCGAAAGCCAGCCTTCTCGGCCTCACAGCAGCGTGGGTTCGCCGAGTTCCAAACAGGATTTACCTGCTGCGGGGATTGCGGTTGGAGACCACCAAGGGTCCGGCACGGATGATCTTTTGGCTTATGGAGTGGCTGACAATTCGTGCGAGCACAGCTGTGATCCCAGTCAGTCACAGCTTGAACGAACGGGTTCATGCTCTGCGCCTGGCAAAGGTGCAGTCGACGTGTGTGCTTGGTGAGGGCAGTTCGCACGGCGTCGATCTACAGCGCTTTGGGATCAGCGAACGGGATCGGTTGACGATTGGAGCACGGACTCGTGATCTGCTCGACCTATCTCCAGAGTCATATGTGGTGGGATTCGTAGGCAGGATCTGCGAGGACAAGGGGATCAGGGATCTTCTGAGTGCCGTCTCGAGCATGGACGAGGATACGTACCTGATCCTTATCGGACGCGAGGAAGACTCGCTGCTTGACTTGGCCCGCCGGGAGTTGGGTGATCGATTGCGCGTGGTCGAGCATGCTGATCGCATCGAGGACTACATCGCTAGTTTCGACGTCCTCGTGCTCCCCTCCTATCGTGAAGGTTTCCCGAACGTCGTCTTGGAAGCGGGAGCAATGTCCATTCCCTCTGTCGTCAGCGACGCCACGGGCTGCCGAGACGCGGTTGTCCACGACGAGACGGGGCTCGTCGTCCGTACACGGGACGTCCCTGCGCTTTGTGACGCTCTTCAGCGCCTTCGTGATCCAACTGAGCGGAGGAGGATGGGGAGCGCTGCCCAAGCGCGGGTGACCACTCAATTCGATCAGCTAGTGGTGAATGAAGGGTTTGTCGATTTCGTCGACCTGCAGTTGCGGGCATCGGGACCACATGAATAGACCAAACGAAGGTCAGAAATCAGAAAGCTGCGGCATCGGGAGTTCGGCGGTTGGGCGCCGACTCCGCTTGCGGCCGTCGACATGGATTAGAGGAAGCGTATGAAGATCTTGATTACCGGTGGTGCCGGATTCATCGGCGGGAACCTGTGCCGTCGACTGTTGGCGGAGCCAGCAATAACGCAGGTCAGGGTGATCGACGATCTTTCTGGGGGGACGCGTGACGCACTCGACGGCTTGAACGTCGAGTTCCACCACGGAAGCATCCTCGATCAAGACGTACTCGGTGCTGCGGGGGATGGTGTGGACGCCATTGTGCATCTCGCAGCGCTTGGTTCGGTCCCGAGAAGTGTTTCCAATCCGGTGGCCAGCCACGAAGCGAACGCCACTGGCACACTTAGGGTCCTCGAAACTGCGAGGGCCAACGGAAATGCGCACGTGGTTCTCGCCTCCTCATCGTCAGTCTATGGCGCGAATCCGACCATGCCGAAGGCAGAGCATCTCCAACTGATGCCGATGAGCCCCTATGCCGTTTCCAAGGTCGCCACCGAGCAGTACGCCATCGCCTACGCCAAGTGCTACGACCTGCCGGTCCTGCCCTTCCGCTTCTTCAACGTCTTTGGTCCTGGGCAGCGGCCCGGCCATGTATATGCGGCGGTGGTTCCCGTCTTCCTAGAGGCGGCGCTCACAGGCAAGCCTCTGCCGATAAACGGAGACGGTCTGCAGAGCCGGGACTTTACTTATGTCGGAACCGTGGTTGACACGCTCACACAGGCGATTCTCGAGCGGGTTACGAGTGGGCCTACAAACCTTGCCTTTGGGACGCGGACGACACTTCTTGAGTTGGTCTCCGTGATGGAGGAGATCCTCGGGACCACGCTATCCATAGAACGCCGTGAGCCAAGGCCAGGCGATGTTCGTCATTCACAAGCCAGCAATGACGAACTGAGGAAACACTTTCCGGGAGTCCAACCTGTCGACCTGCGGAATGGGATCGATGCAACGGTCCGGTGGATGCAGGAGTACTTAGAGGTTCAGGGATGACTTCGAACGTAGGAAGAGGGCGAGACGTTTACTGGCGCCTGCGCCCGGCTCTCTCCGCGTTGGAGGCTCTTGTGGGCGTACTTCCTCGAGGGCTACTCAGGAGGCTCTTCCTACGGCTTCGAAGAGGTCAGGGCCTGATCGCGCGCGCTGTCAGGTTTGCCGTTCTCCGTCACTTAGCCGCTAGTTGTGGAGAGTTGGTTGACCTGCGCGAAGATGTGTATTTTTTTGCGCCGGAACGGGCTGAGATTGGATCGCGCGTGTCGATCCATCCGCTCTCGTACATCGACGCGACTGGTGGTTTGAAGATCGGGAGTGACACGTCTATCGCACATGGCGTGACGATCATGACTACTTCGCATCAACTTGAAGATCCGAAGGTGCCGATCCGCGACCAAGGTTTGTCCAACCGTCCCGTTGTGATCGGCGATGGGACTTGGATCGGCGCGGGTGCCAAGATTCTCGGTGGGGTGACCGTCGGTCGTGGAGCGGTGATCGCCGCGGGAGCCGTGGCGAACCGCGATGTACCCCCGAATGCGGTTGTCGTAGGGGTTCCAGCTCGCGTCGTCCGCATACGAGGCGAGTGAGCCATGGGGCACAGAGTGGTCATGATCACGGACTCACGTCTTGTCCGAGGCCCCGGCGGGGAACCTGCCACCACGGATCCGGCGTTGGTCGGACGTGGCTGGAACCGCGGTTTGGACGTCCCTGACATGAAGTACGTTGTCAGGGTTGAGGACCGGCGGGATGACAGGGCCGAAGCGGTTGACGCCGAGGTCACCCCATTGCCCTACTACGTTGGCCTGGGCGCCTTCGTTCGCAATCTTCCATCGCTGCTGCGCCTCCTCTGGAAGGCCGTTCGCGAAGCCGATGTCGTGGTGACGAGGTTGCCGGGCCTGATCGGGCTCCTGACCGTTGTCGTGACCACGGTCGCGAGGCGCCCGCTCGCGCTGGAAGTGGTTGGTGATATCTCCGAAGCGCTGGGTCGCCGCACGCTCCTTCAACGGATGATCAGTCGAACAGCTGCCCGTCTCACGGCTAAAGCAGTCAAGCGGGCACGGGGAGTCCGATACGTGACGCAACAGACTCTCCAAGCGTCCTATCCCTGCGCACCCGCCGCACGTTCAGTCGCGTTCAGTTCCGTGCAGTTGGGGCCGTGGCTCTCAGCTCCACGGGCCATGCCGGCGGAGGCGCCGACCATTGTGGCGGTCGGTTCGCAGGAGCAGTTGTACAAAGGTCATGACCTACTCATCGAGGCATTACCAGCCGTGCGAGACGAGATCCCAGGGACGCAACTGGTTCTCATCGGCGGGGGGAGAAGCCAAGGTTACTTACGCGATCTCGCCCGACAAGGCGGCATGGAGGACCACGTCACCTTCGCTGGCCATGTCAAGGACACCGCTGAGGTCATCCGTCACGTGGACCGTGGCTGGGTCTACGCAATGCCGTCGCGTACGGAAGGCCTTCCGCGGGCGCTGGTCGAGGCGATGTCTCGCGAGAAACCCTGCGTTGCGAGCCGAGTGGGTGGTATTACGGAACTGCTTGATGATCTGCAACTCGTTGACGTGGACGACCTAGCCCAACTCGCTCGCAGCTTGACCCAGATTCTGGGCGACGCGAACCTCCGTGCGCGCCTTGGGAGGGAGAACAAAGATCGAATCTCGCCCTACCTGCCAGGGGCGCTGGCGAGGGCCTCCCAGGATTGGACCGGCATCGTGTTATCCCTCGGAGACCCTCGACGGACTCAGGTGGACAACCTATAGCGATAGCGCAAGAGACCGGGAGCGGTCAGACTTGTGACGGTTCGACGATCCTTGCGGCTCATCTCGGCACGCCAGGCTTCGTCGAGTTTCAGTTCAACTGGCCCTGAATGCATTCGGATCGGATTGCCAGAGACGGTATGGGCGATCGACAGGTCTGCTTGTGATCCTGCCAGCCAGCTCAGATCAATTGGTAGATCCAGCTTATGGCCGAGGGCCTGGAGTTCTGAGGCCGGATCGTGAATGAGATCCTCGTACCTCAGCAACGTCGCACGTGTGTTACTCGCTCTGAGGAGGTCGCAGAGCGCATTCTGCCGCATCCAACCGGAGGCGCTCTGTCGAGGGGTCAGGCGGGCCATGAGTGCGGCGGAATCCCCGGAGTCGCTCTTCGGTTTGATCCGCATCGCGGAATGCGCCATCGCCCTGCTGTCACGGACGAGTTGGACGACAGAAAGGTCGATGTCCGGATCGCTCGCCAAGAGAAAGCCATGGGCGGCCCTCTTGGAGGAGTCGACGATGAAGGATCGGCCAGAGTCGGCCTGCACTGAGGCGTATAGCTCTTTGAGCAGCGAAAGATAACGATCGCGATCACGGTCCCACCGGCTCCCGTTCTTCCTGAGCATGCGGGGTATGTTGCGGTTGCGAACGACGCGCGCTTGCAGCGCAAGTATGTCGCCTATCTGCTGCTCGATTTCCTGATACCGAGCACCGTGGGCGTTGCTCCACTCCGTGCAGTCTCGGAACGGCGCACCACAGCCACAGTTCTGATTCTCCAAGTAGCCGCGCTGCCAGATGTTGTGCACCTCCCCCAAGGAGTTGAATCCGGGCATCGAGCCAAACATGCGGTCCAGGATTGTGCTTCCACTACGAGAAGCACCTGCAATAAATATAACGCGGAGTTTTGTCACTATCGTCCTAGGATCATCGTGTAGGAAGGGGCCAGAGTCGAATATTCAACAGTTGCATCGCACGGGCACAAAGAACGAAGTTCCAGAAAATCATTGCGCATGCGGAGCCAACAGCCGCCCCAAGGATCCCCCACTGAGGGGTCAATATATAAACTAGGGCGAGTTGAATTGCTGCGGCAAGGGTGTATACGCGAATCGAGGTCTTCTGGTGCCCCGTCACGTTTAGCATGGAACCGACTGGTCCAGTCCATGCGGTGACCAGGCGGGCCAGCGTTAGCACGATAAGACATGAAACGCCCTCCTTGAACTCGGTGCCGAAGATTCCGAGAAGTTGTGGTGCTGCAACGATGATCACGCCTGCAAGCAGGGCCGAAGGCAGGAAGGCGAAGCGTGCGGACGTTCGAGTCTTGTCCTCCACGCTCTTCCATTGTTCAAGTGCGGCGAGACGCGCAATCTCCGGAGGGACAGCAAGGTTTACTGCCTGAGTCACAATGCTGGCCAATGTTGCCGTCTTGACGCATGCTGCATAGATTCCCGCCTCGAGTGGGCCGAGGATCAGGCCGACGATCAGGATGTCCGAATTGTTCAGGACAAGTTGTGCAGCCTTGATCAGGAGAAGGTGGAAGCTTAGACCGAACCAAGCGCGGCGATCGAACTCTTTGCCAACGCCATGGGTGTTCCGGCGGAATGAGCCTCTGATGTAGATCCACTGGAGGCTGAAGGTCAGGGCTAAACCGATCGCGGTGCACGCAAGCGCCGAAGTCTGATCCAAGTGTGCGAAGCTCCACCACGCAAAGACTGCGACCAAGATCGTGCTGGGTTGCACGATGATGGGAATGATCCGCGACACGATGATCCTGCCGCTAGCGCGCAGGATCTCGGCTTGGAGCATGTTGACCGCAAGAAGCGGAATGAGCACTAGGGCCAGAAATGTGGTCGTTGAAACCTCGTCTCTCTTGAAGATGAGAAGGGCCGCTGCCGCAACGCCTGCAAGGGTCACGCTCGCAGTCCAAGTCCAGTTTCGCGTGAAGGAGAGTAGGCCGGCCAGTCGCGCATGCTCGTTCTTGGCCAGGTAGCGCGGGACATAACGAATGACCATTGCCGACATGCCCAGGCCGGCCGGAATCGCGAGGGTGCTTGCCCAAGTCATCGCGTAGGTGTAGACGCCAAATGCGTGTGCGCCGGCCAGTCTCGCGATCGTGACCTGGGTCCCGAACTTGATCGCCATCGCCAGGACCTCGAGGGACGCCACAAACAGAAGGATCCTGTTGTTGAGTGCGCTCTCCAGCATCTTGCGGACACGTGAATTCATGGCGATCGTGTTAGTCCTGAAGATGCTTCGATCTTAGATAGGATCGCTTCTCGTCCTTGGACATCGACTTCGTCGGCACTCCAGCCTCAACGCTGGCCCGGCGATAGTCGTCGAGACTGCGAAGTGGGCGAGCCGGCACACCTGCCGCGACACAGTCAGCAGGTATGTCCCGTGTGACGACAGCTCCAGCACCGACGACGACGTTGTCACCTATGGATATGCCTGGGAGGATTGTTGCTCCAAATCCCAGAAACACATTGTTCCCGATGCTTATCGGGCCGAACACGTCCAGGTCAGGGTGCTCGTGGCGTAGGACCCATACGCCGCCGTCGTGCGTGAGGAACTGGACGTTCCCCGTGACTGTGACATGGTCGCCGATCGTCACCAAGAAGGGTTCCGACCCGAAGGTGCCTCGGTTGATGCCGAGAAGCCGACAATCTTCGCCGATCGTGACACCCAGGCTTCGGGCGAACGCCACCGGGTTGCGTCGCAGGAGGGCCTGGGCGCGCAGGCGTCCGAAGATCCGTTTCAACATTCATCCCCCAAGGACTTCGATGCCAACATGGCCGCCTGAGTGTAGCGTGACGTCAGCGCGAAGGGTCCAGAAAGGAAGGCGATTGGGCGAAGAAGGGCTCGTCCTGGAGGCGAGGCGTGTAGATTGTTGCTCGTGATGGGGGGTTCGCGCACTAATAGCAGCAAGCCCGTGATCGCGCATATCTTCAGCCGCCTTGAACCGGGCGGAGCTGAGATTCGGACGCTTGACATGATCGAACGGATGTCTGGGTCTGCGACGTTCGTCTTTCTGCTCACGGGACGCCCGGGCGGATCGCTTGAGGAGCGGGCAAGGGGCTTGGGTTGCCAGATCGTGTACGTCGGCTCAGGGGTCGAGTTCGTACAGAACCTGAGGCGCGCAGTGCGGCGACATGGCGTCACGGTGCTCCATGCGCACAGCGCTACGGCGTCAGGGTGGTTTGTCCTGAACGGCTGGGTGCTGGGTGTCCCGCGGAGGATCGCACACTTTCGAAGCGATGGAGATGGTCGATCCAGCAACCCCCGGCGGATTCTTCAGAGGTGGCTGCTACGCGGGCTGATCCGTGTCTTTGCGACCGATATAGTTGCGGTCTCGCCGAGCGCCCTGACGTTCGCAACCTCTGGCCTGCCAGGTCGCCCCGGACAGGTAGTTCCGAGCGGTCTCTCCGTGCGGCCACTGCTCCCGGCAGAAGAGCGGCTTGCCCTGCGAGGCGATCTCGTGGGGTCGGATCAGGTGTGTGTCATCCACATCGGACGTGACCGACCGGAGAAGAATCGCCCGAGGGCTGTTCGAGTGCTTGCTGCGACTCGGCGGTCTGGCGTCGACGCAAAGCTCGTCATCGTTGGGCGCCTGGGTCAGGACGAAGCGATGGACCTTGAGGCCATGGCAGCTGGCGAGGGGGTGCTCGACCACGTTCTCCTTCTTGGAGAACGTGGTGATGTCCAGGAGTTGCTCAGCGTGGCGGATGTCTGCCTTGTCACTTCGCTCCGTGAGGGCCTGCCCGGCTCCGTTCTGGAGGCGTGCGCAATGGGCACCCCCTGTCTCGCGAGCGCGCTCCCCGGGGTCAGGTGGGTGGCCCAGACCTTCGCGTCGGTTCACTTGGCAGAACTGGAGTGGGCAGATGAGGTGTGGGCAGAACTGATCAGAGAGATGTCGAACCACAAAGTCACAGACGACGAGCGCGCAGCATCGCGAGCGCGCTTTGAGACGAGCGCCTTCGGGATGGCGACCGCCGAGCGAGAATATGCAAAGCTCTGGGGCGTCGATGCGGTCTAGTCAGAGACCCCTGGCGATCGGTGCTCACCTGATCGCAATCGCGATATGCGTCCTGACTCCACTCCGCGAGCAATCGCTAGAGACTATAGCGTGGTGGTCGGCGGGTGTCGTCTTGCTGACGATGTGGGCGCAGATCTCCATAAATGGCTTTTGGTCCGCTCGATCAATCTATACCGGGATCGTCATACTCTTCCATCTCGGGTTGGTGGTCTATCCGATACTCAACCTCGACCTGCGCGTGTCCGATGCGCCTATGGAATGGCTGACCCTGCCAGCGGGGCCGCGCGCCATCTGGACGTCCTCACTTGGAGTTCTCAGCATGTCCTTGGCGTGCATTCTTGTCTATGCGCAGCCCCGGAGCGGCGAGCCGGCTCTGCCGGAATACGAGCGAGAACTACGAAGGGTCGCTCCTCGACTCGGCTCGTGGACTGTCGTGGTCTCGGTAGCGGCCTGGGTGTATACGACGGCCAGTGCTATGGGTCTCGGATTCTTCCTTGCTTCCTACGGCGCTTATAAGTCTGCGACCATCGACCTTCCGATGGACTATATCTTTTTCGGCATAACCATGGGAATGGTCCTGCTCGGCACCACTCTTGATGGAGTGCCGAAAGCGGCCCTGGTGGCGTTTGTGATTTTCGCGGTCCTCGGATTCCCAATGGGACTCCGGGGCGAAGTTTTGTTTCCCCTGGTTGCGTACGCGCTCATGCGTGCGCGACACCACCCGATGCCCCGCGCTGGAAGCCTAGTTGTACTGGTTCTAATTGCCCTGTTCTTCATATCGGGCGTCAAGGAGCTCAGGCAGACCGGATGGGGGGACGCCCGGGATGTGCTCACTTCTGCGAATCCGATCGCGGGAGTGGGGGAGCTCGGATACACAGTAAGAACCGTCGCGGAGGTTGATCAATGGCACCAAGCAGGAGAGCTGCCAAGGAACGGGGCCACCTATTGGGCTCCGATCGAAAGACTTAGCAACCGTTTGATGCCGGGCGCAGAGAATGTGGCCGCTAAATACGACTATCGTCTCATGAATGTCGAGATGCGCTCGCGCGCAGGCAACTTGGGTGGGTCAATCATTGCGGAATCTTTCCGGAACTTCGGATTGACTGGTGTCTTCGTTGTCATGTTTTTGACGGGCCTGTTATGTGCGGGCATCGACGTAGCGTCCACTGGTGCCGGTAGGCAGTTGATTCTCGGGGTGTTCTTCGTGGTGTTGCTTCAGCATGTTCGGAATAGTTTCACGCCGATTCCTTTACAGCTACTCATGGGCGTGATGCTGGTGACGGTCGTGATATTTATCGCCCGGAGCATAGCGTCAGTTTCTACGGATGCGCCCAACCGTCGGGCAGCGCGGGCATAGCGATCAACCTGAAGTGAGTTCGTGACTTACCTTCACCACGCCTTCGTCACGGGTGACTGGCGGTTGGGTCAGCCGTTGATCATCCCTGCGCCGACAGTCACGCCCGTCGTTTCATCGATCAGGATGAACGACCCCGTGCTCCGGTTCTTCGCGTAAGGATCGCACAGTAGCGGCACCGTCGTACGGAACTGGACCCGACCGATCTCGTTCAAGCCGAGTTCGGTGGTCTCCAGGTCGCGGTGGAGCGTGTTGACGTCCATCCGGTACTGGATGTCCTTCACCAGGGCTCGCCCGGTGCGCGTGGTGTGCTTGATGGCCAGTTTCTGGCGCGGGCGCAGCGGCTCGTTGATCATCCAGCAGACCATTGCGTCGATGTCCTGCGAGGGCGTCGGCGCGTTCTTGACCCGGGCGATCATGTCGCCGCGGGAGACGTCGAGGTCGTCCTCCAGGCGGACGGTGACCGACATGGGCGGGAACGCCTTGTCGATCTCCTTGTCGAAGAGGTCGATGCCGGCGATCTTGCTGGTCATGCCGGACGGCAGCACGATGACTTCGTCACCGGGCTTGAGGATGCCACCGGCCACCTGGCCGCCGTACCCGCGGTAGTCGTGGTGCTCATCCGACTTGGGGCGGACAACGTATTGCACGGGGAAGCGGACGTCGACCAGGTCGCGGTCGGAGGCGACGTGGACGTTCTCCAGGTGGTGCATCAGGGAAGAGCCCTGATACCACGGCATGTTCTCCGAGCGGTGCACGACGTTGTCGCCCTGGAGCGCAGAGATCGGGATGACCTCCAGATCCGGGACGGAGAGCTTCGTTGCGAACGCGGTGAACTCGGCGTGGATCTTGTCGAAGACCTCTTGCGAGAAGTCGACGAGGTCCATCTTGTTCACGGCCAGCACCAGGTGCGGCACCCGCAGCAGGGAGAGGAGCACGGCGTGGCGCCGGGACTGCTCGGTCAGACCTTGGCGTGCATCCACGAGGACGATGCCGAGGTCTGCGGTGGAGGCGCCGGTGACCATGTTGCGCGTGTACTGCGCGTGGCCCGGGGTGTCGGCGATGATGAACTTGCGCCTGGGGGTCGCGAAGTAGCGGTAGGCGACATCGATGGTGATGCCCTGCTCCCGTTCGGAACGCAGCCCGTCGGTCAGGAGCGCCAGGTCGGTGTAGTCGTAGCCCTTGTCCTGGCTGGTCGCCTCGACGGCCTCGAGTTGGTCCTCGAAGATCGCCTTGGAGTCGAGCAGGAGGCGCCCGATCAGGGTCGATTTGCCGTCGTCCACCGAGCCGGCCGTGGCGAAGCGGAGCAGGTCCATGTCGGGGTTGAGCGCCTCGGGGGAGGGCTGGTCAGTCGTGGTGGCCATCAGAAGTAGCCCTCCTTCTTCCGGTCTTCCATGGCGGCCTCGGAGAACCTGTCGTCGCCACGGGTGGCGCCGCGCTCGGTCACGCGCGCGATGGCGATCTCGTCGATGATCTGGGCTGTGGTCGCGGCCTCCGACTCGACGCACCCGGTCAGGGTCATGTCGCCGACGGTGCGGAAGCGGACCGTGCGGGTCTCGATCGTTTCGTTGCCCTTGGGCTGGACCGCGTCGCTGGCAGAGAGCAGCATGCCGTCACGGGCGATCACGTCGCGCTGGTGGGAGAAGTAGATCGAGGGGATCTCGATCTGCTCGCGGTGGATGTAGTGCCAGATGTCCAGCTCGGTCCAGTTGGAGAGCGGGAAGATGCGCATGTGCTCGCCCTCGCGGATCCTGCCGTTGTAGAGGCTCCACAGCTCGGGGCGCTGCATCTTGGGGTCCCACTGGCCGAAGTCGTCGCGGTGCGAGTAGACGCGCTCCTTGGCGCGGGCCTTCTCCTCGTCGCGACGGCCGCCACCGAAGGCGGCGGTGAAGCCGTGGGCCTCGATCGCGTTGAGCAGGGTGCCGATCTGGAGGCGGTTGCGGCTGATCTTGCCGTCGTCGGTGACGACACCGTTCTTGATCGCCTCATCGACGCTGGCGACGATCATCCGCACCCCCAGGCGGTTGACCCAGTTGTCCCGGGTGGCGAGCACCTCGGGGAAGTCGAAGCCGGTGTCGACCTGCATCAGGGGGAAGGGAACCTTCGCCGGGTAGAACGCCTTCTCCGCCAGGCGGAGCATGACGATCGAGTCCTTGCCGCCGGAGAAGAGGAGCACGGGCTTCTCGAACTCTGAGGCCACCTCCCGGAAAATGTGGATCGACTCGGCTTCCAACTGGTCCAGTTGGCTCAATTGATAGTCGGGCTGGGCGCTACTCATGGAGCCAACCTTGTCTCTCTTGACGCATTTTGGGCAACGCCATCCGCTGAGCGAGACGAGTCACAGACGTAGATCTGAGTCTGCTGGGGCAAGAATGCTCTTGAGGTCGAAGAGGACGTGGTCGGGTTTGCCGTAGGCGTGGATGCCTTCGGCGCCGAGTTCGCGGAAGTTGTTGTGGGCGACGGCGAGGACGATGCCGTCGTAGGTGCCGTGTTGGGGGTCGGTGGTGACGTCGATGTCGTATTCGTGCTTGGCTTCGGCGGCGTCGACCCAAGGGTCGTGGACGTCGACGGTGAGTCCGTAGGCTTCGAGTTCGGCGACGATGTCGACGACGCGGGTGTTGCGCAGGTCGGGAGTGTTCTCCTTGAAGGTGAGCCCCAAGATCAAGATTCGAGCTGCGCCGATGTTGATGTTCTTCTGAATCATGGCGCGGACCAGCCGCGATGCGACGTACTGGCCCATGGAGTCGTTGAGGCGGCGTCCAGAGAGAATGACCTGGGGGTGATAGCCAACGGCCTGGGCCTTGTGGGTCAGGTAGTAGGGGTCGACGCCAATGCAGTGGCCACCGACCAAGCCGGGCTGAAACCTCAAGAAATTCCATTTGGTGCCGGCGGCTTCCAAGACTGCCTGGGTGTCGATGTCGAGGATGTTGAAGATCTTCGCAAGCTCGTTGATCAGGGCGATGTTGACGTCGCGCTGGGTGTTCTCGATGACCTTGGCGGCCTCCGCGACCTTGATCGAGGGTGCCAAGTGGGTGCCCGCCTTGACTACGGATTTGTAGAGCGAGTCGACAAACTCTGCTGCCTCGGGAGTGGAGCCCGACGTCACCTTGGTGATGCTCTCGAAGCGGTGCTCCTTGTCGCCCGGATTGATCCGCTCGGGGGAGTAACCGACGTAGAAGTCCTGGTTGAAGGTGAGGCCGCTCAGTTCCTCCAAGAGCGGGACGCACTCCTCCTCGGTGGCGCCCGGGTAGACGGTGGACTCGTAGATCACCACGTCGCCCTTCTTCAGCGCGGCGGCGACCGAGCGCGTGGCGGAGAGCACCGGGCGAAGATCTGGGGTCTTGTGCTCATCGATCGGGGTTGGGGTGGTCACGATGAAGACGTTGGCGTCGTCGAGGCTGGCGGGATCGCTCGAGACCGTCAGGCGACCCGCCGCTGCGAGCTCCTCCTGGGTCAGCTCGTGGGTGCGATCATGACCATCGTTCAGTTCCTTGATGCGAGTCTCGTTGATGTCGAAGCCGACGACGTCGTACTTCTTGGAGAACGAGACCGCCAAGGGGAGGCCTACGTAGCCGAGGCCGACCACGGCGATGCGTGCGTTGGCAAGGTCGAAAATCGTCATCTGTGGTGTTCCCCCGGTATGTAACTGAACGCTGAGGCGGTGAGCCGCCGGATCAACGGTAGTGGATGGGCTCACTGTCTGTGGTCAACCCACCATGAATGGACGATCTTGCTTGGCCTGGTGGATGAGCGCGACTGACTGCTTTCTGCGACGTGCCGGGTCAAGTCCGCTGGGGGTGTACGAGGTTGATCCCTCGGTTGGGCGTGTCGGTCATGCCGTGAGGGGCGGAAGGGTGTTGTAGGGCTCCGATGGGTTCCAACGCATGTGTTAAACCCTTCGACAGATGGAGAAGACGTGTTAAAAATACCGAGAATAACTAGCATTTCCGATCCCACCTTGGATGTCAACCACAATGCTCCGGGCAGGCTCTGCGCTCAGCGGCCCCGGCCGTGCGATGCGCGGTGCGGGCAGGAACCCGGGTGCTTGAGTCGACACCGGATCGTCCGATACAGACGCCTGATCTTGCGCACGCGCCCAGCGCAGTGAGGAAAACTGGCCTTCGTGGCAGAACGGGCAAACTCGTTGGAGTGGGTGTTGGTCGACGTACGGCGGGGTCTCAGCGCCGCTCGGAGGACTCCGCGTCTGCGTCGTGGTCGGGGGCGTGCCAGGCGCCGGCCTTGTGGTCGAAGGCAGGCAGGCCCTGGCTCTGACGTGCGAAGGACCAGGCCAGGGGGCCGAGCAGGAGCAGGCCTGCGCCGATGATGCCGACCGCCTCCGGCGAGACGCCCAGCAGCTTGAGGCCGGTCAGCGACAGGACGATGACGATGCCGCGGCGGATCACCGACTGGCTCACCCGGTGCGCCAGGCGAGCGCCGAGGAAGGTGCCGGGGATGCCGCCGACGATCAAGGGGATCAGCACATCCCAGTCGACGCCGTGGACGATCACGTGGCCCACCGCGGCAGCGAAGACCAACGGGACGGCCTGGACCAGGTCAGTGCCGACCAGCTTGACCGCCGACAGCGTCGGATAGAGCAGCAACAGGGCGACCATGATCAGTGAGCCCGAGCCGACCGAGGTGATGCCGACCAGGAGGCCGCCGATCATCCCCACCATCAGCGTGGGGACGGTGCGGACCCGGGGCGTGTCGGTGGAGACCACGTTGCCCTGGGCGACGTACCTCATCTGGAGATAGATGCGCAGGGTGTAGGTGGTGGCCGTGAAGAGGAGCGCGATGCCGATGGCCATCTTCACGAAGTCGTCGGGAGTGTGGCCGCCCCAGTGGTCGATGATGAAGGCGCCGGCGAAGGCGAACGGGACCGAGCCGATGATCAGGAGCCCGGCCAGCCGGAGATTGGGGGAGCCGTGGCGCCAGTGGACCGCCGCGCCCACCGACTTGGTGACCGAGGCGGAGACCAGGTCATTGGCCACGGCTGCGGTGGGTGGGATGCCGAGGAAGATCAGCGCCGGCGTCATCAGCGCGCCGCCGCCCATGCCGGTGAGGCCGACCACGATGCCGACGCCGAAGGAGACGGCCAGGACGGCCAGTGCGGCCGTGGTCCAGATGTCGGGCATGGGGACGAGTATGCGGGTTCCGGGCCTTGCTTCGCAGCAATCTCACGTAATTTTCTTGTCTTTGGATATTTGATGGAGACGCTGCGTGCGAGTGGACCCGGTTGTTGTCCGCAGGTGTGGTTGAGGACGGAGTTGTCCACAGGTCACGACGAGGCGACGGCGTGGGCCGTGTTTCGTTCCTAGCGTGGTGCTGAGCGCGCCTGCGGGGCGCATGTTGGGCGAATCGCTGGCCGATCGATGGGAAGGGTGTCACCATGACTGTGGAGGAGCAGCATCGTCGTCAATTGCAGGAGGCCCTGGTGGACCGGATTGGTTCGGGTCTTGCGGACACGTTGATGAGCTATCTGCCGCCGGTGGGGTGGGCGGATGTGGCGACCAAGCATGATGTCCAGGCGTTGCGGGTGGCGACGAAGCAGGACGTGCAGGTTGTGCGGGTTGATGTGGAGGCGCTGCGTGCCGATGTTGAGGCGTTGCGGGTAGCGACGAAGCAGGACCTGGACACGCTGCAGGCGGTGCTGCACGCAGAGATTGCTGAACTGGGTGCGGACCTGCGCCGTGAGATGGCCGAGATGGGTGCGGACCTGCGGCGCGAGATGGCCGAGATGAATGCGGGCTTCCAGGCCGCGCTGCGCACGCAGTTCTACTGGACCATCACGCTGATGGTGCTGCTGATGACCGGCTTCGTGGCAGCACTCAAACTGGTCTGAGCCACCGCGGCCCGACCGGTCTCAGAGGCGGAGGTCGGAGTCTTCCTTGTCGAGGACGCTCTTGAGGTCGAAGAGGACGTGGTCGGGTTTGCCGTAGGCGTGGATGCCTGGGGCGCCGAGTTCGCGGAAGTTGTTGTGGGCGACGGCGAGGACGATGCCGTCGTAGGTGCCGTGTTGGGGGTCGGTGGTGACGTCGATGTCGTATTCGTGCTTGGCTTCGGCGGCGTCGATCCAGGGGTCGTGGACGTCGACCTGGAGTCCGTAGGCTTCGAGTTCGGCGACGATGTCGACGACGCGGGTGTTGCGCAGGTCGGGGGTGTTCTCCTTGAAGGTGAGGCCCAGGACGAGGACGCGGGCGTCGCGCAGGTCGATGTTCTTGGCGATCATGGTGCGGACCAGGCGGGTGGCGGCGTACTCGCCCATGGAGTCGTTGAGGCGGCGTCCGGCGACGATGACTTCGGGGTGGTAGCCGACGGCCTGGGCCTTGTGGGTGAGGTAGTAGGGGTCGACGCCGATGCAGTGCCCGCCGACCAGGCCGGGTTGGAACTTGAGGAAGTTCCACTTGGTGCCGGCGGCCTCGAGGACGGCCTTGGTGTCGATGTCGAGGAGGTTGAAGATCAGGGCGAGTTCGTTGATCAGGGCGATGTTGACGTCGCGTTGGGTGTTCTCGATGACCTTGGCGGCTTCGGCGACCTTGATCGAGGGAGCCAGGTGGGTGCCGGCGGTGACGACGGAGGAGTAGAGGCCGTCGATGAACGTGGCTGCTTCGGGGGTGGAGCCGGAGGTGATCTTGAGGATGTTCTCGAAGCGGTGTTCCTTGTCGCCGGGGTTGATCCGTTCGGGGGAGTAGCCGACGTAGAAGTCCTTGTTGAAGGTGAGGCCGGAGAGTTCTTCGAGGAGGGGGACGCAGTCTTCTTCGGTGGCGCCGGGGTAGACGGTGGATTCGTAGATGACGGTGTCGCCGGGGTTGAGGACGGCGGCGACGGTGCGGGTGGCGGAGAGGACCGGGGTGAGATCGGGGTTCTTGTGTTCGTCGATGGGGGTGGGGGTGGTGATGATGAAGACGTTGACCTCATCGAGGGTGGCGGGGTCGGCCGAGCAGGTGAGGCGGCCGGCTTCGGCAAGTTCTTCGGCGCTGAGTTCGCGGGTGCGGTCGTGGCCGGCGTTGAGTTCGGCGATGCGTTCGGTGTTGATGTCGAAGCCCACCACGTCGTACTTCTTGGAGAACGAGACCGCCAGTGGCAGTCCGACGTACCCAAGGCCGATCACGCCGATGCGTGCAGTGGCAAGGTCAAGGCTCATGTCATTCCCTCGATCGTGGGTGAGGCGTGGTGCGGGGTGTCCGACTGCCCAACGGTAATCGATCGACGCGCCGAAGCCGTGATGCACCCGCGCCGGGGGAGTCGATGTGATCCGAGCCTCGCCGGGGAGGAGACCGCCTGGAGCGACGGTCGGCACGCCAGTGGGGGCGTGTGTCTGGTGCACGAGAAGCTCAGAAGAGGCTGGCTTGCGCCGGTGGTGCCGGATTCAGGCTTCGGCACCAGGCCCGGATTGAGGCATCCGGGTCGAGGCGGCAAGTGTTTGGGCACGCAACTCCTCGCCACGTGCGGGCAACAGTTGCAGTGCTGCCAACCTGGCTGACTTGTGCGGCCAGGTGAGTGATTGATCCAGCAACGGTCCGGCGGTGCCGGGGGAAGCGGCCAACGGTCCGGCGGTGTCGGGGGAAGCGGCGCGGACGGTACCGGTGACCACGACCGCAGCGTCCCGGGCAGGGAGTTCCCCTGCCCGCGTCAAGATGGCCACTGCGCCGACCAGGCTCCGCCGGATCAGATCACCAACCGCCCGGGACCGCAACGGCGGCATGACCCACAGTTCACTGACCACCATCGTCCCGGGGGCTACCCCCGCCGGCACGGAGTGGTCGTCGGGAACGTCACCATAACGTCCAGTCGGTGCGTGAACGGGACCTTGTCATGCCGCAGGAGCAGGCCTGCGAGGTCGTCCTGGGCGGCCATGGTGAGGATGCCCGTCTCGAGGATCACCGGGAGCACCTGGCCGCTGACCCCGCGCCATCGCCGTGCGCCTCGGCGAACATCTCGGCGGCCAGCGCTGCAGGGAATAGACCGCCGGTCCAGTTGATCAGGAGCCGGTGCATGTCTTCGCGGCTGGTCACTGCAGCGAGTTCGTGGAGATCGGCCGTCTGTCCATGGGTCTCAGCCCGGGGCCGACAAGGGATCCGGTGCGTCGCAGCACTTCTTGTACTTGCGCTCCGAACCGCACCAGCAGGCCTCGTTGCGTCCCGGCGGCCACGCCAGGATCTCCCCGCCCGCGTGCGCCTCCTCCATGTAGGCCAGGCGCGTCGCCTCCTGCAGCGGGTCGTTCCCGGTCCGGGTCAGGTGGTCGTCGAACCCCGCCACGCTGGCGATGACCAGTTCGACCCGATCGGCAGGGTTGGCCCGCGCTCCGTCGCGCAACTCCGCCTCGACGGTGCGATGGTTGCCGAGCACCTTGGCGGTGAACACTTCGGGCCAGCGCTGTGCCGCCTCGGCCTGCTCGGCACGTCGCCAGACCAGGAGCCGGACCAGCCGCTGCCCGGAGTCCTCACGTTCCTGGGCAGCGGCGTACGCCTCGATCCGTTCGCCGAATTCCCTACCGCGGCGGCGGAGTTCCTCGGCGAGGTCGTCGTACTCGTCCGGTGCCAGCCCCAACTCCCGGCGTACGTCGCGTCGCCCGAGGAACATCGGAGCCATCGGGCTGGGCAGATCGCTGTTTCGGAGCTGGGCGACGGCTTCCGCGCCGTACAGTCCGATGGCGAGGTCGAACCAGCGCAGCGCCTCGGCGTACCGACCGTACTCGGCCAGCAACTCGCCAGCCATCTCTGCGGCGCCGCTGTTGTCGTTGAGCACCTCCTCGGCCTCGGCCAGCCAGGCGTGTGCCTGGTCGTCGTCACCCTCCTCGAAGGCCAGATCGGCCAGGGTGACGCAGGCGTACGCCGCGTCCTCGCCGCCGAGATCTCGGACCTGCTCCAGGAGGGCGTGGGCGCGTGTTGCATCATCCCCGAGCCGCCACTGATGAGCGGCCTCCATCAGGAGTTCGCCAGCTTCGTCGGGATAGCGCGCGGCGTCGGCCTCCAGGTCGAGCGCGTACGTCGAGGTGTCGGCCATGGAGGAAACGGTACTTCGTGCGCCTGCCCACGCGATGGGCCCGTCCGTCTGATCGCGACGGGAAGGTGATGGATGATGTGGTGTATGCAGCGCACCAACATCTACCTCGAGGATCGCCAGACCGCGGAACTCGACCGACTGGCCGGCGAGGAAGGGATCTCGCGGGCCGAACTCATCTGGAGGCTGATCAACCGGGCGCTGCGTGGCCAGATGGATCAACTGGCCGAGGACCTGCGCAAGATCGACCTCAAGACGCCCTGTGCGTTGGGATGAAATGAGCGCCACGACGCCGGACGTGATCGTCATCGGCGCGGGCATCGTCGGCCTGGCGGTGGCGCGCGAGGTGCTGGCGCGCCGGCCCGGGGCTGCGGTCGTCGTCATCGAGCAGGAAGCGACCGTGGCCGCGCACCAGACCGGCCACAACTCCGGGGTGGTCCACGGCGGGATCTATTACGAACCCGGGTCGCTCAAGGCCCGGCTTTGCGTCGAGGGTGCGGAGCTGATGTATGCCTACGCCGCTGAGCACGGGATCGAGCACCAGCGCTGCGGCAAGCTTGTCGTCGCATTGGGTCCCGAGGAGTTGCCCCGCCTGGATGAGCTCGAGCGCCGAGGCCGCCTGAACGGCGTACCGGGTCTGCGCCGGCTCGACGCCGCCGGCATCCGCGAGGTCGAGCCGCGTGCGACCGGAATCGCTGCCCTGCACGCGCCGAACACCGGGATCATCGACTATGCCGAGGTCGCCCGCGTGCTCCATGCCGAACTGGTCGAGGCCGGTGTCGCCTTCCACTTCGGTGCCCGGGTGGACGGCGTCGCTGACGGTGCACCGTGCCGGATCCGGGTGGGTGCCACCGAACTGCGCGCGCGACGGGTGATCGCTTGTGCCGGCCTCTGGTCGGACCGGCTCGCACGCGCCTCCGGTGCAGAAGCGGATCCCCGCATCGTGCCGTTCCGGGGCGCCTACCTCCGACTACGTCGTACGCCGGAACCCGTCGTACGAGCGATGGTCTACCCGGTTCCCGACCCGACGCTGCCCTTCCTCGGTGTCCATGTCACGCCGCATGTTGACGGGTCGGTGATGCTCGGTCCGACCGCGCTGATGGTGGGTGCCCGTGATGGGTACCGGCTGCGCACCGTGCGGCCCCGCGATCTGCTCGAGACCGTGGCGTGGCCGGGCACCTGGCGGGTTGCGCGACGCTTCTGGCGCACCGGCATCGATGAGATCCTGATGGCGGCGAGCAAGCGCGCCTATCTGCGTGCGGCCGCGGCGTACGTGCCTTCCTTGTCGCTCGAGGACCTCGACGGGAGCGTCCATGCCGGTGTGCGCGCCCAGGCCATCGGCGCCGATGGCGCGCTGGTCGACGACTTCGTCATCTCACGGGCCGGCGCGGTTGCGCACGTGCGGAATGCGCCCTCGCCCGCGGCGACCTCGGCGTTCGCGCTGGCCCGCGAACTGGTGGACCGGATCGGGCTTGGTTGAGCATTAACCGCCGCCGCCGACGCGACTGCGGTTCGAGGCCTTCCGCGACCAGCTGGCATTTGTTGCCCTCATGAACCTCGGTGCGGATCCGCTGCACGCATGCGATCCGTAGCGGGATCCGACCGGGGGCGCTGATGCACTGTGCGGTGGGGCCCAACTGGACCGAGCCTCCCGCCTTCTCGGTCCGATTGGACCGAGTGGCCGGCGAGTTGGCCCACTTGGGCCCCACCGCACAGTGCTGTCGGATCTGGTTGTGGACGGCCGACGTCTCCGGCAGCCGGCCGAGGCAGGTGAGCCTCTGGCCAGTTCTCGGCCCGCTGCGACTGCGACGCGCGGGAGCGGACCGGATCAGAGCAACGCCAGCACCTCGTCGAGCACGTCCTGGATGGAGCGGCCCGTCGTGTCGACGCGCAGGTCCGCGTCCTCGGGTTCCTCGTAGGGCGAGGAGATCCCGGTGAAGTCGCCGATCTCGCCGGCACGGGCCTTGGCGTAGAGGCCCTTGCGGTCCCGCCGTTCGCACTCGGCCAGCGGCGTGGCCACGTGGACCAGCACGAACCGGCCGCCAGCCGCCTCCACCATCGCCCGCACCTGCTGGCGGGTGGCGTCGAACGGCGCAATCGGCGAACAGATCGCGATCCCGCCATGCCGGGCGATTTCGGCAGCGACCCACCCGATCCGCCGGATGTTGGTCTCCCGGTCCTCCTTGGAGAATCCCAACCCGGTCGACAGGTTCCGCCGTACGACGTCGCCGTCCAGGCTGGTGACCGTCCGCTCGCCGGCCTCCAGCAGCGTGTCCTGCAGGGCGCGGGCCACCGTTGACTTGCCACTGCCGGAGAGCCCGGTGAAGAAGACGACCAGGCCTTGCTCGTCGGGTCCGGGCCGTTCGAAGTCGAGGACCTCGACGATTCCCTCGGGATGATCGTCCCCGTCCTTGCCCGACGAGGGCAGTGCCACCACATCGTCGTCGAGTGCATAGTTGTTCACCACCTGGAGGCCCAGGAGGTGGTCCGCCTCGGCGTCTCCGTGCGAGGCCAGGGGCACGGCCACCACCATGGCGTCGTCAAGCAGTTCTGCGGCCGCCAGGGTCGCGCGGAGCAGTCCGACGGGGCTGAGGTCGTGCGGCGTACCGTCTCCGACCAACGCCAGGAAGGTGACCGCGCCCAATCCGCGCAGCGAGGCGACTTCTTCGGTTGTGAGCGCGTCGTTGACCGGGACGAACGTGGTGCCGGCCCGCTGTTCGCGCACCTGACTGGGCGTCAGATAGAGCCTCCGGAACGGGCCGAACTGGGCCTGGGCAAGGGTCGTGACACTGCCCCGTGCGTCGAGGTGGGCCAGGGGCAGTCCCTCCGGATCGACCAACTCGACCGACGCGCCGACGAGGTCGGGCGGCAGGGTGAGGGTGACCGGGGAGCCCGGCTCGTTGAAGCCGGTCAGCGGGGCCAGCGCCCCGGAGGTGAGGAGCTCGAGGTCGTCGAGTTCGCGGGCGCTGGGGCAGTGCTGGGGCAGTGGCTGGGCGGCTTTGGTCACCGGCCCATTCTGGCAGGCCACGTACGCCGCTGCATGTGGCACGACATGCTGACTGCGGCTAGCAGGGGCTCGATCGTCAAACACGTTGGTTTGCCGAGGTTTCTGTTTGGTGTGGGCCAGATCATGAAGCCGCGCAGTTGATTTTGCTAACTTTTGTTAGCACGATGGAGGCATGGCGAAGGGCAGGGTCGGCAAGACCGTCGAAACACTGGGGGACTACCTCAAGGAGCAGCGCACGCTTGCGCAGCTCTCGTTGCGGCAGCTCTCGGAGCAGGCGGGAGTGTCCAACCCTTACCTCAGCCAGATCGAACGCGGTCTGCGCAAGCCCTCCGCCGACGTGCTTCAACAGATTGCGAAGGCGCTCCGGATCTCCGCCGAGCAGCTCTACATCCGTGCGGGGATCCTCAGCCCCGATGCGGGAGCTGGCAGCTCCGTGGAGTTGGCGATCCTCGCCGACAACCGGTTGACCGAGCGACAGAAGCAGTCACTCCTCGATGTCTACTCCTCATTCCTGGCCCTCAACGGCCCGGTCGAGGGTGACGAGGAAGCAAATAACCCCCATTCCGGATCGGCCCCTGCGTCGACCTCCGGCAACGAATAGGAGATCGATATGGCCAAGGCCAAGTTCGACATCAAGACCGAGGCGACCCGCCCGTTCTACGCCACCGTTGGCGCCACCGACCTCGCCGTCGAGGTTGCCCGTCAGTACCTCGCCGACGTCCAGGCCAAGGTTGCCGACGTCCAGAAGCGGGTCTCGTCCTTCGACTACGAGCCGAAGAACCTGAACAAGCAGGCCCAGGGCATCGTCAACGCCCGCGTCGAGACCCTCACCAAGGAGGCCAAGGACGCGCAGGCCAAGCTCGAGGCCAAGCTGGCCGAACTGCAGGACGAGGCCAAGAAGGCCCAGGCCCGCGTCGAGGCCCAGGTTGCCGAGCTCCAGGCCGAGGCCAAGGCGTTCCCGGCCAAGGCGCAGAGCGCCGTTGCCGAGGTCGTTGCCGACGCAGGTGAGACCTACAGCGACCTGATCGCCCGCGGCGAGAAGGCTGTTGCCCGGATCCGCAAGATCGAGGTTGCCGCCGACGTCGAGGTCAAGAAGACCAAGACCACCGTGACCGCCACCGCGAAGAAGGCTCCGGCTCGCAAGGCTGCCGCCAAGAAGGCGCCCGCGAAGAAGGCTGCTGCCAAGAAGGCCCCGGCCAAGAAGGCTGCTGCGAAGAAGGCACCGGCCAAGCAGGCTGCTGCCAAGGCCTGAAGAGAGGTCGATGAAGGGCAACTGACGCTCTTCTGAACCCAACTCCGTCGAGAACTCGGAGGAAACCTTGCACCAGGTGCAGGAGATCCTCCGAGTTCTTGCGTTTCTGTAGGCTTGCCCGCGTGATCGAGGTCCTCCAGGCGCAGAGCTACTTCATGCTCGCCATCACGCTGCTTGCGCTGGCAGTGAAGTCGTTCGCCTTCGTCAACGCCCTGCTCTGGTCGGCGGAGGCGTACGTCGCCGCTGGCAAGCTGACCAAGCCTGCCTGGCTGGCGATCCTCGGCCTGGGGCTCGGTGCCCAACTGCTTTTCATCGGGTCATCGCCGCTGGGGATCCTGCAGTTGCTCGGTGCGATTGCTGCGATCGTCTACCTGGTCGACGTACGGCCCGCGGTCGCCGGGCTCACCCGGCGCTGAGCATTCGGCCGGCAGTTTCGGTACGGCGGGGCCGATCAGGTGCATGTGCACCGCAACGGCCTGGGATCCGAGCTCGGCGGGGCTGATCGGGTGCATGTGCACCGCAACGGCCTGGGATCCGAGCTCGGCGGGGCCGATCGGACGCATGTGCGCCGCAACGGCCCGGGAGCCGGTTCAGCGCCGGGTGCGCCGCCGGCGTCGCTTGCCCTCGCCCTTGCCGCCAGTGGTGCCGGTGCCGTTCTCGGACGGGTCGACGTCGTTGACCCCCATGTCCGACTCCTCGATCGGGAACTCGGGCCAGCCCGGGTCTTCTCCACGCATCGGGGCAAGGCGCCGCTCTGCGGTGCTGGAGCGCCAGTCGTCATCGCCCTCCGGGCTGGGCCCGAAGAGCGGGTCCGTTTCCGGGGCGGCGGAGGAGAAGACGTCCAGGCCCGCGTTGGTCTCCTCGGCAGGCTCACGCAACTCACTGAGCCAGGCGAACTCGTCGGGCTCCTCGGCAGGGGGTGCTGCAGCCGCCGGGGCCAGTGAGTCGCCACGCTTGGCCGGGCGCTTCGTTGCTTCCTCGTCGACCGGAGCCTCCGGCGCACGGGCCTGGATCGCCTTCTCGACCGCCGGTTCCACAGTGGGCGCTGGTCCGGGTTCGGCTGCCTGGTTGGCCTCGATCTGCTCGGCGACGGCATCGTCCTCCTGGGCCGCCAGCTTGGCCGGGTCCGGCGCATAGCCATACCCATACCCATAGCCGTAGCCATAGGCACTGCCCTTGCGCTTCTGTGGGGTCCGGTTGATCACGACGCCCAGGACACGGGCGTCGACCGCCTCGATCCGCTCCACCGCGTGGGCGAGTTGGTCCTTGGTCGTCTTGCCATGGCGTACGACGACGAAGGCGCCGTCGGCTTGCCGGGCAATCAGTGCCGCATCGGTCACCGGGAGCAGCGGCGGAGCGTCGATGATGACCACGTCGAAGCGTTCGCGCAGGTCGTTCAGCAGCCGATCCATTGCCTGCGATTGCAACAGTTCAGAGGGGTTCGGTGGGATCGGTCCGCTGGTCAGCACCTGCAGGCCGGTGTCCTCGTAGGGCTGCAGGGCTTCGTCCAGGCCGATCTTGCCGACCAGGACGCTGGTGGTGCCCACTGCGCCGACCAGGCCCAGTCGCTCGGAGATCAGGGGACGACGCAGATCGGCCTCGACCAGGACCACCCGCTGCTCGGCCATCGCCATCGTGACGGCCAGGTTGATCGCGGTGGTGGTCTTGCCCTCGGCGGGCAGGGAACTGGTCAGCACGAAGACCTTGGTCGGGCTGTCCACCTGGACGAACTGCATGTTGGTGCGCAGCACCCGGTAGGCCTCCGCCCACGGGGTCGCCTGGTCGAGGGAGACCGACGGCGCCTTCTTGGTGGCCGCTGCGTCGAAGAAGATGTTGCCGACCACCGGCGCGGCTGTCGACTGCTCGATGTCCTCGGCGCTGGAGATGCTGGTGTCCAGCAACTCACGGACGACCGCGATGCCGACCCCGAGCAGCAGTCCCAGCACCACGGCCAGGCCGAGGTTGCGCGGGATGTTGGGGGAGACTGCGGTGTAGTTGGCGCGCGCGTCATCGACGATCGAGGCCTTGATCAGCGGGGTGTCGCTGCCCTCGGGGGTCTCCAGTTCGGCGACCATCTGGCTCAACTCGTCGGCGTACGTCTGGGCGATGTCGCGCGCGGTGTCAGCATTCGGATCAGTGGCCGTCAACTCGAGGATCACGGTCTCCGGCACGACGACAGCCTTCACCTTGCCGACCAGGTCCGAGCCCTCGAACCCCTGGTCCATGGCGCCGGCGACCCGGTCGGCCAACTGCCTGCCCTTGACGATGTCGGCGTACGACGAGACGCGCTGCGTGGCGAAGAGGTTGCCCTGATAGGCCTGGGACGTGTCAGCGGGGCTGGTGGAGACGAAGAGCCGGGCCGTGGAGGCATACTGCGGTGTGGCGGAGAGCGTCAGCGCAGCGGCTGCGCCGACCGTGAGGACGAGCAACAGGACGATGGTGAACCATCGCCGCCGCAGGATCCGCAGGTAGTCCTTGAGTTCCACGTGTGCACTCGTCCCCGTCTGAATAGATGCCTCGAGCGGATCCACCATATCGGCAGAGCCGGGTCTTGGTGGTTTTCTTGGTCCATTTGGTCCGCCGTCACCATCGCCAGTGGAGGTTTGTCCCGTTCGGGTGCACAATGGCTGGCAGTGTGTGTCCGGCTGCCTGGCTGCGGCGCCACACTTCCTGCAGTCGAATCCGGGGGGATTTATCGATGCCTGAGACGAAGTTCGTGACGAGGTCGCGTTCGTATCGTGCGGCGATCCTGTCCACGGTTGATGCCGTGGCGTGGGTGGGGGCGTTCCTGATCTTCGGGGCGTTGCGGATGAGCGCGGATCGGGTGCCGTGGCTGGAACTGCTCGTCGTCGGTGGCATCTGTGCGCTGCTGCACGTGATGGTGGGCCACTTCATCCGTCTGCATGAGGGCCGCGCCGCGATTGCATCGTTCTACGAGATGGTGTTGTTGGGCTTCGTCACGCTGAGTGTGGGCGGGCTGGTCTTCGTGGCGAACCTGTTCGGCCAGTGGGTGCCGCGCAGCATCCCGGCGGCGGCGGTCTTCACCACGTTGGTGGTGGCGGCCTGGTCGCGGGCGGCGATGCGGTGGATGCGTGAGCAGGGGGATGCGCGTGACGTGCGGGCCAGTGAGGGGGCCGCGCGGGTCGTCGTGATCGGTGCTGGTGAGGCCGGTCGGGAGATCATCGGCTCGATGCTGCGCGACCCGGGCAAGCAGTGGTGGCCGGTCGCGCTGCTCGATGATGACCCGCTGAAGCGTTATCGCCGGATCCGCAACGTGCCGGTGCTTGGCAACCGCGATGACCTGGATGCGGTGGTGGCGCAGACGCGTGCCGAGGCAGTCGTGGTGGCGATCCCGAGCGCGTCGGCCGAGACGATCACCGACATCTCTGACCGGGCCAAGCGGGCCGGGGTCGCGGTGAAGGTGCTGCCGGCGATGCCGGAGTTGTTGAAGAGTCGCCCGGGGATCCGGGATTTGCGTGACATCAACTTGCATGACGTGTTGGGCCGCAAGCAGCTCGACACCGATGTGGCCTCGATCGCGGACTATGTGCGGGGCAAGCGCGTCCTGGTGACTGGTGCGGGCGGCTCGATCGGTTCGGAGTTGTGTCGTCAGTTGCACCAGTTCGACCCGGCCGAGTTGATGATGCTGGACCGGGATGAGTCGGCCTTGCATGCGGTGCAGTTGTCGATCCATGGTCGGGCGTTGCTGGACTCGGACGAGGTCGTGTTGTGCGACATCCGGGACCTCACGGCGCTGAAGACGATCTTTGCTGCACGTCGCCCGCAGGTGGTCTTCCACGCAGCGGCGTTGAAGCACCTGCCGATGTTGGAGCAGTATCCGGCCGAAGCGTTGAAGACGAACATCCATGGCACCTGGAATGTGTTGCAGGCCGCGGAGATGGTGGATGTCGAGCGGTTCGTGAACGTGTCGACCGACAAGGCGGCCAACCCGTCGAGCGTGCTGGGTTATTCGAAGCGGATCGCGGAGCGGATCACTGCGGCGCATGCCGAGCACAGTCCGGGCACGTATCTGTCGGTGCGGTTCGGGAACGTGCTGGGTTCGCGGGGGTCGGTGTTGACGGCGTTCGCGAAGCAGATCGCCGAGGGTGGCCCGGTGACGGTGACGGATCCGGAGGTGACCCGGTTCTTCATGACGATCGAGGAGGCCTGCCAGTTGGTGATCCAGGCCGGCGCGATCGGTCGTCCGGGCGAGGCGCTGGTGCTGGACATGGGCGAGCCGATCAAGATCCTCGACGTCGCGCACCAGCTGATCGAGCAGTCCGGCACCGACGTACCAGTGGTGTTCACTGGCCTGCGCCCCGGCGAGAAGATGCACGAGGAACTCTTCGCCGACGACGAGCCCAAGGACGTGCGCCCGGTGCACCCGATGGTCTCCCACGCGCCGGTGCCGGCGGTCTACCCCGACGAGATCGACGCCCTGCCCGCCCGCGGGGAGCGGGAACTGATCATCCGTGCCATGGCCGCCCTGTGCGTGATGAGCCCGGCCAGCGTCGCAGAGCAGAACGCACTCGACTGACGGTTGCTGAACCATGTGGACCACGTGGTCCACATGGTTCAGCGCGGGCGCGGCGACTCTGCGCGCGGCGGCAACCTATTGGCCGCGAGCCGCGTACGACGCCTCGGTGGCGTCCTTGTGCGGGCGCCACCACGCCTCGTGGTTGCGATACCAATCGATGGTGTCGGCCAGGCCCTGTTCGAAGTCGTGGAATCGCGGTGCCCAACCGAGTTCGGCGCGCAGTTTGTCCGGGGCGATCGCATAGCGACGGTCGTGGCCGGCCCGGTCGGCGACCCGGTCCCAGGCGTCGGCGGGCTGGCCCATCTGAGTCAGGATGGAGCGGACCACGTCGAGGTTGTTCCGCTCTCCGTCGGCGCCGACCAGGTAGGTCTCGCCGGGGCGTCCGCGCTCCAGGATCGCCAGCACCGCACTCGAATGGTCGTCGGCGTGGATCCAATCGCGCACGTTGAGCCCGTCGCCGTACACCCGGGGTCGGATCCCGTCGAGCACGTTGGTGATCTGGCGCGGGATGAACTTCTCGATGTGCTGCCATGGCCCGTAGTTGTTCGAGCAGTTGCTGATCGTCGCGGCCACGCCGAAACTGCGCACCCACGCGCGCACCAGATGATCCGAGCCGGCCTTCGATGCCGAATAGGGACTGCTCGGGTGGTACGCCGTCTCCTCGGTGAACCGCTGCGGGTCATCGAGCGCCAGGTCGCCGTACACCTCGTCGGTCGAGACGTGGTGCAGTCGTTTGCCGTGCCGGCGCACCGCCTCCAGGAGGGTGAAGGTGCCGATCAGGTTGGTGCGGATGAACGGACTCGGGTCGTCGAGGGAGTTGTCGTTGTGCGACTCGGCGGCGAAGTGGACCACCGCATCCGTGCGCGCCACGCACTCATCCACCGGAGCGGCGTCGGCGACGTCGGCGACCACCAGTTCCACCCGGTCCTGCGGCAACCCGGCCAGGGCCTCGCGCGAGGCGGCGTACGTCAACTTGTCCAGGACGGTGACGTGCAAGTCGGTGTGGGCGACGACGTGGTGGACGAAGTTGGAGCCGATGAAGCCGGCTCCGCCGGTGACCAGGATGCGATGCATGGATGCGATCGTAGGCGGTCGCGGCGTTGAGCGGGACGTTGTGACGCCTGCGTCGTTGGGCCAACATGGGAACGATGAAGGGGATCATCCTGGCCGGTGGCACCGGCAGCCGACTGCACCCGATCACGCTCGGGGTGAGCAAGCAGTTGGTGCCCGTCTATGACAAGCCGATGATCTACTACCCGCTCTCCACGCTGATGCTCGCCGGGATCCGGGACATCCTGATCATCACCACCCCTGAGGACGCGGCAGCCTTCGAGCGACTCCTCGGCGACGGGTCGCGCTTCGGGATCGAGTTGACGTACGCCGTGCAACCCACACCTGACGGTCTGCCGCAGGCCTTCCTGATCGGCGAGGAGCACATCGGCTCCGACAACGTCGCACTCGTCCTCGGTGACAACATTTTCTACGGCACCGGCCTGGGCCGGACCCTGGGTCGCTTCGGCTCCATCAATGGCGCCGCGGTCTTCGGCTACCAGATGGCCAACCCGACGGCGTACGGCGTGGTCGAGTTCGATGCCGAGGGCCGTGCCCTGTCCCTGGAGGAGAAACCCGCGGTGCCGAAGAGCCGGTACGCCGTGCCCGGGCTCTACTTCTTCGACAACACCGTGGTGAAGCGGGCCGCGATGCTCGAGCCGTCGGCGCGCGGTGAACTGGAGATAACGGACCTGATCCGCTCCTATCTGGACGAGGGAGCCCTGCAGGTCGAGGTGTTGCCCCGCGGCACTGCCTGGCTCGACACCGGCACCTTCGACTCCCTCAACGACGCCTCCAACTACGTGCGCACCATCGAGTCGCGCCAAGGCATGAAGATCGGTGCCCCCGAGGAGATCGCCTGGCGCTCCGGCTGGCTCAGTGACGAGGAACTCATCGCCCTCGCCGAGCCGCTGGTCAAGTCGGGGTACGGGTCCTACCTGCTGGGACTGGTCGGCTAGTCGACGCGCCCGCCGGCGGGCATCTCGTCGACGTCGTTGCGCGCATACCAGCTCTCGAACTGGTCCTTCTGGATCGCGTCGAACATGTCGATGGCGCGCTCGTCGTCGAGCACCACGATCGACTGGTTGCCGGCGCGTCCGGTGCCGTTGTTGGGGACGGTGACGAACCTGATCGCACCACTGTGCAGGCCGCGGCTCGCGATCGCCAGGTCACGGATCTCGCTGTTGCTGAAGCCCTCGTCCACCGCGATGAAGTCGCCGATCTCCTCGAGCAGGTTGGTGACCTTGAGCGGGTTGAGGAGGGTTCCCCGGGAGACCGTCTTGTCCAGCACGGCCTTGAGGTAGGCCTGCTGGCGCTGCACGCGGTCGAAGTCACCGCGGGCCAGGCCATGACGCTGGCGCACGTAGAGCAGAGCCTCTTCGCCGTTCAGGTTGCGCATCCCTGTCGGCCAGGCGCCCTGGGAGAGGCGCTGGGATGCCTCGGAGCTGATGTAAACGCTGACCCCGCCGAGCACGTCGGTCAGGTCCTTGAAGCCCTGGAAGTCGATCAGCACCATGTGGTCGATGCGAAGGTTGAAGTGATCCTCGACTGTCTGCGCGGCGAGACTCGGTCCGCCGAAACTGAGCGCAGCATTGATCTTGGCCTTGCCGTGGCCCGGCACCTCCACCCAGGAGTCGCGCGGGATGGAGACCAGTTGGGCCGACTGCCGGTCAGAGTTGATGTGCAGCACCATCAGGCTGTCGGAACGGAACGAGCCAGCCCGCCAGTCGCCGCTGCTGATCTGCTTCTTGAGGTCGGGCCCGACATTCGGGAGCCCGTCCGGGTCGTCGACGCCCATCAGCAGGATGTTGACCGAGTTGTTCTCGACCTTGGCCGGGCGGCCCTCGCGGTCGAGGTCGAGGTCGAAGCGGGGGATGTTGCCGATCTGGCGGTTCAGGTACCAGAGCCAGCCGAGGATGATGGCGATCAGCAGGAGCAGGATGGTGAGCAGGATGACCAGGGCCTTGTGCCGTTTGCACCATGCCTTGAAGCGTGCCCACCGCGTCACCTTCACCCTGCGGCGGCGACGGGTTGCGGTGGTGGCGCCGGCTGCCGCGCTCTCGTCCCCGGTGGTCGACCCTGGGGAGGCCGTGGCGTCGGTTGCATCGTCTTCGGGGGCGCCGTCGGCCTCGGGGCCATCGCCGGGGGCGTCACCCAAGCCACGGAAGAGTGGCTCGTCCGGCGTCTCGTCGTCATGCGTTGGCATCTTCGGTGTCGGTCCCGTTCGGCTGACTGGTCTACTCACCTGCCCGGCGTACGGGCGTCGGTCTTCCCAACGAGCGTAGTGGCGCGAGGGTGACGGTGCGCGCACCTTCCGCCACTGTGGGACATGGTGTCCTGTGGGGGGAGTGTCCGTAGACTGCGCGCCATGCTCAGGTGGGCGGTGGCAGTCGCGTCGGTCATCGCCGTACTCCTCGGCGGCGCCCTGTTGCTGCCGGAGCGCGCCGCCACGCCCGGACCGGCCCCGGCCGCTGAGTCGTCAGCGGCGCCGTCGCCGTCCGCACCACCGCCCTCGTCGAGTGCGCCCGCCCTTCCGCTGGAGGGCCGCACCGTGATCGTCGACCCGGGCCACCAACTCGGCAACGGTCGCCACCCCGCCCGGATCAACGCAGCCGTCCCCGACGGTGCGGGCGGCATGAAGGCCTGCAACACCACCGGTACGTCGACCAACGACGGCTACCCCGAAGCCACCTTCACCTGGGAAGTGGCGCTCCTGGTCCGCGACGCCCTCGAGGAACTCGGCGCTGAGGTGGTGCTGACCCGGTTGACGAACTCGGTCGAGGAATGGGGGCCGTGCGTGGACGAGCGCGGCGAGGCCGGCAACGACCTGGCAGGTGGCGACGACGGCACGGTGATCAAGGTGAGCATCCACGCGGACGGATCCGGGCCGGGCGGCACCGGCTTCCACGTGATCTCCTCACCGGTGTCCGCGACCTCCGCCGACGCCTCTGCGGAACTCGCCACGGTCATGGCCGATGCGCTGGCGGAGTCCTTCCCGCGGGCCGACTACATCGCCGGCGGCGACGGACTCGACGTACGTCGTGACCTGGCCACGCTCAACCATGCCCGGGTCCCGACGGTGATGGTGGAGCTGGGCAACATGCGCAACGCCGAGGAGGCGGCGCGGATGCGCTCGAGCGAGGGGCAGGCGGCGTACGCCGAAGCGCTGGTCGCCGGGATCCGCGCTTTCCTGGAGTCGTAGGTTGGCCCCATGACCCATGTCGTCCAGTTCAGCCGGACCGGTGGACCCGAGGTCCTCGAGTACGTCGCAGTCCCCACGCGGGAGCCCGGCCCCGGTGAGGTGCTCGTCGAGGTGCGCGCAGCCGGGTTGAACCCCGTCGAGTGGAAGCAGCGCTCGGGCCTCCGTCCGATGCCCGGACCGGCCCCGTGGCGGCTGGGTTCCGACGGTGCCGGGGTGATCGCGGCCGTTGGTCCCGACGTCAGTGGATGGGCGGTTGGCGAGCGCGTCGTGATCAGCAACGCGGGCGGTGTCCAGGCCACGCACGTGGTGGTGGGCCAGGGGCTCCTGGATGCGCTGCCGGACGGGGTTTCCTTCGCCACCGGCGCGGGTCTCGGCATCCCCGCCGGGACTGCGTACCAGGTGCTGACCTCACTGGGTCTTGCCGAGGGCGAGACGCTGCTCGTCCATGGTGGATCGGGCGGCGTCGGGCAGGCGGCGATCCAGATCGGACGGGCCCTGGGTGCCCAGGTCGTGGCCACGGCCTCGTCGGCCAACCACGACCGGTTGGCGGAACTGGGTGCGACACCGGTTGCCTATGGTGACGGGCTCCTGGAGCGGGTACGTGCCGCGTCGCCGGGTGTCGATGTGGTCCTGGACTGCGCCGGGACGGACGAGGCGATCGAAGTCTCGCTCGCTGTCGCTGCACCGGATCGGGTCGGCACCATCGTCCGGGGGCGTGACGCCGCTGAGTTGGGGGTGCGGGCCTGGCTCGGTGGTTCGCCGGATCCGTTGACCGAGGAGGAGGTCGCGCTGCGGCGGGCAGCGATCCCGTTCGTGCTGGGGTTGCCTTCGTGGTCGGTGGAGGTTGCTGCCGAGATCCCGTTGGCAGAGGTCGCTCGGGCACACGCCATCAGCGAGGAGGGCCACGTCCGCGGAAAGATTGTCCTCGTCCCCTAGCCTCGTCACCATGGCACTCGATCCCGGCATTGCGAACCTCCTCTCCTTCATCGAGCAGGCCGGCTATCCGCCGATGCACGAGGGGACCGTCGAAGCGGCACGGAAGGGGTTCGCGGCCCTGGCTGCTGCCTCGATCGGCCCGGACGGCCCGATCCCGGTGGGGTCGGTCGAGGAGTCGAGCGTGGCCGGGATGCGCGCCCGCATCTATCGACCGGAGGCCGAGGGCCCGGTGCCGACCGTCCTCTTCCTGCATGGCGGAGGGTTCGTGATCGGCTCCCTGGAGACGCACGACAACGTCTGCCGCCGGCTCTGCGTCGACACCGGCGCGGTGGTGGTCTCCGTGGACTATCGGCTTGCCCCAGAGCACCCGTTCCCGGCTGCAGCGGAGGACGCCATTGCCGCGGCGAAGGAAGTCGTGGGGTCACTGGATCGCTATGGGGGCTCGGACGTCGTGGGCGTTGCCGGTGACTCCGCCGGCGGGAACCTGTCGGCGATCGTCACCCAGGCCGTCGCCGGGTTCGCGGCGCAGTTGTTGATCTATCCGGCGGTGGACATGCTCGGGTCGTATGAGTCCCGCACCACCAACGCCGAGGGATATTTCCTCGACATGGCGACGATGACCTGGTTCTTCCTGACCTATGTCGCTGGCCAGTCGGTGGAGCCCGGCGACCTGCGCCATTCGCCGATTGCCGGCGTACGCGGGGACCTGCCGCCTGCCGTGGTGGCCACCGCCGAGTTCGATCCCCTGCGCGACGAGGGCCTGGCGTATGCAGCCGCGCTCGAGGCCGCAGGCGTCCCGGTCGACTCGGTGCAGTGCGCCGGCATGGTGCACGGCTTCGTGGACATGGCGCTCCACTCGCCCGCCGCCGACGCCTGGATCCGAGACATGAACCGGCGCTTCGCGGCACTGCTCCGCTGAGTGCTGTGCGGTGGGGCCCAAGTGGGCCAACTCGCCGCTTTCTCGGTCCAATCGGACCGAGGTCAGCGGAGGCTCGGCCCAATCGGACCGAGAACAGCGGAGGCTCGGTCCAATCGAGCCGAGTAGGGCGGAGGCTCGGTCCAATCGGACCGAGTAGCGGGGAGGCTCGGTCCAATCGGGCCGAGCCGTTAGTGCCCGCAGGAGGTATCCGGAGAAAGCGGCATCCTCCGGGTACGACGGCGGTTCCCGGCGTATCGTGGGCCACATGAAGACCCAACTGAACTGCCCCTGTGGCGAACACATCAAGGGCGTCGACGAGGATGACCTGGTCGAGAAGACCCAGGCCCACCTGGCTGCCGAGCACCCGGGCATGGAGTACGGGCGCGAAGAGATCCTCTTCATCGCCCGCTGACGATCCTGCGCCCTTCCTGGCACTCGACCTCGACGAGCCTCACGAACTCGGAGGAAATCACGCACCAGGTGCGGGTTTTCCTCCGAGTTCGAACGCCCGCCACCGTGTTGTCCACAGGCGCTGACCAAGCCCCTTGCCCGATGGCGCCCAGGCGGCGCAGGGTCGCCGGATGGACACCAACGCACTGAGCAGGCTCGTCGAGCACCAGGCCGGTGTCGTGTCGCGGCGCCAACTGGTCGCCCACGGAGCCAGCGACAACGACATCACCAGGCTGTTGCGCCGTCGACAGCTTGCCCGGGTCGGACACGGCACCTATGTCACGCACACCGGACCGCTCACTCGTCTGCAGCGCGAGTGGGTCGCCGTCCTGCGACACCACCCCGCCGCACTGAGCGGTGTCTCCGCCCTCGCGGCCTGGAAGGTCCGGGGCCCGTGGGTCCACGATGAGCGGATCCACCTGCTGGTCGACGAGTCGCGGCGTACGGACGCATCCCCGGGAGTGCTGCTGACCCGCAGCCAGCACTACGACCGCATCGCGCGCACCGACCTCTCACCACCACGTGTCGCACTGGAGCCTGCGGTGCTCCTCGCCGCCTCCTCGGCGACCACGGAGACCAGCAGCATCGCGGTCCTTGCCGACGTGTGCCAGCAACGGCGTACCACTCCGCCCCGGCTGCGGGACGCCCTGGACCTGTTGCCGCGACTGCCTGGCAGGCGCCTGTTCAGTACCGTCCTGGACGACGTCGCCTCGGGTGCCCACTCGGTCCTGGAGCGGGTCTACCTCCGTGACGTCGAGCGAGCGCACGGCCTGCCTCGTGCCGAGCGGCAGGTGCCGATCGACCGCGGCGCGTTCGGGCGAAGGGGGCGCACCTGGCGCGACGTGGAGCATCGCGAGTACGGCGTGGTCGTCGAACTGGACGGACGCCTCGGCCATGAGTGGTCCAGCGATCGCTGGCAGGACCTGACGCGCGACCTGGTCACCGCCAGCAGGCTTGAGATGACGGTGCGCGTCGGTTGGGGCATGGTGATGGCACCGTGCCGGCTCGCCGCGGGGGTGGCCGCCATCCTGCGTGCGCGGGGGTGGCGCGGGCAACCGGTTGCCTGCGGGGCAGGGTGCACGGTCGGGGAATGGAAAGAACTCGGAGGAAAACACGCACCAGGTGCGTGATTTCCTCCGAGTTTAGGACCGATCCGGCAGGGATCAGCGAGGAGCCATGCGCAGGGCGCCGTCCATCCGGACGACTTCCCCGTTGATGTAGTCGTGCTCGATGAGGAACTTCGCCAACTGGGCGTATTCCTCGGGACGCCCCAGGCGCTGCGGGTTGGGTACGCCGGCGGCGAGGCTCTGGCGGAACTCCTCGGCAACGGTGGCGAGCATGGGGGTCTCGACGATGCCGGGGGCGATCGTGTTGACGCGGATGCCGTACTGGCCCAGGTCGCGGGCGGCGGGCAAGTTGAGCCCGACGATGCCGCCCTTGGAGGACGAGTAAGCGGCCTGGCCGATCTGGCCCTCGAAGGCGGCGATCGAAGCGGTGTTGATGATGACACCGCGCTGGTTGTGCTCGAGCGCCTCGGTCTCGGCGATCTTCTCCGCGGCCAGGGCCAGCACGTTGAAGGAGCCGATCAGGTTGACCTGGATGATCTTGGCGTAGAGGCCGAGGTCGTGGACGCCCTTCTTGGACAGGATCCGCGACGAGGGCCCGATGCCGGCGCAGTTGACCACGATCCGCAGCGGGGTGGTCGGGTCGGCGGCAGCCTGGTTGACCGCGTCGGCGACCTGGGCCGGGTCGGTCACGTCGACGGCGACGTACGTGATGCCCTTGACCTCGGGCGCGCCCTCGATGGACTGGGCCAGGTCGAAGGCGTAGACCTGCGCGCCCTGGGCGGCCAGTTCAGCGGCGGTTGCGGCGCCGAGGCCGGAGGCCCCACCGGTGACGATGGCGGCTGTGTTCTCGATCTGCATCAGTTGATTCCCTTGATCGTTCCGTTGTTGTCACGTGCGAGCGCACGGCTGATCACCATGCGCTGGATCTGATTGGTGCCCTCGAAGATCTGCATGACCTTCGCCTCGCGCATGAAGCGCTCCACAGGGAAGTCCCGGGTGTAGCCATAGCCACCGAGCACCTGGACGGCGTCCGTGGTCACCTTCATCGCGTTGTCGGTGGCGACCATCTTCGCGATCGACGCCTCCCGGCTGAACGGGAGCCCGCGGTCCTTGAGCCGGGCCGCGTGCAAGGTGGTGGCGCGGGCAGACTGCACCGCTGCCTCCATGTCGGCCAGCACGAAGGCCAGCCCCTGGTGGTCGATGATCTTCTTGCCGAAGCTCTCCCGCTCCTTGGCATAGGCGACCGCGTGGTCGAGCGCCCCCTGGGCCAGCCCGGTGGCGACGGCGGCGATGCCGAGGCGACCCGAGTCGAGCCCGGCCAGTGCGATCTTGAGCCCGTCACCCTCGGCGCCGAGCCGACGCTCGGCCGGGATGCGGACGTTCTCCAGGCGCATGGTGGTGGTGTGCGAGCCGGTCAGCCCCATCTTCTTCTCCGGCGGGTCAGCGACCAGGCCGGGAGTGTCGGCAGGGATCAGGAAGCAGGAGATGCCGGTGCGGTCCTCCGACGTACGGGCCATCAGCTTGTAGTAGTCCGCGTTGCCGCCGTGCGTGGTCCAGGCCTTCGCGCCGTTGAGGACGTAGTCGTCGCCGTCCCGCTTCGCCGTGGTCCGCATCGCGGCAGGGTCGGAGCCAGCGTGCGCCTCGGAGAGGCAGTAGGCGCCGAGCAGTTCGCCGCCCAGCATGTCGGGGAGCCAGGCCTGCTTCTGGTCCTCGGTGCCGTGCTCGAAGAGGCCGAAGCAGCTCAGCGCGTGCACGGAGACGCCGACGCCGATGCTGGACCAGACGCTCGCGATCTCCTCGAGCACCTGCAGGTAGACCTCGTAGGGCTGGCCCCCGCCGCCGTACTCCTCGGGGTAGGGGAGGCCCAGCAGGCCGGTCCGGCCGAGCAGGGTGAAGATGTCGCGGGGGAAGGTCTCGGTCGCCTCGTCGTCGGCGGCGCGGGGGAGGAGTTCCTTGGCGGCGATGTCGCGGACGAGGGTGAGCAGGTCGGCCGCTTCCTCGGTGGGGAGCACGCGGTTGGCGGGCATTCGTTCTCCGTGGAGTTCGTCGGGTACGCCGCACCGGAGCGGGCGTTATTGATACTGAAGCCGAGCCTAGCGTACTGTTCTGGGTATCGAAAGGGGGAGCTCATGGCACGGACACGGCGTACGGCGCGACAGGCGGACCTGCTTGCTCGCCTGGTCGACCTGATCGCGGCCGAGGGCTTCGCCGACTTCACCCTCGACCAGGTCGCCGAGCGGATGAGCTGCTCCAAGACGACGCTCTATGCGCTGGCGCCCTCCAAGCTTGAGCTCGCGGTCGCCATCACGCGCGAGTTCTTCCGGACGGCGACCGAGCAGGTCGAGGCGAAGGTCGCCGCCGAGGCCGACCCGGGGCGCCGGGTCACGGCGTACCTGACGGCCGTGGGCGAGGCGCTCGCGCCGCTCTCGCGCGCGTTCATGGACGACCTGGCCGACTTCGCCCCGGTGGCCGAGGTCTACCAGCGCAACACGGCGTTCGCGGCCGCGCGGATCCGCGACCTGATCGTCGAGGGGATCGCCGCCGGGGCGCTGCGCGAGGTCAACGCGGGCTTCGTCGCCGAGATGGTCGCCGCCACCATGTTCGAGATCCAGCGCGGCGAGATGTTCGAGCGCCTCGACCTCTCCGATGCCCAGGCGTATGCCGAACTGGCGCGCTTCGTCGAGGTCGCGCTGGGGCGTTGAGCCGCCGCTGGTCGCGACCGCTGGGGGCGGCTGCGGTGCCGGGCCCTGACCCGGCCGAACAGGTCAGCCCTTCCGCTTCGCCTTCGCGATGGTCTCCTCGACCACCGAGTTGATCCGGGCGCCGCTCGGCCAGCCCGCGTAGTGGCTGAGGAAGACCACGATCTCCCGCAGTGCCGCGTCGTCGAGTTCACCGTTGGCGTGCGCGGCGGGGATCTGGATGCCGAGTACGTCGTGGCCACCGGTGCCGGCGAGCAGGCCGATCAGCAGCAGGCGCCGGTCGCGGTCGGTGAGGCCCGGGCGCGTCCAGATGTCGGCGAAGAGGTGGTCGGCGGTGTAGCCGAAGAAGTCGCCCTCGCCGTCGGTCATGTCGAATCCGTAGACCTCCTCCATCTTGCGCAGGCCGCGGGCGCGCTGTTCGGGGAGGTCGGAGAACTTGTCGGTCACGGTGCTGCTCCAGGTGCTGGTCGGTGGGGTGATGCGCTTGCGTCCATGCTCGTCGAGGCGGCGTCAATTGACGCCGACTCGACGCGAAATCACGTCAACTCGTGCCGACTCGGCGTCGTACGGCGTCAACTCGTGCCGACTCGGGGTCACAGGCCGAGGCCGGGGCCGAGCCGGTCGAGGGCGAGCCGGGCCAGGGGTACGTCGACGCCCAGTTCGTCGGCCAGGTCCACCGCGAAACCGAGGTCCTTCTCACCGAGAGTTCGGACGTGGTCGAAGACGCCGTGCCAGAAGTCGTCCTCGGCCAGCGGCGCAGTGGTGTCGCGGTGCATGATCGCGCCCGGTCCACCGGTGATCGCGTCGGTATGGCGCACCACCTGCCCGAGTTCGACCAGGTCCAGTCCGGCCGCCTCGGCCAGCCGTTGTGCCTCGGTCGCGGCGGTGAAGGAGACGAAGTGCATCAGGTTGCGGGCCAGCTTGAACTGGGTGCCGGCGCCGATCGGACCGGCGTGCACGACCTTGGAACCGAGCACCTCCAGGACCGGGCGGGCCAGGGCGAACGCCTCGTCCGCGCCGCCGACCAGGATCGCCAGTGTGCCGTCCGCGGCGCCCATCGCACCTCCGGAGACGGGCGCGTCGAGCACGAGTACGCCGTGGGGGAGCGCGGTCTCGGCCAGGGAGGCCGGCGTACGCGGGGCCACGGTCGAGTGGACCACCACCGCGAGCGGCGCGCCGTCGCGCTGCTCGGCGACACCCAGCACGGCGCCGAGCACGTCGCGGACCTGGTCGTCGTCGCGGACCATCACGCAGAGTACGTCGACCCGCGTGGCCAGTTCGGCCACGGAGCCCGCCGCGGTGGCACCGGCAGCGACGAGTTCGGCCACCGGCGCGTCAGCCACGTCGTACACGTGGAGGTCGACCGCTTCCGCGCCGGCCAGGCGAAGCGCCATCGGCTTGCCGATGTTGCCCAGGCCGACGAATCCGACACGGGTGGTCATCGGTGCTCCTTTCTCGACCGCGCCAGCGCCCAGGAGGCATCAACGATTGAGCTTTCGAGCATCAACGAGTGAGCGTTCGCGACACAACGAGTGAGCGTTCGTGGGTTCATGGGCGGAAGGTCTGTCCGCCGTCGACGGCCAGGACCTGGCCGGTCACCCACGAGGCCTCGTCCGAGAGCAGGAAGAGGCAGGCGCCCACCATGTCCTCGGGCTGGCCCATCCGCTTGAGCGCCAGGCCCTTCACCAGTTCCTTCGACGCGTCGCCGGCCTGGGTGCGCGTCGCCTCGGTGTCGGTCGGGCCGGGGGCGATCGCGTTGACCCGGATCCCCATCCCGCCGACCTCGTGGGCCAGTTGCTGGGTCAGGCCGTTGATGCCGGACTTGGCCAGGCCGTAGAAGCCGGAGTAGAGGTACGCCGCGGTGCTCGACTGGTTCACGATCGAACCGCCGCCGCGGGCCTGCATCGAGGGATAGACCGCGCGGGTCATCACCAGGGCACCGTCCATGTTCACGGCCATGAACTTGCGGTAGTAGTCCCAGTCCACGGTGATCAGCAGGTCGAACTGCATGGCGCCATAGATCGCGGCGTTGTTGACCAGGCCGTCGATCCCGCCCCAGGCCTGCGACACCTGGTCGACCAGCGCCTGGGCCGAGGTGTGCGAGGAGACGTCGCAGGTGACGAACATTGCCGTGCCGCCGTCGGCGTTGATCTGGTCGGCGACGCGTTGCCCGGCATCGGCGTTGATGTCGGCGACGACGACCTTCGCGCCCTGGCCGGCGATCGCGGTGGCATAGGCCTCCCCGATGCCCTGCGCGGCGCCGGTGACGACGACGACCTTGTCCTGCAAGCGGTTGCTCATGGTGCTCCTGGTTCGTGGAAGGACGGTTCGTGAAGGGGGATCAGGCGGGCGTGGCGATGGTCTTGGTCTCGAGGTATTCCTCGAACCCGGCCACCCCCATCTCCCGGCCCAGCCCGGACTGCTTGTAGCCGCCGAACGGCGCGTCCGCGCCGAACCACTGGCCACCGTTGACGCCGATGGTGCCGGTGCGGATCCGGCGGGCGACCGACTGCGCACGCTCCAGCGAGGCGGAGTCCACCGAGCCGGAGAGCCCGTACGGCGAGTCGTTCGCGATCCGGACCGCGTCGTCGTCGCCGTCGTGGGGGATCACCACGAGCACCGGCCCGAAGATCTCCTCGCGGGCGGTGCGCGCACTGTTGTCCAGCCCGGCGATCACGGTCGGCTCGATCCAGAAGCCGCCGGCCAGGTCGCCCTCCTGGGTCGCGACGTCGCCACCGGTGGCGAAGTGGCCGCCCTCCTCGAGCGCCAGGTCCAGATAGCCCAGGACCCGGTCGCGTTGCACGGCCGAGATCACCGGGCCGCAGATGGTGCCGCCGTCGGCAGGGTCCTTGGCGCCGAGCGCGGCCATCGTCGCCGCTGCTGCCTCGACCGCCTCGTCGTACCGTTCGCGCGGCACCACCAGTCGGGTGGTCAACGCGCATCCCTGGCCGGCGTGGACCGAGACGCCGAACGCGGCAGCCCCCGCCGCCGAAGCGACGTCGGCGTCGTCGAGCACGATCGCGGCCGACTTGCCGCCGAGCTCCAGGAAGACCCGCTTCAGGGTCGGTGCCGCAGCGGCGGCGATGGCGCGGCCGGTGTTGGTGGAGCCGGTGAAGGAGACCAGGTCGACCCGCTCATCGGTGGTCAGTTGCGCGGCCAACTCGTTGGAGCGCGGGGTGACCACGTTGAAGACGCCCGGCGGCAGGTCGGTCTGCTCGGCCGCGAGCCGTCCCAGTTCGGCGGCCAGCCACGGGGTGTCCGGGGCCGGCTTGAGCACGACCGTGTTGCCGGCGGCCAGGGCAGGGCCGATCTTGGCCAGGTTGATCTGGTTGGGGAAGTTCCACGGCGTGATCGCGGCAACCACCCCGACCGCCTCACGACGTACGGTCCGGCGACTCTGCACCCCCATCACCTCACCGATGCCCAGGTCGGTCTCCCACTCATACGACTCCGCCAGGTCGATGTTCCACCGGAACGTCTCCACCGGCATGTCGTACTGCGGACCGGCCACGAAGAACGCCGGAGCGCCCACCTCGGCCGTGGTCAGCGCCCGCATCGCGTCCGCGTTCTCGACCAGCGCCTGGTGGAGCTGGCGCAGGCAGCTGATCCGCAGCTCCAGATTGGTCGACCAGTCGGTCTCGTCGAACGCGCGCCGAGCCGCGGCGATCGCGGCGTCCACGTCGATCGCGGTGCTGTCCGGGGCCACCCCGATCTGCGCACCCGTGGCCGGGTTGAGGATGGGGTACGTCGCCCCATCACTCGCCCCGGACAGCTTGCCGTCGACGTACTGTTGCGCGGGCGGGTTGGTCGGCATCCGCGCCGGGTTCGCCGCGTTCATTCGCCCGCCTCCGTCGCGGACGTCGGCGCCGGGGCCTGCTCGGCGTACAGCCCGGCCTCGACCGGCGGCGGCCACAGGGTCGAGGGCATGTCCTTGTAGTGGTAGTGCCCCGGTACGCCGTGCCCCGTCACCTCGAGTCGCTTCATCAGGGTGTCGGGTGCCTTGCCGGACTTGAGGATCTCCATGAAGGTGTGGCCGGTCGAGGGGAGGTCGAACCAGTCGCGCTGCCAGTCGATCAGCACCTTCCCCGCGTCGGGACCGTCGGCGATCCGCTTGAGGCCGAACCAGGAACCGCCGATGCCGAGGATCTCGTATTCCTCGCCGGTCTCGTCGTTGATGATCCCGGCGCGCTGCTTCCAGAAGCCGAGCACCATCGACTTGGTCTCGTCGATCATGGTGCACACGTAGTCGTAGTGCCATCCGTCCAGGCCGTCCATCTCGATGCCGATTGCCCAGTCGCGGATCTGGTCGCGGCCCACGGCCATGAAGTGCTCGTCGGGGTGGTACATCCATCCGTACGTCGCGTCGGTGGCGAACCACTCGGCGAGCGGTCGCCAGTCGCCGGCGGCCTCGACGTCGCGGTTGGCCTGGAGCCATCCGGCCCAGAACTCCTCGATCTCGGCCCGGGTCAGGGTCTCGGTCATGTCAGTCCTCTTCTTCGGAGTTGATGGAGAGCGCGAAAGCGGGGCAGTACTTCACGGCCTGGCGGACGGCGTGGTGCTGCGACTCGTCGGGGTGGTCGTCGAGCACGACGACCACGTCGGCGTCCTCGTCGAACCCGAAGACACCGGGCGCCTCGCCCTGGCAGAGCTGGTGGCCCTGGCAGACGCTGACGTCGGCGGTGACCCGGAAGCTCACGGGTTCCTCCTGCGATAGCGGACCTTCGCCGGCTGCGCGAGCTGGATCACCATCTTGGTGTAGTCGTCGCGATAGGAGTCCAGCTCCTGCGCCGGCTCGAAGGTGAAGTCGCGCAGGATCACCGAGAAGATCGCCTTCATCTGCATCATCGCGAAGGCGTTGCCGACGCAGCGGTGCTTGCCGGCGCCGAACGGGATCCACGTCCAGCGGTTCTGCAGGTCTTCCTGGCGCGGGTCGATGTAGCGCCCCGGGTCGAAGGAGTCGGCCGCCGGGAAATCGGACTCGATCCGGTTCGAGACCCGCGGCGAGGCGGCGATCAGGGTGCCGGCCGGGATGGTGTGGCCGAGCAGTTCGAAGTCCTGGCGGACCAGGCGCATCAGGATCACCAGCGGCGGGTGCATCCGCAGCGTCTCCTTCAGCGTGGACTCCAGGAACGGGATGGAGCGCAGTGCCTGGAAGGAGACCTCCGGCGCCTGTCCGTCCGCATCCGGCGCATAGAGCTCGTCCAGTTCGGCGACCACCGCGGCCATCACCTCGGGGTTGCGGAGCAGCTCGATCATCGCCCACGACGCGGTGCCCGAGGAGGTGTGGTGGCCGGCGAACATCAGGGAGATGAAGATGCCGGTCACCATCTCGGCGTCGTACCCGACCGCGATCAGTACGTCGAGCAGGTCGCGGTCGGCCTTCGGGATCTCCCCGCCGAGCGACTCGGCCAGGGCGATGCGGTCGCGGATGATCGCCTGCACCCGCGCGACGAGTTCCTCGCGGGCCTGGTCGCGGATCCGGAAGGAGTCGATGTCGGCGTGCGCGTCGACGTACGCAATGGCGTCGGTGCCGTGCTCGAGGCGGTGGTAGATCTCGGCGATCGACCCGTCGAGCTGGTCGCGGAACGGCTTGCCGATCAGGCAGGAGGAGGTGGTGTAGATGGTCAGCTCGGCGAAGAAGTTGAGCAGGTCGATCTCACCCTCGTCGCCCCAGTCGGCGACCATCCGGCGGATCTCCGCCTCGATCGTCCGGGCGTGCCCGCGCATCATGTCGCCGCGCAGGGCCTGATTCTTCAGCATCTGCTGGCGCTGCTGGGGGGTGGCGTCGAAGACCACGCCCTTGCCGAAGATGGGCGTCATGAACGGGTACGCCGCGGCCTGGTCCAGGGTCTCCTCCGGGGCGCGGAAGAACGCCTCGTTCGCCTCGGCGCCACTGACCAGGACGACGTGGGAGTCGGCCAGCCGGAAGCGGCCGATGTCGCCGCATTCGGCGCGCACCCGGTGGAAGAGGGCGATCGGGTCGACCCGCATCTCCGGCAGGTGCCCGGTGCCCTTGATGATGTCCGGAACCGACGGATCCTGGTCGTCGAGGACCACGGAGACCTCGGGGATGGTGGCCAGCTTCTCGGCCGCGGCGGGATCGATGCGGTCCGGGCCAGTGCTCTGCAGGGTCATGCGTCCTCCACGGGGGCTTCGGGGTTCACGTCGATGACGGAGAGGTGTACGCCGCGGGGTGCGCCGACAATGGTCGCAATCGCATCCGCGTGGGCGCGGGCGGTCAGGAAGTGGCCGTGCCGGGCGAGGCCGAACTTGATCCACTGCTCCAGGACGAATCCGCCGAGCTCGGCGTCCCAGTCCGAGCCCATGCCGGTGCCGGTCGGGCCGGGGCGCACGATCGAGGCCCGTACGCCGGTGCCCTCCAGCTCCATCTGCAGTGCGTTGACCATGCCCTCCAGGCCCCACTTGCTCGCGGCGTACGCCGCCATGAACGGGCGGGCGCGCACCGCGACGTCGGAGGAGACGAAGACGAGGTCTCCGCGGCGGCGCTGGACCATCGCCGGGGCGAAGGCGGCGACGACGCGGTGCGCACCGACCAAGTTGAGGTCGAGCTCGTCGGCGAAGCGTTGCGAGGTGATGTCGACCAGGGCACCGGGAGCGACCAGACCGGCGTTGCTGACCACCACTTCGATGTCGCCCAGGTCGGTGGTGACCCGCTCGGCGAAGGTGGCCACCGACTCGTCACTGGTCATGTCGAGCGGGTGGGCAACGGCCTCCCCGCCCTCGGCACGGATCGCCGCGGCGATCTGCTCGCAGGTCTCCAGGCGTCGGGCGCCGAGGGCGACCGGGTGCCCGGCGGCGGCCAGGACCCGGGCCGTCTCGGCGCCGATGCCCGACGAGGCGCCTGTGATCACGACCGGTCGGCGGGGCGGGTGGGGCTGGTTCATCGGGCCGCTCCGGTGTCGGTGTAGGTGCTCGCGTTGGGGTTGGGGGTGCGCAGGGTGAACGTGGTCGGAAGGTGTGCGAAGCCGCGGACGCTGGTGGAATGCACGCGCACCGCCCGGTCGACGTGGACCTGGAACCCGGAGACGCGGCGTACCAGTTCGTTGAGCACGACGCGGGCCTCGAGCCTGGCCAGGTTGGCGCCGAGGCAGAAGTGGCGCCCGGTGCCGAACGAGAGCGACTTCGACAACTCGTCGGAGGCGCGCGCGATGTCGAAGCGGGCCGGGTCGGAGAAGACCTCTGCGTCCCGGTTGGCCGAGCCCAGCAGCACCAGCAGCTTGGCGCCGGCGGGGATGGTCTGGCCGTGCAGTTCGACGTCGCGGGTGACCAGCCTGGCCAGCATCTGGCTCGAGGTGTCGAAGCGGAGCGTCTCCTCGATCCACGGGGTGACCAGCGCCTCGGGGGCCTCCGGCGCGGCCAGCACCCGGTCGCGTTGCTCCGGGTGGGCGCTGAGGTGGAAGAGGGCATTGCCGAGCAGCTTGGTGGTGGTCTCGTTGCCGGCCACGACCATCAGGAAGAGGAAGGCGATGATCTCGGAGTCGGTGAGCCGATCGCCCTCGATCTCCGCCTGGACCAGCGCCGTGGTCAGGTCACCCTCATGGTCGTCGGGGGCCGCGCGCCGCTCGGCGACCATGGCGCCGTAATAGCCGATCAGGTCCATCGCGGCGACCATGCCGGCCTCCGGCACGTCGCGTACGCCGTCCTCGCGGTGCACGACCAGGTCGGCCAGGCGGCGTACCTCGTCACGGTCGGCGACCGGGACGCCCATCATCTCGGAGATGACGTCCATCGGCAGCTTCCCGGCGAACTCGGTGATCCAGTCCGCGGTGACGGTGGTGCCAGACTCACCCGTGCCGGAGCCAGCGGTGAGCATTGCGTCGAAGTAGTAGTCGGCCAGGCGCTGCACCTCCGGCTCGAGTTCGCGGACCCGGCGCGGGGTGAACCCCTTGGAGACCAGCTTGCGCAGCCGGGTCTGCTCGTGGCCGTCGAGGGCAAGGAAGCTCATCACCCGGTGTGCCTCGACGTTCCAGGCGCTCGCGTCGAGGGAGACCCCCATCCGGTTGGAGTAGGTCGCGTCGTCGCGGAGGACGGCGAAGACGTCTGCATGCCGCGAGACCACCCACAGGTCGTCGGGGGTTGCGTGGAAGAGCGGTGCCTCGGCGCGCAGGCGGGCGTAGAGCGGGTACGGGTCCTCGTGGAACGCGTAGTCGTAGGGGTCGAAGGCCAGGGGGGCCGTGGTCGCCGTACTCATGCTGATCCGTTCCTGTCTGTGCCCGCCAGGATCACCGCGACGGCAGCGACCAGCCGCTCGGACATCTGGTCATAGGAGAAGATCCCCATCCCTGCCTGGAGCAGCGCCCCCGACAGGGTGAGCACCAGTGTGTCGAGGACCGCCGGGTCCGGATTCACCTCGGGGCGTGCCGGGTCCCGCAGCGCCGCGTCGTACCGGCCCACGAATTCGGCACCGATCCGCAGCCTCAGGCGCGCCACGTCCGGGTCCGCGCCGAGCAGCGCGGGGGTCACCGCGGCCGCCAGCTCGGGCTCCTCGACGATCCGGGCGACCAGGTCGCGGGCAGCCTGCTGCACCCGCTGCGTGGTGCTGGCCCCCGCGTCGTACGTCGCCGGCTCCTCGTCGGTGATGTGCTCGGCGAAGAGCTCGGCGAAGAGGTGGTTCTTGGAGGCGAGATAGGTGTACGCCGTGGCAGGGGAGACGCCGGCGCGCTGGGCCACGGTGCGGACGGTGAGCGCCTCGTGACCCACCGCCCGTAACTCCTCGAGGCCGGCCTCCATCAGCTTCCGTGCGGTCTCGGCCTGGCGACTGTTGAGGCCCTGGCGCAGTGCTGACGTCGCTGCGGCGGGTGCCTGGCTGGTGCTCATGGCGAGAACTCTGCACCGAAACTGGACACTTGTCCAGACAGGATTCCAAAAGTGAACGACGCTTTGCTGGGCGCAGCGTTCATGGCAATATCATCATGAGAAATATGTTGCTGAATTCGGCTGCTTGGAGGATTGCCATGGTTGCTGTCGACTCGCAAGGTCACACCGGCCTGCGTGCCCTCGTGATCGGCGTCGGATCCTCGATCGGTGCTGCTTGCGCGAAGGAGCTCCATCGCGGTGGTGCGGACTTGATCGTCGCCGATCCGGCGCAGGCCGTGGCGGACCGGGTGGCGACCGCCTTGGCCCGGCCCGAAGGGCGAGCCCATGCGTTGGCCAGCGCTGATTGCGACGAGGCTGACGCGTTGGTCCTGGCCCAGGCATGTCGGGACCGTTGGGGTGCACTGGACGCACTGGTGGTCTGTACGACGCTGGTCGACTGGTGGGAAGGGGAAGGCTCTGCCGACCAGTGGACCAGCGTGTTCCGCAGCAACGTGGTCGGTCCGATGCTGCTGGTCAGGGCCATGATGCCGCTGCTGGGGGAGTCCGGTGCCGGCGCCGTCGTCCTGCTCACGTCCATCGATGGCGTGCACGGAAACCCACGCTTCCCTGCCTACTCCGCCTCCAAGGCCGGACTCGTCCCGCTGACCCACATGCTGGCTCACGACGGCGCGGCCCTCGGCGTGCGGGTCAATGCGATCGCGATGGCAGGCATCATGCCGATGGGTTCCGGTCCAGAACTGCACCCGAGCCGTCGGCTCGGGCCGGGCTCCTTGGCGAGCACCCCCTTGGCCCGGAGACCGAATCCGGAGGAGTTCGCTCGGGTCGCCTCGTTCCTCGTCAGTCCCGGAGCAAGCTTCGTGACCGGCACGATCATTCCCGTCGACGGGGGCCGGACCGCGATCACCCCGGGGACCGGCATCGGCACGCCTTGAGTCCACTGCACCGCCTTGAATCCAACGACAGGAAGGAAGACCCATGGCACGCGTCCCAACGGTTCGCCCCGAGGACTTCGACCCGGACCTGGCCGCCGCACTCGGCCATCCGTCCACCGCTGACATCGTTGCCCTTGGATCGGTGCCGGCCTGGGCGGTGCGACCAGACATCGCCATGGCCATGAGGTCGTTCCAGCAATCAATGACAGCAAGCAGTGTGCTGGCTCCAAGGCTCCGAGAGCTGATCAGGTTGCGTATCGCGTTCCACAATCGCTGCCGAAGTTGCATGGCCACCCGCTCGGGGGCGGCGATGGCCGACGGGATGACCGACGGCGCCGTGTGCAGTCTGGAACGACCCGAGGAGTCGGAGGACCTCACGGCCGCTGAGAAGGTTGCCCTGCGCTACGCCGACTTCCTGGCAACTGATCATCTTGCGGTCGGTGACCGTGAGTTCGAAGAGTTGCGCCAGCACTTCGATGATGGCGAGGTCGTTGAGTTGTGCGCGTTGGTTGCCTTCTGCGTGGGCTTCGGGAGGGTTGCGGCAACGTGGGATCTCATCGATGAACTCCCCGACCAATACCGCGGCGACGACGCTGCACCGTGGCTGGACGGAGCCACGATCCGTTAGTGCCGGTTGCGCCACGCCGAAGGAGCGGCGCCGACCTTGCTGTATCGATCATGATCGTGGGAGTGCGGCGCTTGCGCGCTTAGGGGATGATACGGCGCGCGGACTTCATGGCGTCGATGTCCTGACCGGCCAAGGAGTCGCCGGAGGTCTCGGCGTTGTGGGCGTGGGCGAGGTGGTGCAGACCGAAGACCGCATCCATTCCGCCGCGCATTCCTTGGGCGTCCTCGGCAAGGTTCACCGCCCGCTTGGCCAGCGCCAGCCCGAAGGCGGGCATCGTCGCGACCCGGTTGGCCACAGCCATTGCCTTCTCGTCGAGGTGCTCCCTCGGGACGACGTGGTTCACCATGCCCAAGGCGTGCGCCCGGGATGCGCTGATCGGGTCGCCGGTGAAGAGCAGCTCCTTCGCGGCGCGCGGGTTCGTCACCCACGGGTGCGCGAAATACTCGACCCCCGGAATTCCCATGCGTACGACGGGATCGGCGAAGAAGGCGTCCTCCGAGGCGACGATGAAGTCACATGTCCAGGCCAGCATCAGGCCGCCGGCGACGCACGCCCCTTGCACCATCGCGATCATCGGCTTGGGCATGTCCCGCCAGCGGCGGCACATGCCCAGATAGACCTCGGACTCACGGGCATATCGGCTGTCGCCCCCCGCGCGGTCGACGTGGTCCCACCACATCACCGCTCGACGGGGGAAGGACTGGTCCACATCACGCTCCGGGGTGCCGATGTCGTGCCCGGCGCTGAAGTGGTCGCCGCTGCCAGCCAGGACGATGACGGCGACCGTGGCGTCGTCGGTGGCCTTGGTGAACGCGTCGTCGAGGGCATAGGTCATGGCCGAGTTCTGCGCGTTGCGATAGCGCGGGCGGTTCATGGTCACGATCGCCACCGCTCCACGTTGTTCGTAGCGGACCACCGGCTCTGATGTGTGGCTCATGCCGGCCTCCGGGCGACGGCGGTGGGCCGGTTCATGGATCCACCGTGAGCACGATCTTGCCCAGGTGCTCACTGGCCTCGAGCATGCGGTGGGCGGCCGCTGCCTCCTCCAAGGGCATCGTGGCGTGGACGACGGGTTTGACCTGGCCTTTGGCGAGCATCGGCCACACCTCTTCGACCAACTGGCGACAGATCTCGCCCTTCTCCGGGACCGGACGTGGCCGCAGGGAGGATGCCATCACCGTGGCCCGCTTGGTGAGGAGCTTGTTGATTCGCAACTCACCCCGGGTGCCTCCCTGCATGGCGATGATCGCGAGTCGACCGCCTGTGGCCAAGGCGTCCAGGTTGCGGTCGAGGTACGAGGCCCCCATGTTGTCCAGGATGACGTCGACGCCGCGCCCATCGGTTGCCTGGAGGACTTCGTGCACGAAGTCCTGCTCCCGATAGTTGATGACGGCGCTGGCGCCGAGCTCGCGGCACCTGGCGGTCTTCTCATCGGTGCCCGCGGTGGTGAACACCTGGGCGCCGAAAGCGGCCGCCATCTGGATGGCGTAGGTGCCGATGCCACCGGCCCCGCCATGGACCAAGATCGTCTCTCCCGGGGCCAGCGCGGCATCCATGAAGACGTTGGACCAGACCGTGGCGCAGGCCTCGGGCAGACAGGCTGCGGTGACCAGGTCGACCCCGTTCGGCACCGGCATGACCTGTGCCGCGGGAGCGATGACGCGCGATGCGTAGCCGCCGCCTGCCAGGAGGGCGCAGACCTCGTCGCCGACGGCAAGGTGCGCCACGCCCTCACCGAGCTCGGCCACCCTCCCACTGCATTCCAGTCCGATGATGTCCGAGGTGCCGGGAGGAGGGGGGTAGTACCCCATGCGCTGGAGCGTGTCCGCTCGGTTCACCGCGGTGGCCACCACGTCGATGGCAACCTCTCCGGGGCCGGGCCGGGGTGTCGGGAGCGTGGTGGTTGTGAGCACGTCGGGCCCTCCGGGCGCGGACGCAATGATGGCTTTCATGATGAGAAATAGTGCCACATCGGACAATCTTGGAGCCTGGTCCACGCGTCATTGCCCCTTCAGGCCCTTGGAATTCAACGAACTCCCCGGTTTTTCGGGCGTGGACCCTTGTGTTAAATCTCATGATGAATTATATTTTCGGTGGTCGACCGAGGAAAAGCGGCGACGACTCAGCAACGACCTCGAGGAGGCAAGGCGCACGATGACGGCTCTGGAGGCCTACCGCGAAGAGGCGCGGCGCTGGCTGGCCGCCAACGCCCCGAGCGACGTCTCCGTGCGTGAGCCTCATGACGTGTCGATCTTCCACAACCTCAGCCACGACGCGGAGAAGGCCGTCCTCGACAAGCTCCGGGACTGGCAGCGGGCCAAGTTCGACGCCGGGTACGCCGCCATCGCCTGGCCCGTCGAACTCGGCGGGGCCGGGCTGACCACGGAGCACGCCGACGCCTTCAGGGCGGAGGAGGCCGCGCGGGTCGATCTGACTCGTCACGAGCTCTTCTCGGTGACCCTCAACCTGATCGCCCCGACGATCCGCCTCTTCGGGAGCGATGCCCTGAAGGATCTCCTCTTCCCCGGTATGCACAGCGGCGAACAGCTCGCCTGTCAGCTCTTCTCCGAGCCCGGGGCAGGGTCAGACCTGGCCGCGGTCGGCACCCGGGGAGTGCGCGAGGGCGACGACTGGGTGCTCAACGGGCAGAAGGTGTGGACCTCCGGGGCCCAGTTCGCCCAGTGGGGACAGGCCATCGTCCGCACCGATCCAACGGCCGGCAAGCATGCCGGACTCACCACCTTCCTGGTGCCGATGGATGCACCAGGTGTGGAGGTGCGCCAGATCAAGCAGATGTCCGGTGGCACCAGTTTCAACGAGGTGTTCCTGACCGACGTCCGGATCCCGGATGCGTACCGCATGGGGGAGCCCGGGCAGGGCTGGACGGTCACCCGGACGACGCTCGGCTTCGAGCGTGCCAACGCCTCGAACAAGGCAGGCGTGGGCGGCAGCTTCGAGCAGCTGCTCGAGCTCGCGCACCGGACCGGATCCCTGGGCCACCGCGACGTACGACGCCGACTGGCCGAAGTGCACCTGAGCGAGCGTGCCGCGGAGGTCTCGCTGCGCAGGGAGCAACGCGACCGGGATTCGGGTCTGCCGCCGGGAGCTTCGGGCTCGATGCGGAAGCTCCAGTGGGTGGCCCGGCTCGGGGTCGTCTCCGAACTGGCGCGCGACCTGCTCGGGACCGACCTGATCACCGACAACGGCAGGCCCGGAACCTATGGGTGGACCGCCCATCTGCTGGGCGCTCCGGGCTATCGCATCGCCGGGGGAACCGACCAGATCCAACGCAACATCGTGGCCGAGCGCCACCTGGGACTGCCGTCCGACCCCAAGCAGGTCACCGCTTCCAACGGTGGCCACGAGGAGAAGAAGGCCTGATGAGCACCACCATTTCACTCCAGGGCAAGGTTGCTGTCGTCACGGGCGGCAGCCGTGGCCTCGGCCTGGAGATGTCTGGGGCACTGGCTGCGGCCGGGGCCAACGTCGTGGTGGCCAGCCGCAAGGAAGCGGCCTGCGCCGCCGTGGCCCAGGAACTCACCCGGGAGCACGGGGTCAAGGCGATCGGCGTGGGTGCCCATGTCGGTGACTGGGACGGTTGCGACGCCCTGGTGGACCGAGTGCTTGCCGAGTTCGGTCGCATCGACGTCCTGATCAACAACGCCGGCATCGCCCCCACCTATGACTCCTTGGAGACGCTCTCCGAGTCGCTCTTCGACAAGACCCTCGACGTCAACCTGAAGGGTCCGTTCCGGCTGACGACACTCGCGGCACCGCGCATGGAGGCGGGCGGATCGGTGATCAACGTCAGCAGCATCGCCTCGATCCGACCCAAGACGACCGACCTGCCCTATGCGGCGGCCAAGGCCGGCCTCAACACGCTCACCAAGGGATTGGCCCAGGCCTACGGACCGAAGATCCGGGTGAACACGATCATGGCGGGTCCCTTCCTGACGGACATCTCGGAAGCCTGGTACACGCCGGCTTGGCGAGAGCGGGCGAAGGCCTTCCCCCTGGGACGTGCGGGACAGCCGAGTGAGGTGGTGGGCACGGCCCTGTACTTCGCCAGTGATCTGTCGAGTTTCACGACCGGGACCGTCCTCCCGGTGGACGGTGGCCGGACGGCGATGTCATGAGCGCCCGGACCGACAAGCCAGCGAGCCGTGGAGCCGAGACAGGAATCGAGGAGACCGTGTCGAGTGCAGTCGGGGCCGAGCCTCTGCCGGACGATGATCGTCGCCCAGTGCCCCGGGTGGGGCCGCTGGCGGGAATCCGGGTCGCGGACTTCTGCTGGATGGGGGTCGGCTCGGTGGCCACCCGTCTCCTGGGCGACTTCGGCGCCGAGGTGATCAAGATCGAGAACCGCCGACGCATCGACCGGCCACGACTGCTGCCGATCTACAAGGGGGAGGCACGCAACTATGGCGAGGAGCTTGCCGACGCCGACCCGAACCGGGGTGGCTTGCACAACAACTACTCGCGCAACAAACTCGGCATCACCGTCGACATGAAGACCAAGCGGGGCAGTGAACTGGTCGACCGGCTCATCGCCGCCTCGAGCGTGGTCACGGAGAATTTCGCGCCGGGCGTGATGGAGCGTTGGGGCTTGACCTATGAGCGACTCGAGGAACTCTCCCCAGGTGTCATCTACGGGCGGATGAGCGGCTTCGGCCACTCCGGCCCCCACGCCCACTTCAAGAGTTACGGTCCCATCGTCCAAGCGGTCAGTGGTCTCTCGTTCATCAGCGGGCTGCCCGGCCGTGAGCCCTCGGGCTGGGGCCTGTCCTACATGGACAACCAGGCGGCCTACTACAACTCCGCCGCCCTGCTGATGGCCATCCTGCGCAGGAACAAGACCGGCCTCGGAGCGGAGATCGACGTCTCCGCGGTCGAGGTGGGGATCAGCATGCTGGGCCCCGACCTGCTGGACGTGTCGGTCAACAAGGCAGTCACCCGCCGGGCGGACTTCCCCTATGGGAACAGGCTGCCAGGGTCCGGTGCCGCGCCGCACGGCGTCTATCCGGCTGCCGGCGAGGACCGATGGGTCGCCATCGCGGTCCTCGGACAGGACGACTGGGAGCGCTTCGTCCGAGTGCTGGGTGAGCCGGAGTGGGCCATGGCCGAGGAGTTCCGAACCCAGGCGGCGCGACAGGCCAACCAGGATGCCCTCGACGTCCACGTGTCCGCATGGACCCGGGACAAGACGCCACACGAGGTGATGGAGGTGCTCCAAGCGGCCGGCGTGGCGGCGGGAGCTGCCCAGAATGCCCAGGACCTCAACGAGGTGGACCCACAGCTCGCCGAGCGCGGGACGTTCTTCGAGATGGACCACCCGGTGATCGGCCAGGCACGGTTCGAGGGCACCCCGATCAAGTTCTCCCGATCGGTCCAGCAGAACTGGAGGTCGGCACCGTTGCTCGGCGAGGACAACGACCACGTCTATCGCCACATCCTCGGTCTCTCCGAGGACGAGGTCGCGGACCTGGCTGACGAAGGAGTGATCTGAGGTGTGGGACGGACCCACTGGAGAGCTGACCTACAGCGGTCTGCGGGTCGTCGAGCTGGGGCACGGCACCCAGGGCGAGATCGTCGGGAAGCTGCTGGCAGACGAGGGCGCAGAGGTGATCAAGGTCGAGCCGCCGGGCGGTGTCCCGGGGCGTCGGGTCGGGCCGTTCGCCAATGACGACCCCACGAACCCCGACGGCAGCCTCCACTTCTGGAGCTACAACACCGGCAAGCAGAGCGTCGTGGTGGACCCCGACGACCACGCCACCCGCGATGCCCTCATCGCCTCGGCCGACGTGCTCATCACCACGGACGGGCCGGCGGAGCTGGCCCATTCCGGACTCGATCTCGAGGAGATCGGGGAGCGTCATCCGGGTTTGGTGCTCCTGTCCATCTCGCCCTTCGGCCTGACCGGGCCATGGCGTGATTGGCGGACCAGCGACCTGGTCGGCCTCGCCGCCGGCGGACCGCTGATGAGTTGCGGCTACGACGACCATGAGATCCCGCCGATCCGCCCTGGCGGCAACCAAGGCTTCCAGATCGCCGCCAGCTTCGGCCACTCCGGGCTCCTGCTGGCGCTTCTCGAACGCCAGGCAACCGGCCTGGGCCAGTTGGTCGATGTCTCGATGCACGAGGCGATCGCGGTGAGTGGCGAACTGGCCAACCCCTACTGGTTCTATCCTCGCGTCCTGCTGCAGCGACAGACGTGCCGTCACGCCCAGCCATCGCCCACTCAGCCAGCCCTCTTCGAGTGTGCCGACGGCGTGAGTGTCTACTTCGCCCTGATCCTCAGCGATGCTCGGACCTGGACCACCCTGGTGGAGTGGTTGGACACTCTCGGCCTGGCCCTCGACCTGGGCGAGGAGAAGTATCTGGCACTCTCCTGTCGTCAGGAGAACTTCGGATACATCCAGAACATCATGGAGTCGTTCTTCCTGATGCAGGACTCGACGACGGTGTACGAGGAGGCGCAGCGTCGCGGCCTTCCGCTGGGTCCGGTGTTCGCCCCCGAGGAGCTCTTCGAGAACGTGCACCTGCAGGAGCGCGATTTCTTCGTCGAGGTGGAGCTGCCGACCGGGGGCGATGCCCTCTTCCCGGCCAGTCCCTACCGGTTCTCCTACGGCAACGGGCGGCCGGGCACGCCCCCTCGACTGGGGGAGCACAGCGCTTCGGTGCTCGCCGAGGTCGGGGGTGGTGCTCGTGGCTGATCACGAGAACGCCTGGGTGCCCGACGCCTGTGCCATCGCCGGGATCGGTGCGACGGCCTACACGAAGGCCTCCGGCGTGAGTGTCACGGCATTGGCCGCCGAGGCCGCACTCGCCGCAGTTCGGGATGCCGGCCTCGAGGTCGACGACATCGACGGGATGGTGCGTAGCGACTATGACGAGGTGTCCCAGGCCGCGTTGGCCGACACCCTGGGCATCGACGACCTCCGCTACTGGGGCCAGACCGGAGCCGGCGGCGCCGCGCCCTGCGCGATGGTGGGTCAGGCCGTTGCCGCCATCCGCAGCGGACTGGCCACCACAGTCCTCGTCTACCGTGCGCTCAACGGCCGCTCCGGTCGACGCCTCGGCAAGGGAGTGCACGTCGAAGGAGGAGTCGGGGGCAACTCGACGTACCTGGAGCTGTTCTCGCCCTGGGGGATGACGTCGCCCGGCCAGTTTTTCGCGATGCTGGCCCGCCGGCACATGGAGGTCAACGGTCTCACCCCGCAGGCTCTGGCGGAGATCGCCATGGTCTGTCGTCGACGGGCGAACGCGAACCCGGCCGCGCTGATGTACGACCGCACGATGACCGAGGACGACTACTACTCGGCCCGCAAGATCGCCGATCCCCTCCGGCTCTTCGACTTCTGCCTGGAGAACGACGGGGGTGCCGCCGTGGTGGTGACCACCGCGGAACGGGCCCGGGACCTGGCGCAGCCGCCGGCCCTGATCCGCTCGGTCACCCAGGCCACCGGAGTCCGGGTTGGCCCCGGCCAGATGTATCCGGTGCTGATGGGCGAGTCCCTCACCGAGCTGCCGTCGCGTACGGCGGCCGAGCTGCTCTACGCACGAGCAGGCCTGAGACCTGCGGATGTGGACGTCGCGCAGTTCTACGACTGCTTCACGATCACCCTCCTCGTGCAACTGGCCGACTACGGGTTCTGTCGCCCGGAGGAGGCGAGTGACTTCGTCACGAGTGGTGCGCTGGACCTGGCGGGAGCACTGCCGGTCAACACGGCGGGCGGACAACTTTCGGAGTCCTACATCCACGGGATGAACCACATCCTCGAGGGTGTGCGTCAGATCAGGGGAACCTCGACCAGTCAGGTCGACGGTGCGCGGGTCTCCCTGGTCACCTCGGCGCCGCCACCGGGCACGAGTGCGCTGTTGTTGGTGGGGGAATGATGGAAGGAACTCCGATGGTCGAACGGCTGCTGCCGGTGATGGATGACCCGGAGACGGGCGGGTTCTTCGCCGCTGCAACCGAGCATCGTCTGGTGGTGCAGGCGTGCGCCGCCTGCGGAAGCCTGCAGCAGCCGCCGCGCCCGCGGTGCCGGACCTGTCTGGGGCAGGACCTTGGATGGCGAGACCTGCCGCAACGCGGTCGCGTTCACACGTGGACCGTGGTCGAGCACCAGATCAACCCTCACTTCCCCGCGCCGTACACGGTGGTCCTGGTCGATGTGGACCCGGCCGACGACGACGCGCCCGCCATCCGGTTCGTCGGACACCTGCCGGGGCGCCCCGAGGTGGCGGTGGGGACTCCGGTGCGCGTGGTGTTCGAGGAGCTGCCCGGTGGGATCGTCCTGCCCAACTGGGAGTTGGCGACGGCCTGAGGGGCCTCGTTGCGCCGGGTGCCCGATGGCGCCCCAATCGCGTCCGCGCCGGCACGGGCGGACCTCAAATCATCTGAATCAGCACTTGTGGAGGAGCTAGGCATGGCGTGGGATTTCGAGACCGACCCGGACTACCAGGCGAAGCTGGACTGGGTGGAGGAGTTCATCCGCGACGAGGTCGAACCCGCCGACCGGCTGTACGACCACCCCCTCGACATGAGGGATCCCGTTCGCAACGCCCTGATCAGGCCCTTGCAGGCCCAGGTGCGCGAGCGGGAGCTCTGGGCATGCCACCTCGGCCCCGAGTTGGGGGGACCCGGGTATGGGCAGCTCAAACTGGCACTCCTCAACGAGCGCATCGGCACCACCCTCAGCGGCCCCGTGGTCTTCGGGACCCAGGCGCCGGACTCGGGCAATGCCGAGGTGCTGGCCCACTTCGGCTCCGACGAACTCAAGGAGCGTTACCTCAAGCCCCTCCTCGAAGGTGAGATCGCCTCCTGTTTCTCGATGACCGAGCCCGCCGGTGGCTCCGACCCGACCGGATTCACCTGCCGAGCCGTTCGTGACGGCGACCATTACGTGGTGAACGGCGAGAAGTGGTTCTCCTCGAACGCACGATTCGCGTCCTTCCTGGTCCTGATGGCCGTCACCGATCCCGACGCGGAGCGTCACAGGCGGGCCTCGATGTTCATCGTTCCGGCCGACACTCCCGGGATCGAGATCGTCCGCAACGTCGGCGTCACCGGTCACGCCAGCGCCGAAGGCACCCACGCTTATGTGCGCTACAACGACGTCCGGATCCCGGCCGACCACCTGCTCGGCGGGGAGGGCGAGGGCTTCAAGGTGGCCCAGGTCCGACTGGGTGGCGGGCGGATCCACCATGCGATGCGGACCGTGGCGTTGGTCCGGAAGGCACTGGACATGATGTTGGAGCGCGCCGTCTCGCGTCAGACGCGCGGGGCCCGGCTGGCCGACCTGCAGATGGTGCAGGACATGGTCGCGGAGTCGTGGGTCCAACTCGAGCAGTTCCGGCTGTTGGTGTTGCGCACTGCGTGGAAGATCGACAAGCACCAGGACTACAAGACGGTCATCAAGGACATCGCGGGCGTGAAGATGGCGATGCCCCAGGTGCTCCGCGATGTGGCCGGGAGGGCACTGCAGGTCCACGGCTCGCTCGGCATCTCCACCGAGATGCCACTGGGGAAGTACGTGCTGGAGAGCTTCCACATGGCGATCGCCGATGGCGCCACCGAGCTGCACAAGCAACAGGTTGCCAAGCAGCTGTTCCGAGGGGTCGAGGCGGCGCCCGATCTCTTCCCCTCCCAACACGGTGTGCGCCTCGACGAGCAGGCCCGGGCCAAGTATGCCGAGGTCCTCTCTGGGATTCCGGTCGAGGACGCATCGTGATCCTGGACGATCCGGAGGTCGCCGGCGTGCGCGAGGAGTTCGCCGACGTCCTCGAATCACTCCTGGGCCGGACCAGTCCCGAATCCGAGGTGGTGCACCGCGCCGATGCCTGTGCGGCCGGACACCTCGACGAGGCGCTCTGGACGAAGCTGACCGAGGAGCTGGGGGTCACCGGGCTCACCGCGCCGGAGCGTGTGGGTGGCAGCGGCGCGACGTTCGGTGAGATGTCGGTGGTCCTCCACGCACAAGGTGCTCATCTGCTGGCGATCCCGCTGCTCGGGTCCTGGCTGGCGCTCGAGGCGGTGCTCCGCTCAGGCTCCGAACCGGCCGTCGCCGCTTGGGCGCGGGGCCTGGCCAGTGGCGCGACCATTGGTGGGATCGCCTTCCACGGAAGGCTTGCCGCCAGCGCGGGCGAGGAGACCACGGTGAGCGGCACGCTCGAGGTGGCCCTCGATGCCGTCGATGCGGAGGTGCTCGTGGCACGGGTGCAGGGCCCGGACGGGCCGGGACTGTGCGCCGTGGACCTCAGCGGGGCGGTCGTCGAGCAGACCGAGAGCCTCGATCTCGTACGACGCCTCGCCCGGGTGCGGCTGGTCGATGCCGCGGCCATCCGACTGGCGGATGGCGACGAGTTGTTCGACACCGTGGTGGATCTTGCCGCGGCCGCACTCGCCTGTGAGCAGTTGGGGGTTGCGGAGAAGGCATTGGCCGACGCGGTCGGCTACGCCATGGAGCGGGAGCAGTTCGGTCGGATCATCGGCTCCTTCCAGGGCCTCAAGCACGAGCTCGCGAACATGGCCACGATCACCGACCAGGCGAGGTCGCTCGTGGAGCATGCGATGTGGAGCGTCGTCGAGGCTCCGGACCAACTGCGCGTGACCGCGGCCATGGCTCTGCTCAAGGCGTCGGAGGCCGCCCTGCATGTGAGCGCCGAGAACGTCCAGGTCCACGGCGGCATCGGTTTCAGTTGGGAGCACCCTGCGCACCTTCACTTCCGCAAGGCGCGCAGCAATGCCGTCCTGATCGGGGACGAGCACTTCCTCGCTGATCGGGTGCTGCAGGCGAGCGCCCGGTGGGAGTCGGTGCGAGACTCAGTGTTGCCAGAAATATCATGAGATTCTACCTTGGCCGTGGACTGAGTCACCCTCGGACTGGACCGGCCGGGACCGGAACACGCCCAGCATGCACTCTCTCGGGGGCAGCGATGTCCACCGCACAACTCATCGCATCCAGATAGTGAGGCACCAGTGGACGAGGCCAACGCCCCGAGCGCAACGACCGATTATCCAGGCATCCCCATCGAGCACCGCGGCTCGGTGCTCCGCCCCCTCAAGGCTTCAGAGGTGCTGGCCCGGAGCCTCGTTCGTGACATCCGGACCCGCCAGCTGAATCCCGGCGATTCGCTGGAGTCCGAATCGGACATGCTCAAGAAGTACGGCGTCAGCCGTGAGTCACTGCGTGAGGGGCTACGGCTGCTCGAGGTGCAGGGCATGATCTCCATCCGTCGAGGCCCCGGTGGGGGACCCGTGGTGGGCACGGTGGACCCGGCGAACCTCGGCCGGATGCAGGCACTCTTCTTCCACCTTGCCGGCGCCACTTATCAGGAGCTGTTCGATGCATGGGTGCTGGCGGAGTCGACCTTGGCCCGCCTCGCCGCCGGCAATGAGGATGCTGACCTGCGGACCCGGGTGATGGCTCCCTATCTGGACGGGGATGCGCACATGGACGAACACCAAGACCTCGAGGTGTACGTCCAGGGGCATGGTGGGTTCCACAGTGCGGTGGCCTCATTGGCCGACAACAAGGTCCTGGAGGTGACCTTCCGGTCCTATGGACTGATCGTCGGCCACCACATCGCGACGGTGGGTGACCCCAGGAGCATCCGCAAGGCCCTGGTCGACGACCACATCAGGCTGGCGAGCGCGATCCAAGCCGGCAATCGAGACCTGGCCGCCGGGCTGATGGACGAGCACCTGCGCCAGGTGATCGCCACCAGCCAGGAGCAGTTGAAGGACCTGGTCACCGGACCCATCGAATGGCTTTGACTGTCCTCGAGTGAGGCGGCGGCCACTGACAGACAGGAGCTTTCCCGATGTTGTTCCACGAAGCAGTGGCGCGCGCCATGACCGATCACGGGATCACCACGGTGTTCGGCCTGATGGGTGATGCCAACCTCTACCTCACGGATGCCTTCGTCCGGCTCCACGGCGGAGTCTTCATCTCCACCTCCAACGAGGCCGGGGCGGTGCTCGCAGCGCACGGATATGCCCAGGCGACAGGGCGGCTCGGGGTGGCCACGGTGACCCACGGACCAGCGCTGACGAATACGGTCACGGCCCTGGTGGAGGCCGCGCGGGAGCGAACGCCGCTGTTGCTGCTCGCCGGTGACACCGCCGCGGCCGACCGTGACAACTTCCAGAACATCGCGCAGCGAGACGTGGTGATCCCGACCGGAGCCGGCTTCGAGCAGGTCCGCACGCCCGACACGATCGGGGAAGACCTGGCGACGGCGGTACGGCGCGCCGTGACGGAGCTCCGTCCGATCGTCCTCAACATCCCGGTCGACTTCCAGTGGCAGGAGATCGACTATCGCCCCCAGGCAGGCCCGCGATGGGTGGCGCCGGCGCCACTCGCGCCGACGGGAGATGCCCTGGACGAGGCGGCCGGCATCATCGCCTCCGCGAAGCGTCCCGTCATCCTAGCGGGGCGCGGTGCGCAGGAACCGGAGGCCAAGGAGGCGCTCATCCGCCTGGCCCAGCGAGTCGGGGCCCCCTTGGCCACGACGTTCCGCGCCCGTGACCTGTTCCGCGGCGAGCCTCACGACCTGGGCATCTGCGGGACCCTCTCCCATGAGATCGCCCTGGAGACGATCCTGGCCGCGGACTGCATCGTGGCCTTCGGGGCGAGCCTCAACAAGTGGACCACGGCGCAAGGCTCCATGCTGGAGGGGCGGGCAGTGGTCCAGGTCGATTCCGAACGAGCCGCGCTGGGCCGCTTCCAGGCCGTAGAGGCTGCAGTGCACGGCGACGCCGGAGTCGTTGCCGATGCCCTGGTGACCATGCTGGACGAGGCGGAGGTGAAGCCGACCGGGTTCGCCTCGCCGGGACTGGCGGAGAGACTGACGAAGCGAAGTGACGCGGATTTCGTCGACCAGAGCACGGAGCACTCGGTTGATCACCGCAGCGCGATCCTCCGGCTCGAAGCGGCCTTCCCTGCTGAGAAGACCCTTGTCTTCGACGGTGGACGGTTCATCATGCAGTGCCTGCACATGTTCCATGTGCGGCACCCGAAGGACTACGTGCACACCATCAACTTCGGTTCGATCGGCCTGGGCATGGGTCACGCCATCGGAGCCGCCCAAGGGTCGGGCAAGCCGACCTTGTTGGTGACCGGGGACGGTGGCTTCATGCTCGGTGGCTTGGCGGAGTTCAACACCGCGGTGCGCCATGGGCTCGACCTGGTCGTCGTCGTCTTCAACGACGGGGCCTACGGCGCCGAGCACATCCAGATGCGGAGAAAGCAGATGGATCCGGTGCGCACCACGTTCGATTGGCCCGAATTCGCCGCGGTGGCGGATTCCCTGGGTGGCAAGGGCTACACGGCGCGCAACCTGGCCGAGCTGGACGTGGCTCTGGAGGAGCTGCCGCGCCGCAATCGGCCGGTGTTGATCGACGTCAAGCTGGATCCCGACCGGGTAGCTGTCCCTGACTTCTACTGAACCCTCCGCCGATCGACCACCTTGCCTTATTCCTCATGATGAATTAATCTCCTGTTTCAAGGACCTCGCCGAGGTCGTCGAACGAGGGAGGCATCGTGGCTGCCGAGTCAGGGAACATGACCGCTGATGTGGCACCCGTGCGGGCGGGAGAGGAGTTGCCCTGGGATCGGCTCGAGGCATATCTGCGCGAGCACCTGCCAGGACTGAGCGGCGATCTCTCGGTGCTCCAGTTCCCCCGAGGATCCGCGAACCTGACCTATCGGGTCACGGTCGGCGAGACCCATCTGGTGGTGCGGCGTCCTCCCTTCGGCAAGCTCGCGAAGGGAAGCCACGACATGGAGCGCGAGCACCGGGTGCTGTCGCGCCTCCATCGCGTCTATGACCGTGCTCCACGGGCCTTCCTCCACTGCGCCGACCCGGCCGTGATCGGCGCCGAGTTCTTCGTCTCGGAATATCGCGAGGGCGTGGTCGTGTGGGACCACGTTCCGGCCACGGTCTCGGCCGATGCCGACGCCGCGCAACGGGTCGGCCTGTCCGTCATCGACGCCCTGGTCGACCTGCACGCTGTCGACCCCGAGGCCTGCGGCCTGGCCGAGCTCGGTCGGCCGGAGGGCTATCTCGAGCGGCAGCTTGCGGGCTGGCAGCGTCGTTGGGATGCGGTGCAGGACTACTCCGATCTGCCCGACGCGGCGGAAACGAATCGGATCGTCCGTGAGGTTGCCCATCGGCTGACCGGCGGGCGTCCGGGCAGTCAGCGTCCGGGCATCGTGCACAACGACTACAAGGTGGACAACTGCCAGTTCGCTCCCGGGGACCCTGACCGCGTGCACTCCGTGTTCGACTGGGACATGGCAACCACGGGCGACGTGCTGGCCGACTTCGGAACACTGCTCAACTATTGGCCCGAACATGGCCTCGACGCCGCGGACCCGCGAGCCTTCATTGCTGCCTCGGCCAACCGCGCGCTCGACCTGCCGTCCAGGGCGGAAGCGATCGAGCGGTATGCGACGCGTAGTGCCCTCGACCTTGCCGACATCGCCTGGTATGAGGCCTTCGGATGCTGGAAGACCGTGGTGATCCTGCAGCAACTGTATGCGAGGGCGGTGCGAGGTGAGTCCACCGATCCGCGGATGCTCCAGCGCGGGGAGATGGTCGGCCCGCTGGCCCGTCGGGCCCTGCTGACGGTGGGTGGCGAGGCCTGAGCTGCCCATCGGGCAGTCCGAAATGAACTTCCGCCGACCCGGACGGTCGGTGGTTCCTGATGACCCCTGTGAAAACGCGAACGAGGAGAACCCCAGTGAAGACTGGAAGCAGAATGCTCAGCGCGACGTGCGCCACCGAGGTGATGGTGGTCCGCGGCGCCGATGTCGTGCTCGAATGCGGCGGCCTCCCCATGGTCGGTAGCGCTGCCGACCGTGGCACCACGGGTCCTGTTGCCGAGCTCGCCCACGGCACGATCCTGGGCAAGCGATATGCCCACCAGGGATCGGGCCTGCAGGTGCTCTGCGTCAAGGCTGGTGCGGGAACCCTGTCCATCGGGGGAGAGGCCCTCGTGCCCGTGGAGACCAAGCAACTGCCTTCCTCCGACTGATCGGCGTGTCATGAATCTGACCATGTTGCTGGAGCTGGCCGCTGAGGGTGACCCGGACCGGGTCGCCGTCACGTGTGCCGGTGTCGATGTCTCCTATGCCGGTCTCCGGGACCGGGCCGCCCAGATGGCCGGCCAGATCGCCTCGGTGCAGTCCGGCGCGGTGGCCTACCTCGGTGCGAACTCCCCGGATGCGGTGGCGCTCATGTTCGGCTCCGCGTTGGCCGGCGTCCCGTACGCGCCGATCAACTATCGGTGGACGGACGCCCAGATCGCGGAGGCCGTCGGGCGGATCGCCCCGGTGGTCGTGGTGAGTGACAGTGCCAACGAGCAGCGGATCTCGTTCGCCGAGCAGACCATGCCGCTTCCCGCACAGGCCGATCCAGCCGCCGTGGCGACGCCCGCAGAGCCCGAGGATCCGGGTGTCCTGCTCTTCACCAGTGGCACGAGCGGGACGCCAAAGGCGGCGATCCTGCGGCACCGTCATCTCGTGCCGTATGTCCTGGAAACGGTGGAGTTCCTCAGCGCAGACCCGGAGGAGGCGATCCTGGTCTCCGTGCCGCCGTACCACATCGCCGCGGTCAGCTCGGTCCTCACCTCGGTCTATGCGGGACGCCGCATGGTCCAGCTCGAGGCCTTCACGGCAGAGTCCTGGGTGGAGGTGGCGCGTTCGGAGTCGGTCACCCAGGCGATGGTCGTGCCGACCATGCTCAACCGCATCCTCGACCTGGTCGAGGCGGACGGACACGGGTTGCCGGCTCTCCGGCATCTGTCCTACGGGGGCGGTCGGATGCCCGCCAGCGTGGTGGCCCGGACCATGGAACTGCTGCCCCACGTGGACCTCGTCAATGCCTACGGCCTCACGGAGACCAGTTCCACCATCACCCTGCTCACTCCCGCAGACCATCGTGAGGCAGCGGCGAGTGACGATCCTGCGGTGCGGGCCCGGTTGGGCTCGGTGGGCAAGGCGCTGCCCAGCGTCGAGATCCAGGTCAGGGACGCCGACGGTGCTGCGGTCGCTGCTGGGGAGCCGGGCGAGATCTGGGTCCGAGGGGATCAGGTCTCGGGTGAATACCTCTCGCACAGTGCCATCGACGCAGACGGCTGGTATCCCACCCGCGACCACGGTTGTCTCGATGCCGAGGGCTTCCTCTTCCTCCAGGGCCGCGCCGACGACGTGATCGTCAGGGGAGGGGAGAACCTGTCCCCAGTGGAGATCGAGGAACGTCTGGCCGCCCATGGCACGGTCGCCGAGGCGGCGGTGATCGGTGTCCCCGACACCGAATGGGGCGAGCGTGTCGAGGCATTCGTCGTGCCGGCCGAGGGAGCAGTGATCGACCCGATCGAGTTGCGTGAGTGGGTCCGGGCGGAACTGCGGTCCACGCGGGTCCCGGAGGCGATCCACGTCCGGCCCGAACTTCCCTACAACGAGACCGGCAAGTTGCTGCGACGCGTGCTCCGGTCGGATCTTGCCGCCGTACGCCAGTGACGCCACACCTACGACAGACGAGGCAGGAACATGGGAATCAGTGAAGGCCGAGTGGTGATCGTCACCGGGGCCGGTGCCGGCATCGGGCGGGAGCACGCCCTCGAGTTCGCGCGCCAGGGCGCCCGGGTCGTGGTGAACGACGTCGACTCACCGCGACAGGTCGTCGAGGAGATCGAGGGAATGGGCGGTGACGCCCTGGCGGACACCCACGACGTCTCCGAACCCGACGGGGCGCAGGCCCTGGTGGATGGAGCCGTGAACCACTTCGGTGCCCTGCACGCGGTGGTCAACAACGCGGGCATCCTGCGTGACCGGATGGTGGTGAACATGGATCCGGCCGAGTGGGATGCGGTCATCAAGGTCCACCTGCGGGGCACCTTCCTGGTCACCCGCAGCGCCGCGGCGTACTGGCGAGCCCGGGACAAGGCAGGCACGCCGATTCCCGATCCCCGAGTCGTGAACACCTCGTCCCCCTCGGGACTCTTCGGCAACGTGGGGCAGTCGAACTATGGGGCTGCGAAGGCCGGGATCGCCTCCTTCACGGTGATCACCGCCGACGAACTGTCGCGCCTGGGGGTGGGGGTGAACGCGATCGCGCCAACGGCCCTGACCGACATGACCGCGGGCTTGACCGCCTACGTGGACAAGGTCCGCAAGGACAGCGAGGAAGCCGGGTTCGATGTCGGCTCGCCCGCCAACATCGCGCCGCTCGCGGTGTGGTTGGCAAGCCCGGACAGTGCCGGGATCACCGGCCGGGTGCTGACCATCAAGGGTGGCGAGATCGCCGTGGCCGAGACCTGGGTCAAGGGCCCGCGAGCGGTCAAGCAGGGCCGTTGGGAGGTCGCGGAGCTGGGCGGCATCATCCCTGACCTCGTCGCCCGGGCACGAGACAACAGCACCATCTCGGGAGAGTCACGCGGATGAGGATCTTCGAGGACCTCGACGCCTTTCGGGCGGCGGACGGTGAACGGTTGGGCGCAGGGGACTGGTTCCAGATCACCCAAGCGCGGATCGACGCCTTCGCCGACGTCACCGAGGACTGGCAGTGGATCCATGTGGACAGTGCCAAGGCGGCGCGGGGCCCCTACGGGGCCACGATCGCGCACGGGTACCTGACCCTGTCGCTCATCCCCAGGCTGGGCGGCGGCATCTTTCGGGTCGAGGGCCTGAGCATGGCGATCAACTACGGCGTGAACAAGGTGCGCTTCCCCCAACCGGTCCGTGCCGGCGCACGGATCCGCGCCGTCGCGGACCTGGTCTCCGTGGTCGACATCGCGGTCGGAACCCAAGGCGTCATCCGCTACACGATCGAGATCGACGGGGAGGACAAGCCGGCCTGCGTGGCAGAGACGGTTCGCGTGATGATGCGCTGAGATCCCCCCTCCCCCTGGGGCGCCCTTGGCCAACATAGATGCATGTGGTACACATGTTTCGTGGATCACGACCTGCACCACCTCGACGTCCTGATCGTCCGGTTGCTGAAGGCAGCCCAGCGCCCGGGCTATCGCGCCCGGATCCTTGATGGCGTGGGCACCGGCCCGGGGATGAGCACGTTGCGGGTGCTGCGTGCGGTGGAGCGCCGGGCGAACGCGGACGAGCCGGCCTCGGTGAACGACGTTGCCAGGGAGCTGGAGGTCGAACAGTCGACGGCCAGCCGGGCAGTTGCGGCAGCGATTCAGGGCGGATTCCTCGAGCGCAGGGCCTGTGCCCAGGACCAGCGGCGGGCCCAGCTCGAGCTCTCCTCGTCGGGGGAGGCCGCTCTGGGCAGGGCAACGCACAACCGTCAGCAGATCCTGCGCGAAGTGGTCCAGGACCTCGACGACCAGGAGGTCCGCACGCTGATGGACCTCCTGGATCGCCTGCTGATCGGCTATGACGAGGTCGAAGGCAGGCAAGGGCACAGCGGATGACCGTCGAGCCCCGGGTCGGACAGCTGCCCGCGCCTGCCATGCGTGGCGCATCTGCGGTGACCGGTGAGAGCGCCGGTTCTGCCCCCCAGGAACGGGCCAGGGGCATGGTCGGTCTGCTGTTCGACCGCGACTTCGGGTTGCTCACCTGGGGCAAGTTCTTCTCCGTGACCGCGGTCTGGACCCACAGCGTCGTGGCCGCGATCGCGGTGTACGTCGCCACCGGATCCACGTTTGCGGTCGGCCTCGTCGCAGTCGTGCAGTTCACCCCGCAGTTGGTGTTCACCCCCATGGCCGGCACCTGGGCCGACCGGGGAAACGTGAAGGCGCAGCTCTTGCTCGGGCGGCTCATGTCGGCCGTGGCAACCATCGGCATCGGCTTGGTCTACTGGCTGGCCGCCCCGACCGGCTGGTCCGCCGCCGCTGCCGTGCTGGCCGCGTCACTCCTGCTCGGTCTCGGATTCGTCGTCGGAGGTCCGGCGATGCACTCGGTGGTGCCGGAACTGGTGACCCGTGAGGAGTTGCCCGCCGCGATGGCCCTGAACTCCGCGCCGGTCACCATCGCTCGCTTCCTCGGGCCGATGGTCGGTGCCCTGCTGGTGAGCGAGGTGAGCGTCACTGCCGGCTTCCTGATGGCGAGCACCGGTCACCTGGTCTTCCTGGCCGCGCTGGCCGCGATTCGGATCCCTGCGCGCGTGGTCCGGACGGAGGAGGTCGACTTCTCCGTGGCCGCGGGGGTTCGGTACGTGCTGGGGGACCGAACCGTCCGGCTGTTGCTGTGCGCCGTGGCGGCAGTCGGGTTCGCTTCCGAGCCGACCCTGACCCTGGCCCCTGCCCTGGCAGACGCGCTCGGGGGCGGCACCACGATGGTCGGGGTGCTGACCTCGGGGTTCGGGATCGGAGCCATCCTCGGTCTGATCGGCCTGGGGACCCTCACGGCACGGGTGGCGCCGGAGCGCTTCACCATGCTCGGGCTCGCCCTGGTCACCTGCGGTGCGCTCCTGGCGGCGCTCTTGCCCTGGGCCGTCGCGGTGATGGTGGGATTCGCCTTCGTCGGTGCCGGGTTCACCGTCGTCTCCACTGCTGTTGCGACGGCGATCCAACTGCACACGCCCGACTACCTCCGGGGACGGGTGATGGCCCTGTGGATGGTGGGTTTCGTGGGCGCGCGTCCCGTTGCAGCCGTGGTGGTCGGATTGGTCACCGACCTGTCGACGGTGCACCTCGCCGTCCTGGTGACGGGCCTGCCGACACTCGTGGCCCTGATCGCCTGTTGGCGCGGGCGGTTGTGGGGCCGCCGAGCACGGGTCAGGACGGATTGATGCCCAGCGCTCGAGCGTGTTGCGCGATCACGGCCGCCCGGTCTGTGGCGGCCTCGGGCCAGACCTGGTTGGCCCACACCACCACGTCCTCGAATCCCTCGTCCGCCCATCGTGACAGGTTCACCGGATCGGCGCCCGGCACCCGGAACCAGGTGCGCAGGGGGGTGGTCCGGCCTGCAGCCTCGGACTCCGACCGGAGCAACTCACGCAGGGCCAGTGCCTCCTCCAGGGTGGGCGTGCCGCTGCTGAACCACCCGTCCGCCATCCGTACGGCGCGGCGGATGGCCGCCGGCGAGTTGCCGCCCATCACGACCGGGACCGGGACCGGAGCCTGAGTGATCTGGACCGGTGCGAAGGCGTAGTCCGCGCTGTCCCGCTCGACCCAGCCGCCCGCCAACGCGTCGCGGAGGATCTCGACGCCTTCCTCGAGCCTGCGGAAGCGGCCCTTGAACGGCACGTCCAGCGCTGCGAACTCCTCCTCGAGCCATCCGGCGCCGAGCCCCAGGACCAGACGACCGCCGCAGACCTCTTGGGCGGTGGCAACGGTGCGAGCAACCATCAGCGGGTGTCGCAGCGGTGCCACGAAGACGCCGGTGGCCAAGTGGATCTGGTTGGTGACGGCGCCGGCCGCGCCCAGGGTGACCAGGGGATCGACCAGCTTCACGCTCGGATCCGCGTGGGGGAAACTGTGCTGCTGGAACGCCGCGCTGCTTCGTGGGTGGCTGGTCTCATAGCCCTTCGGAGCAAGGATGTGCTCGCCGAGCCAGAGGATGTCGAAGCCTGCCGCGTCGGCGTCCTGGGCCAGGGCCAAGACGTCCGGAGCGCTGAGGTTGTAGGCAGAGAGGCCGATTCGCATGGGTTCTCCTGGTGTCGTAGGAAGCGCCATTTAAACATCATGAGGAAATATTGCGCCACCCGTTGACTTTATTCATCATGATGTTTACGCTCCACTTGTCCGTGTGGCGCGGATCACCGGTCCGCCCGGGGTCCGCCCTGATAGTTCGAGGAGCTCGAATCGTGAAAATGCGCAGCATCGTTGGAGGGATCTCGGCCCTCGTCCTGACCGCCACCCTGGCGGCATGTGGAGGAAGCGACGAACCAGGCGTCCTGGCAGATGACTGGGACGGCATCGTCCAAGCTGCCAAGGACGAGGGATCGTTGACCCTGTACACCTCGGCCGGCACCGTGCCGTCAGAGGAGCTCATCAAGGCGTTCACCGACAAGTACGGCGTCGACGTGACCCTGGTCCGGGGCATCGACAGTGAACTACTGCCCAAGATCGAGACCGAGTTGAACATCAACAAGGGCATTGCCGACGTCTTCATCACCTCGGACCAGTTGTGGACCGAGAGTCACCCGGACGCGGTCACCGAGCTCAAGGGCCCCGCGGTCGACGAGGATGCCTACAACGCGGCGGTCAACGCGCCGGAGAAGACGTGGGCCGCCACGCACGCGTTCATCGCGGCGCTGTCGTGGAACACTGATCTCGTCAGCAAGGATCTCGCCACCTTCGCGGACCTGCTGGACCCAAGCCTGTCCAACGGGAAGATCGGCCTTCCGGACCCCGATGTCTCGCCGTCGATTGTGCAGTTCTACCAGCACCTCGAGGCCGTCGAAGGGGTCGACTACGTCGAGAAGCTGGCGGCCCAGTCGCCACGGATCTATTCCTCGACGGCGGCGATGATGCAGGCGATCGCCTCCGGCGAGGTTGCGGCCAGCCCCTACACCCAGCTGATGGTCGACGAGAAGGCGGCCGGCGCGCCGGTCGAGTACGTCGTGCCTGAGGACGCCTGGGGTGTGCGGTCCTACGGCGGTGTGATGAAGACGGCGCCGAACCCCAACGCTGCGCAGCTCTTCATGGACTTCGTCCTCTCCCACGACGGCCAGGTGGCGTTCACCGAGCCGAAGTACGGCACTCCGCGCAACGACGTCGAAGGCGCGGCAGCCTCCTTCGACAGCGTCTCGCTGGTGGAGAGCTATCCGGATGCCACGGAGGTCAGCGATTTCCGTTCCCGCTTCAAGTCACTGATGAAGTGACCTGCCTCCAGGCCGGCAATCCACGTACCCAAGGATCAATGTCATGACCGCACTGACCATCAACAACCTGACCAAGAGCTACAAGGCGCGCAAGCGGGTCACCGTGATAAACGACCTTGACCTCGAGATCCAGGATGGTGAGCTCCTGGTCCTCCTGGGCCCGAGCGGCTGCGGGAAGACGACGACCCTCAGGTGCATTGCCGGCCTGGAGAACCCGGATCTCGGCACCATCGACTTCGATGGGACCGCGGTCTTCGACGCGGCGCGTGGCGTCAACGTGCCTCCCGAGCGCCGCAGCATCGGCGTCGTCTTCCAGTCCTATGCGTTGTGGCCGCACATGACCGTGCGCAAGAACATCGAATACCCGCTGCGCCGCCGCGGTCTCAAGGCGAAGATCGCGGAGGGATGGGTCGAGGAGGCTGCCGAGCTCGTCGACTGTGCGCAACTGCTGGACCGGTATCCGGGCCAGCTCTCCGGTGGGCAGCAGCAGCGCGTCGCGCTGGCGCGAGGCCTGGTCGCGCGACCCGACCTGGTCCTCTTCGACGAGCCGCTGTCGAACCTCGACACACGTCTGAGGGACGCCGTGCGCTCGCAACTGCACGAGTTGCACAGGGCCCTCGGCTTCACCGGGGTGTTCGTGACCCACGACCAGTCCGAGGCCCTGGCCCTGGGCAGCCGGATGGCGATCATGAAGAGCGGGAAGATCGAGCAGCTCGGCACTCCCCAGGAGGTCTACGAGCAGCCGCGCTCCGACTACGTCGCGGACTTCATCGGCCTGACCAATGCCCTCGACGTCGAGGTCCACGACGGTGCCGAAGTCGTCAATGGAGTCGAGGTCGTGGGCCGCTCCATACTGGCCGGGGCGCCGGGCCGCGCCACGCTCAGGCTCCGCCCGGGTGATCTCTCGCTCTCGCCCGCCGGGATGGGTGTCGAAGGAGCCAGCAACGTGCCCGCCGTCGTGGCCGACGCGACGTACGGCGGCAGTCACCTGGACCTGATGGTGAGCATCGGGGAGCGCCGGATCCATGCGCGGATCCCCGCAGGGGCGCCCGGCGGCTGGGAGCGCGGGCTCTCCAGCGGTGACGCCGTCAACGTGAGCTTCCGCACCGAGGACGCGCGGCTCTACGGTGAGGATGGCGAGGCGCTGGGCAAGCGCGCGAAGGTCGTGGTCGCATCATGAGCGTCGACGCCCCCATCCGGGAGGAGGCGGCTCCGGCCCCGCCACAGTCGGTCGGGCCGCGAACCAGTGGTCGTGGGCTGGTGAGCAAGTGGTTGCGCAAACTGCCGCTGGCAGCCTTCGTGGCGGTCCTGGCCTACTTCGTCGTCTGGCCGCTGGTCATGCTCCAGCAGCGCGCGGTCGAAGACGGTGGCCGCGGCTATGACGTGGCCTTCAACACCGATGGCGTCGGCCAGGTCATCTGGGACACGATCCTGCTCGCCGGGGCATCGACCCTGATCGCGACAGTCCTGGGGACCGGGCTCGCCTGGGCCGTCACCCGACTGCCGTCATGGCTGCAGTGGATGCGGGTGCTGCCGCTGTTGCCGATCGTGATGCCCATGGTCGCCGTGGTGCTGGGCTGGACCTTCCTGCTCTCGCCGCGACCAGGCTTCCTGAACTCGCTGATGCGCAAGCTCCCCTGGTGGAACGACCTGGACTCCGGCCCGGTTGACGTCTACTCGTTCTGGTGGATCGTGCTGATCACCGGATTCGCACTCACAGCCTTCGTCTTCCTCTTCGTCAGCACGGGCATGCAGAACGTGAGCGCTGACCATGTGGAGGCCGCGCACACCAACGGCGCCCGGGGCACCCGGGCTTTCTTCACCATCGTGTTCCCCCTGCTCCGCCCCTCCCTCATCCAGGGCATCGGTGTCTCGTTCCTGCTGGGCATCGGACAGTTCACGGCACCACTGCTGTTGGGAGCGAATTCGGGGATCGATGTGGTGGCGACGTGGATGCTCATGTTCACCGCGAGCTCTCCGATCGACTACGGCGCGGCGGCAGCGATCGGATCGCCGCTCCTGGTCGTCGGACTCGTCGTGATCGTGGCCCAGCGAGTGGCGCTGGGCGATCAAGGGCGCTTCGTCACGCACGGGGGCAAGGGATTCCGCTCGGCGGGCAAGCCTTCCGTCTGGGCGGTGTTGGCGGTGGGATTCTATTTCCTGGTCTCGACCCTGTTGCCCCTGCTCGCGCTGGTGGTGGTGGCCCTCTCTCCCTACTGGACGGGCACTCCGGACACCTTCACGCTGGACAACATCAAGACAGTGCTGACCGACGATCGCATCGTGGACGCGATCCGGACCAGCATCGTGGCGTCGTTGGGCGCCGCGCTCCTGATCCTTCCGGTGGGCTTCGTCGCCGCCTTGGTGATGGTGCGCAACCAGCACAACCGAGTCCTGCGGTGGCTGCTCGACGTGATCGTCGCGCTGCCGCTGGGGGTTCCCGCGGTGGTCTTCGGTGTCGGGTTCCTCCTCGCCTACACCACCGGGCCGTTCATCCTCTACGGGACCACGTGGGTGATGGTGCTCGTCTATGCGACATTGATGCTCCCCTTCGCCACCCGGACCCTGTTGTCCGGACTGATCGCGCTCGGAGACACCTATATCGCTGCCTCGAGGACATGTGGCGCCAGTCCCTTCCAGACCGGCCTGCGGATCCTGATGCCGTTGTTGCGTGGCAGCATCGCGGGTGCTGGGGCGATCATCTTCGTGATGCTCACCCACGAGTTCTCGGCCTCCCTCCTGGTGCGCGCCCCAACGGTGCAGGTCATGGGCACACTGCTCTACGACTACTGGACCAACGGCATGTTCCCGGTGGTGGCGGCGATGGCACTGGTGATGACGGCCGTCACGGGCATAGGCGTGGCGATCGCGATGCTCATCGGTGGCCGCAACGTCATGCAGAACCTGTGATGTCGCCCGGGCCGGTGGATTCGATGAGGGTGCCGACCCTGGAACAGGTGCGGCGACTGCCGACCTCGGCCTCCGTGACGGTGGGGGCGGAGCGGATCGATGGCAATGACCACCTGAGCGTCCACCACGTGGTCGAGTTGGCGGCGCACGGCGCTCACGAGCTGCTCGTCGGGTGCGGCCTCACCGACGAGAGGCGTTCCCGGACAGGGAAGGGCGTGTTCACCGCCGAGCACCACCTGGCCTACCTCCACGAGGTGCGCCAAGGCGCCAGACTGACTGTCCATACGCGGATCCTGGATCGCTCGGAGCGAGCAGTGCTGATGGCCGCCTTCGTGGTGGACCAGAGCAGGATGCGCACAGCCAGCCTGCTGCGGACCGTGGTGGTCAGTGTCGACCTGTCCACGCGCCGGTCCGTGCCGTTCCCCGACGACGTCGCCGGAGCGCTGGATCGGCTGCTCGAGGAACATGCGGCGCTTCCGTGGGACGCGCCGGAGCCGGGATGGGGTGCCCTGAGGCACTCCTCCCACAGTGATGAGAGCAAGACCCAAATCTGACCCAACGATCACCAACCAGAAAGGGAAATCCCCATGCCCCTGGAAGACCACGTCCAACTCGTCTCGGTCGACGACCACTTGATCGAGCGGCCCAACGTGTGGCGCGACCGCCTTCCGCAGAAGCTTCGCGATCGCGGTCCGCGCATCGTCGAAGCGACCGGCGAGGAGACCGACCAGTACGGCTTCGGCCAGAAGGTCACCAAGGGCAATCAGGTCTGGATGCTCGAGGACAAGGTCTATGCCCAGCTCGGCCTCAACGCCGTCGCCGGCAAGCCGCGGGAAGAGATCGGCACTGACCCCGTCCGGTTCGACGAGATGATCCCGGGCTGCTACGACCCGAAGGCCCGCGTGCAGGACATGGACCTGGACGGCGTGCAGGCGGCCGCCCTGTTCCCTTCCTTCCCGCGCTTCGCCGGCACCTTGTTCGGCACGCTGGAGGATCGTGAACTCGCCCTGCTGTGCACCCAGGCCTGGAACGACTACGTGCTCGACGAATGGTGTGCGCCGTACCCGGACCGATTCATCCCGATGATCATCCTGCCGCACTGGGACATCGAACAGTCCATAGCCGAGCTCAAGCGGGTCGAGGACCGAGACATCCGGGCCGTCTCGTTCCCGGAGAACCCGGCGAAGCTCGGGCATCCGTCCTTCCACTCGGCGCACTGGGACCCGCTCTTCGCCGAACTCGCGGAGCGGGAGATCGTCACGTGTCTCCACTTCGGGACCTCGGGTCAGGTGACCCTGACCGCGGATGACGCACCGATGGCCGTGATGACCACATTGATGGGCACGAACTCGATGGCGGCGATGGCGGATCTGCTCTTCTCGCCGGTCTTCCACAAGCACCCCAACCTGAAGGTATCCCTCTCCGAGGGCGGTGTCGGCTGGATCCCGTGGTTGCTGGAGCGTGCGGACGCCACCTGGGAGCGCCACCGTTTCTATCAGAACGTGCACCAGACGGTCCGTCCGTCTGAGCTCTTCCACAGCAACATCTGGGGATGTTTCATCGTGGATGAGTACGGCGTGGACAACCGGAACGCGATTGGTGTCGACCGACTCACCTGGGAGTGCGACTACCCGCACTCGGACTCCTACTGGCCCAACAGCCGCAAGGTCGTCACCGAGATGATGCGTGAGGTCCCGAATGATGAGGTGGAGAAGATCGTGGAGACGAACGCGCGCGAGCTCTTCCGCTTTCCCCGAGTGAAGTGAGGAGAACATGATGGAGGAACACCAGATCCTCGGCGAGTCCGACTGGGACGAGCAGGACCTGCTCACCATCGACGAGGCCGGTGAGCGACTCGAGCAGGAGATCGCGGAGCTTGACAAGGCCATCGAGGCGGCCGATGACTCGGCAGTGCCGGTGCTCAGGCAGCGACGGGATGCGATCGAGACCATCCGTGCCAGCATCGCCGCCGGGCCGACGGAACTGGCCCGGATCGACTGATCCCGCGGCCCCAGGCAGTGACGCGCACCCCCGCCCGCGGGGGTGCGCGTTCGCGCATTTGCCGACCGGCACGGCTCAGGCACGGCAGCAGCCCAGAGCCGAGCGGCTCTGCCGCCATCGGGCTCGAGTCGTCACTGCTTCGGGCCGCCATGGTTCGGTGAGTGGAGTTCGAGCCCTCTTGGTCGCAGCCGGGTCAGTCGCGCGTCGATCCCAGTGCCGTGCCCACGGCACGAGTGGCGAAGGCGGCGGCGGTGGCCAGGCCGCCGGCGTACGCGCGGTGATAGATGCCACCCGTGTCCGAGCCGGCACACAGCAGGCCCTGGATGGGCCTGCCGGCCTCGTCGAGGACCCGCGCCGATGGATCGATGCGCAGACCGTGGAACGGGTACGTGATCGCGGGCTGGCACTCGACCACGTAGTAGGGCCCCTCCGTCAAGGGGGTGCGATCACGCTCGCGATCCGGTTCGATGGCGCCGCCGGCCAGCAAGGCGTCATTGTGGCGGCCGATGGCGGCCGCGATGGCGCCCCCCGGATAGCCCCACTCCTCGGGCAGGTACGCCAACTCGGCCAGGTCGTCGGCGACTCCGACCCTTCCGCCTCGCCTGCTCGCCAGGGCGAACCGGTCGAGGGTCACCGACCCCTTCACATAGGGCTGGGTGATCCACTCACGATGCACCCGGGCATCAGCGATGAGCAGGCCCCGCGCCTCCGGCTGCTCGAGCAGCGCCATGTTGGTCAAGTGGTCACCGCGGGATTCGTCGGTGAATCGTTCTCCCCGGAGGTTGAAGAGCAAGGCGTGCTCGCTGAAGAAGAGGGAGAGGGGAAGGAAGTCCTCCGGCCCGGTGAACGGGATGTGGGTGGGCACCAGGTGCCCGTAGAAACCGGGGGCAGCACCTGCCGAGGCCGCCCCCGCAGCCAGGCCCAATCCATACCCGCCCCCGGCGCTGTGAGCGTTCGCGCGCACCGGCATCCGCCCGGCAGCGGGATGGATGTGCTGCGAGAGCAGTGCCTCGTTCCTCGCGAATCCGCCGGTCGCCAGCAGGGTCCAGGCGGCCTCCACTTCAAGGTCCACGTCCTGATGTCGCACCCGGGCTCCGCGTACGGCAGGGTGAGTCGACGCGGACCCATCCACGGCCAGACGCTCGCTCTGGGCGCTGGTCAGGATGCGGCCCCCGGCCTCGCGCACGATGCCCGCGCAGGCGTCGAGGTAATGGTTGGTGTCGAAACGGTGGCCACGGCCATAGCCGAGCACGGGCATCTCGGCGGCAAGCTCTGTGCCGGTGGAGCGGATCCAGTCCAGCGTGGCAGGGAACTCGTCCACCACCACACGTCGCAGCTCGGGATCTCCGTCGGGGTTGATGCGATCCATGACCTCGTGACTCGGCGCAGTCCATGCGACCCCTGCGAAGCGGGCCGAGCCACCCACCTGGGGCGCCACGTCGACCACGAGGACGGAGGCGCCGGCCGTGGCCGCCCGCGCTGCAGCAGTCATGCCCGCCATGCCGCCGCCGAGCACCAGGAGGTCCACCCGCTCGGTCATTCGTCGCCCCTCATCCGTCCGGAGTGCATTCCTCCGCGAAATTATCATGATGAATTATTGGGGTCAAGGAATCATCGTTCAGCGCAGGGCCGGAAGCGCCCGGTGCGCATGGTCCCGGCGACCCACTGCGCCCCTGGTTCGGCGAGCATCTCGGCCAGCGGCAGGTGGAGCAGACACAGGTCTGCCGGGGCGCCAGGGTGGACGCGCCGAGGGGCAGTCCCCGGGGCCCGGGGCGGGGACAGGTAGCCGGCCAGGGCCTCGACGGCCGAGATCGGCTGGTCGACGCCGACCCGATGCCCCGACCGGGACCGGCGCGTGGTGGCGGTGGCGATCACCTGCCAGGGGTCGAGTGCCCCGTAGGGCGCATCGCTCGATGCGACGGTCGGAATCCCCGCCTCCAGCAGGCGATGGTGCGGATAGAGGTCGGTCACCTCACGCCGGTCCACCTCCCGGAGATAGTCGTCGCCTCGGGTGCGCAGGAAGTCGGGCTGAGTGACCACCGTGACGCCACTGCGGGCCAGCAGTGGCACCACGTCCTCGGGGACGACGCTGGCGTGCTCGATCCGGTCCCCGGGGTGAGGACCGACGGCCTCGAGCACGGTCAGGGTGAGCAGCAGTGACTCGACCGTCACGCAGTGCACGCCGACCGGGCGACCCGAGTCGTGTGCGCTGCGCACCATGGCGGCCAACTCGTCCCACGTGGGCAGGTCGTGGTCACGCAGCAGGACCTTCCGGGGGCCGATGTCGAGGCCCGGCAAGGGTGCGCCGTCCCAGCCCATCAGTGTCACCCCGATGTCGAGGACGCCGTCGGCGACCGCGTCGGCGAGCAGACCGGCGCTGGACGCGGACAGGTCCGGGGTGGCATCGGTGACCCCCGTGATCCCGAGGTCGCGAAGGCGAGTCCCCAGCGCGGCCAGGTCCGGAGTGCGTGCCGGGAAGGCATCGCGCAGCCGGGCGTCATAGCGCCACAGCCTGCCGTTCGGCTCACCGTCGTTGTCCCGTTCGACGTCACCGGAGTCGTCCAAGACACCAGACACATGTGTCATGGCTGCCGAGTTGAGCATCCACAGCGAGCCGGAGCGGTGCTGGATCCGCACCGGCCGGTGCGGCACCCACGCATCGAGGCGGTGTCGGTCCAGGACGCCCGCCACCGACTCGTGGTAGAGCACGCCCCGCACCCACCCATCGGGGTGGGTGTCGGCCCGTAGGGCCGAGGCCAGGGCAGCATCGTCCGGGACCGCCTCGGGGGAGCAGTCCACCGAGGCGAAATGGGCCGCCGTGGCCAGCAGGTGGACATGGTGGTCGTGCAACCCGGGGAGCAGAGCGCCGCCCCTGCCGTCGATCTCCACGTCGCCGGACGGCAGCCCCGTCTCCACGGCGGTGACAGTGGCTCCGGTGACCGCGACGTCGACCAGGTCCCCTTCGACCTCGACATCACGGAAGACGAGTCTCACCACGCTCCCCTTGGGACGAGTCCCAGACGGCGGAGCACCACTGCGGTGTCGGCACCGGTGGCGGCAGCGTTCCCGTCGGACACCCTGGCCGTCGGCTCGGCGACGGGAAACAGCGTCGCGCCGTCATCGACCCACCACTGCCCGCCGCGCCGGACCAGGTCGTGATCGGCCGGCCCTGGCGCGGCCAGTGCTCGGCGTACGACGTCGAACATCGACACCTCCACCAACGACGGCTCGGGGGAGGCAAGCGCCTGGGCGCCCGCCACCGCGGCGGCCACACCGGTGAGCGGATCCGCGATCGCGTCCCCGCAGGGCACGGGGTGTCCATCCAGCCAGGTGATCAGGCCGGCGTCGGCGGCCACGTCGTCCCCGAAGCCGACGGTGTCCGACGCCCTTCCCCTGGCGGTGATGGAGATCCACGACGTCCCGTCGGCGACGATGTCCTCGGCGACGATCCCGCGTTGACGCAGCGCCCGGGCCCGTGACCCTTCAAGGACCAGGTCGGACCTGCGCATCAGGTCGCGCAGCAGGGCGATGTCGGCCGACGCGTCCAGGTCCAACGCCACCATGCGATGCCCGCCGTGGAGGAGATCGAAGAAGGCCCGGCTGCCCCGGCGAGCGCCGTCGGGGCGCCCCGGGCTCTCGACCTTGACCACCGTTGCCCCGAGGCGGTGCAGCAGATGTCCCGCCAAGGGGCCGGCCCACAGCGCGGTGAGGTCCAGGACCAGGGGACGAGACGGCCAGGACCCGCTCGGCAAGCGGTGCGCCTCCCAGAGTGTCGCCGGTCGCTCCGGCCCGACGTGGTCTGGTTCTACGTGCTCCGGACCGGCGTGCTCCGGGCCGGCCGGGGCCGTCGCGCAGGCCAGGCCGAGTAGTCGGGCCCGTTCCAGTGCGGCGGTCGCCGTGGTGCCTCGGGCCCACTCGGCTGCAGCCTGCCAGGCCAGGTCGACGGCATCCGGGCGGGCATCGAGTTGACCGGCGAGCGCATCGTCACCGGTCAGCGCGGGGACCAGTTCGACATCCGTCAGCCGCGGGAGTGAGAGACCGAAGAACCCGTCGGTGCTCGGGAGGAAACGGAAGGCCCCGCCGCACGACCAGGGTGCGTTGCGGTGGAATCCGGCCAGCGCCGCCCGTTCGGAGAGCACCGACACTCCCGGCAGGTCGGGAGTCCGTCCGGTCAGCTCGGTGCCCAGGCGCCTCAATTGGGCGAGGTCACGGGCCACCTGGCCAGCGGGGTCTCCGGGAGCGGCTCGTGGCGGGCCGGCGTACGTGCCGGTCAAGGCCATGGCCCCTGACGCCGCCCAGGCGCGCAGCGGAGTGGCGAGCGGATCTTCAGCAGAACTCATCGACCAGCCCCCAGGTCCGGACCTCGGCCACCGGGAAGTCGCGTCCGGTCAGGGCCATCGCAGCAGTGCGCCAACGACCGATCCGGGCGGGAATGCTGATGGTCCCGCCCGCGCCCGGGATCAAGCCCATGCCGAGCTCCGGCAGGCGGAATCGGGTGTCGGGGGCCGCCCTGACGGTGCCGGCGAAGGCCGGGATCTCGATGCCCGCGCCCATGCAGGCGCCATGGAGGTCGGCCCGGACTCGTTGGCGCAGCTCATGGACCATCCGGCCGGCGCTCTGCGTGGTCCGGATCAGGTGTGCCATGACGACATCCTTGGCGGTGCCGAACTCGTCCAGGTCGCCACCGGCGCAGAAGGAAGGCCCACGGCCTTGCAGCACCACCTCGTGCACGGTCGGGTCGTGGCGGGCGATCTCGAGTCCCGCGACCAGGTGGTCACGGACGGAAGCGCTGAACGCATTGTGCCGATCGGGTCTGTTCAGCGTGATCCGCAGGGAGTGCCCCTCGCGCTCCACGATTACCGGATCAACCGTGGCGCGTCGCTCGCGCGGAGAGCGCGCCTCGATCCATTCCAGGAACTCGGGGCCGGCCAAGAGCATCGAATACGCGCTCGACTCGGCGAACAGGCCGTTGTCCACGTCCACGTGGGCGGTCAGCCGGAGCAGGCCCTCCAGCACGAGCGTGGCCCGGGGGGCTCGCCGGACCGTCGTGTCGATGCGGTCCAGGTCGCCGGGCGCGGGGCTGAACCAGGCGCGGCCCGGGCCTGCTGGGGCCAAGGTGCAGGTGAGGGCCTCCAGGATCGGTGCGCATCCTTCGGGGACCGGGCGATCGCTGATGCCGAGGACAGGGGCGGAGGGATGCGCCAAGGCGGCTGCCAGGTCGGCTGCCAGGGCGGCATCCGGTGCCACGTCGTCAAGACGTACGACGAGCAGCGGTGGGGGGTCCCCGGTTGAACGGTCCACATCTGCGGCGGCCGCTCCGCTGGCAACTGCAGCGAGCGTGGTCGACTCCATCGGCCTCCGTCCTCTGGTGCTTCCTCCAAGTATCGCAGTCCCACCACGCACAGGACTTCGCCCTGCTTGTCCGGGCGAGCCAGACACATGTCCAGACAGCATTCCAAAGTAGTGGAACCTGTTCTACTATGCCTCCATGCGCAACGGAATCGTTCTCTTCACCTCAGACCGCGGCATCACGCCGGCAGCACTGGCCAAGGCTGTGGAGGAGCGGGGGTTCGACACGATCTACGTGCCGGAGCACACCCACATCCCGGTGCGCCGCGATGCACTGCACCCGACCGGGGGCGAGGACCTTCCCGACGATCGCTACCTGCGCACGCTGGATCCGTGGGTCTCGCTGGCCACCTGTGCCGCGGTCACCGAACGGATCGGGCTCTCGACCGCGGTCAGCCTGCCGGTCGAGTCCGACCCGATCACCCTGGCCAAGACCCTGGCCACCCTGGACCACCTCTCCGGGGGTCGGGTCACCGTCGGCGCCGGGTTCGGTTGGAACACCGACGAGTTGGCCGACCACCATGTCCCCGCCAACAAACGGCGTACCGTGCTCAGGGAGTACCTTGAGGCGATGCGGGCGCTGTGGACCGAGGAGGAGGCGGCGTACGACGGGGAGTTCGTGACGTTCGGACCGAGCTGGGCCTACCCGAAGCCCCCGCAGGGCCGGATCCCGGTGATCATCGGTGCCGGCGGCGGACCGAAGACGATGAAGTGGATCGCCGCCCATGCCGAAGGATGGATGACCACTCCGATCGACACCGACATCGCCGCCAAGGCCGCGTTGCTGCGTGAGGAATGGGCGGCGGCCGAGCGCGAGGGGGAGCCCGACATCCGGATCCTGGTTGCGAAGAAGCCGACTGCCGAGGACTTCGCCGATTGGGGAGCGGCCGGGGCGAGCGAGATGATCTACGGCCTGCCCGACACCGAGGAGTCCGCCGTGCTGACGTACCTCGACAACCTGGCCGGCAAGCTCGGACTGGGCTGACCTGCCATGAGTGAGGCGGCGCGGGTGCGGGACGGGCAGGGCGTGAGCGCGGTGCCGGCCAGCCGGTTCGCCGGGCTGTCGCGGGCACAGCTGGCCGTCGTCGTCCCGGAACTGCTGCTGATCGGCCAGCTCATCGACCGCTCCGGGATGGCCTGGTGCATCTCCGCCTTCGGGCGTGAGGTGATGGCCGAGATCGCGATCGAGGAGTGGGCCGCCTCCAGCCCGATCTATACCCGACGGATGCAGCACGCGCTCGGCTATGCGCCCGAGGTGGCCGGGCACGGCGACGTACCGACGATCTTCAAGGGCCTCCAACTCGACATCGGGGCGCCGCCGCAGTTCATGGACTTCCGCTATCGCGTCGATGATCCCTGGACCGGCGAGTTCCACCTCGACCACTGCGGTGCGCTGATGGACGTCGAGCCGATGGGGGAGGAGTACGTCCGCTCGATGTGCCACGACATCGAGGACCCCACCTTCGATGCGACGGCGGTGGCGACGAACCCGCGGGCCCAGGTGCGCCCGATCCATCGACCCCCGCGTGCGCCGGCCGACCGTCACCCGCACTGCGCCTGGACGGTGCGGATTCGCGACGACCACCCGCCGGTGAGCGGCATCCCGCTGCTCGCGGTGAACGAGGCCTCCCGCGCGGCCTCTCTGGAACTGGCCCCGATCGAGCCCGGTGGGCCGGGGCTGGACGACTATGCCGGCCCCCTGCTCTCCGACCTCGACTTCACCGCGTTCTCGCATGCGGCCCTGGTCCGGATCGCCGACGAGGTCTGCCTGCAGATGGCCCTACTGGATCGTGCCTTCGGGCTCGCGGTCGGCAAGCGCGCAACCGATGTGGACCAGTTGCTCGCGATCCGGCGCAAGCAACTGACCGGGATCGCCGGCGTCGCCTCGGCGCGACTGGCCCGGGCGCTGCTGGCCCCGGCGAGTGTCGCGGGCGCGATGTCCGTGCTGGCGGTGCATCCGTTGTTCAACCCGGCCGCGTATGTGACGGCCTCGTTCGATGCCGCGTCGGTCACGGTGACGCCCGGGCCTGCCCACGAGGACGACGCCTGGATCTCCCTGTGCGGACCCGACTGGACCGATGCCCTGCGGGCCGCGGTCGGTGGTGTCGACCTGCACCTGGACGTTGCGGTCTCCCCGGTGCCCGCTGCGGCCGGAACTGGCGCAGGGTGGCGGGCCGACGTCGTACGCCGTGACGAACCGGTCCGCGAGGCCGACGAGGTGGCCGTGGTCCGCTTCTCCACCGGCACCGACTTCGCCTTCGAGACCAGGCGATCGTTGCCGATCTTCGTGGTCTGAGTAGCGCTGCCGCTGGGGCGGCGTGAGCTGGCAGCCTGAACTCGGAGGAAATTCGGCACCAGGTGCGGGTTTTCCTCCGAGTTTGCGGCCGTTGCCCCAGGCCGTTTGCTTGACTGTCGCGATTGGTCCGGCTCCCCGGTAATCTTGGGACATGTCAACGTCGGTTGTTTCGCCCGAAACGCTCGCACTGCGTGAGTTGCTTGCTGCGCGGCGTGAGGAGTTCGTCCTCCTCTTGGACAAGTACGCGGCGAGGAACCCGAGACTCTTCGGTTCGATTGCTCGTGGGACTGCAGATGCGAGCAGCGACATCGACATCCTTGTCGAGATGGATCCAGCTGACGGGAACCTTCTCTTGCGCGCTTCCGGCCTCATGGAAGAGACGAGGTCACTGTTCGACCGCGAGGACATCGACATCTTTCCCGTCCAGTTGCTGAAGCGTCCGATTTCTCAATCAGCGCTGGCGGACGCGGTTGCGTTGTGAGTCGCAGCGCCGAGCAACGGGTCGCTGACATTCTTCAAGCGGTCGCGCGCTGCGAGCGGTACGTCAGTTCGCTCCTCAGCGACGATCCAAACGCGGCAACACGCTGAGGCGGGGCCACAAAGTCGGAGGAAATTCGGCGCCAGGTGCGGGTTTTCCTCCGAGTTCGGTGATGTCGCGGAGCGGCCCGCGCTGACCGAAGGCGTCAGGGGACGAGGTCGTCGAGGGTCAGCGTGCCTTCGACGAGTTTCATGCTCCACGCGGTGATCTGCTCGGTGGTGGCGGTGTCGATGGCGGCCATGACGGCCGGGTCGAGGTCCCCGAAGCGATATGCCGCTTGCGTCGCGAACAACGCAGCGTGCCCTCGCGCTTCGCCCTCGGTTCGCGCTTCGGCCATGCCCCGGTCCCACGTCGAGACGAATGTGTCCGCGACCTCAGGTTCCAGCGTGGTCATGAACTCCTCCATCCGCTCGCCCGACACCGTGCTGATGTTCCAAGTATAGATCGCGATCGTGACCAGGAGACGTTCTCCGCCAGGGCGGCCCCGGACCCGGGCAAGGAGGTCTCGCCACGGCCCCAACACCGGATCGGGGTCATCGAACCCCGCCGGCGCACCGAGGAGTCCGAGGGCCAGCATTGCCTCTTCGGTCAATGGTCGCGACCGCAAGATAACCTCGGTATCCGCTCCGCTGAGATCATCCAGCAGATAGACGAACCGAGGCACGCCCGCGGTGCCCGTCCCGTTCTCCAGGTCCAACTCGGCCCGCTCATCGGGGTCCAGGTCAAGCAGGTCGGCGAACTCCGTGCTCGCCTTCCAGGGCCGCTCGCCCTGATAGATGACGACCGGCACGATCACCGGCAGCCGTGACGCCTCGGGGTTCTCCTTCAAGTGACGTTCCCAGATCCGCACCTGATAGCCCAGCATTCGCCACGCCATCCATGGATCCGGAGTGCTCTGATGCTCCAACAGGACGAACAGGTACGCGTCGCGGCCAGCCCACCGCGTGGCGAACAGCGCATCGGTGTGCTGCTGGCGCAACGCCTCACTCACGAATGACCCGGGCACCACCTCAAGTCCGTCCAGGTCAAGGCGCTCCAGCACCCGTGCCGGCAACACTGACCGCAACTCCGACGCAGCATGCACCGGCTGGGAGAACACCGCACGGAACAGGCCGTCACGCTGCTGGCTCGCCCGCCGAGCCGCGGCTGCACGTGGTCGCTTCCGTCCATGGGCCGCCACGGTATGCGCTGTCGCCCGCGGCCCGCTGGCGTTATCCACAGCCAGGCCCCCGAGCAACGGCAGGGGCCACGAACTCGGAGGAAAACCCGCACCAGGTGCGGGTTTTCCTCCGACTTCGGCGCGGGTCAGGCGGAGCGCAGGCGATCCGCCGTACGCCGGGCGGCGTGGGTGACCATCGGCACGAACGCCTCCACGGGGGCGTCAGGCCCGCGGACCGCGCACGAGATCGCGGCGACGGGGCCGTGGTCGGTAATCACCGGCGCGGCGACGGCGCGGATCGGCGTACGCATGTCGTGCGGGGTGAGGGCCAGGCCGTTGCGGGAGCGGATCGCGGCGAGTTGCTCGTGCAGGCGGTGCAGCCGCTGCTCGGGGATGTAGGTGCCGGCATAGAGGCGGTCCACCTGCTCGGGGCGGAGCGCGGAGAGCAGCGTCAGGCCGGCGACCGAGACATGTGCCGGGAGCCGTACGCCGACACGCGAGGGCACCGAGAGGGAGGCCGCGCCACCCACCTTGTCCAGGTAGTGCACCTTGTTGCCCTCCAAGACGACCAGGTGGACGACGGCCGAACTGGCCAGGTGCAGGCGGTTGAGCACGTCGGCGGCCGCGGCGCGCAGGGCGGACTGGTCCACCACCCGCTGCCCGAGGCGCTGCATCCGTGGCCCGAGGCGATAGCCGCGCTGGTCGTGCTCGAGCCAGTCGAGTTCGATCAACTGGCGCAGCATCCGGAACGCCGTCGACTTCGGCAGTCCGGAGGCCGCGACGATGTCCTCCAGCATCAGGTGGTCGGGCCCGTCGATGAAGACGTCGAGCACCTCGGTGAGGCGCTCGATCATGCCCGGGCGCGAGGCGGCGGCGCCTTCCGCTCCGGGGCCGATGGCGGTGGCGGTGGGCCTGATGGCGGTGTCTGTCATGGTGCTTCCTCCCCGGGATGCGATTGGGCCCGAAGCGGGGCCAGTCCTGTGATCCCGGACACAACCTAGCATTTGTTTGGTCCGCCCAACAGATGTCTGGTTGTCTGGTTCCAGTAGCCGAAACGAGGGGTGGGCCGGCGCACGAGTGCCCCCGATGGTTGTGCCCATGGCCCTCAACATCGCAGACCTCTTCGAGCACGTGGTGGACGTCGTTCCCGACCGGCTCGCCCTGATCCTGGGCGAGGACCGACTCACCTATGCCGAGCTCGACGCCCGCGCCAACAGGTTCGCCCACCACCTCGCCGATGCCGGCGTCAAGCCCGGCGAGCACGTGGGCCTGATGGCCCGCAACGTCACCGAGCACGTGGTGGCGATGCTCGGCACCTTCAAGGCGCGCGCGGTGCCGATCAACATCAACTACCGCTATGTCGAGGGCGAACTCGACTACCTCTTCGACAACTCCAAGATGATCGCGCTGGTCCACGAGGCGCGCTATGCGCCGGTGCTCGACAAGGTGGTGCCGCGGCACGCGCTGATCCGTGAAGTGGTGGTGATCGCCGACGAGACCGACCACGCGCCCACGACGTACGACGCGACGCCGTGGGCCGAAGCAGTGGCGGCCCAACCCGACGTACGTGACTTCGGCCAGCGCAGCGCCGACGACGTCTTCATCGTCTACACCGGCGGCACCACCGGCTATCCCAAGGGCGTGATGTGGCGCCACGAGGACGTGTGGCGCACGCTCGGTGGCGGCATCGACTTCGCCACCCGCGAGCGCCTCGACGAGTTCGACCAGGCGCGCCAGGCCGCTGCCAACGACCATCCACTGCGGTGCCTGCAACTCGGCCCGATCATGCACGCCAACGGCCAGTGGGGGATGCTGCTCCGCTTCTTCACCGGGCACACCAACGTGCTGCTGCCGAAGTTCGACCCGGCGGAGATCTGGCGCACGGTCGAGGCCGAGCGGGTGCAGACGATCTCCCTGATCGGGGATGCGATGGCCCGTCCCCTGATCGAGGAGTACGAACGCGGGGGGTACGACGCGAGCACGCTGGTCAACGTCAACAGTGCGGCCGCCATCTTCTCCGTCGAGGTCAAGGAGCGCATGCTCAATGCGCTGCCGAATGCGGTGCTGATGGACATCATCGGCTCCTCGGAGACCGGGTTCACCGGCAACGGGCGGGTGGAGAAGTCGAACCTCGCCGACAAGGGCTCCCTGGTCAACATCGGCGTCGACATGGCCGTCCTCGACGAGGAGATGAACGTCATCGACCCGGCGACCAATGTCGGTGCGATCGGGCTTATGGCGCGCTCGGGCAACATCCCGCTCGGCTATTTCGGTGACCCGGAGAAAACCGCACGCACCTTCCTCGAGATCGGCGGCACCCGCTATGCGGTGCCCGGTGACTGGGTCCAGATCGAGCCGGACCTCAAGGTCACCCTGCTCGGGCGCGGGTCCAACTGCATCAACACCGGCGGCGAGAAGGTCTATCCCGAGGAGGTCGAGGTCGCGCTCAAGTCGCACCCCGGCGTCTTCGACACCGTGGTCATGGGGCTGCCCGACCCGACGTACGGACAGCAGGTCGCCGCCCTGCTCGAGGCCCGGCCCGGACACGAACTCGACTTCGACGAGGTCCGCGCCTTCCTGCGCAGCCGACTCTCGGGATACAAGGTGCCCCGGACCATGCACGTCGTGGAGAGGATCCCGCGCCATGTCACCGGCAAGGCGGACTACAAGACGGCGCGGGAAGTCGCCGACTCCCTGGCCGGGCTCGGACGGACCCGGGGTGTGGAGGTGGACGAGTGAGGTCGTACGTCGAGGTGACCCGCCCGGCCGAGCACGTCGCCGTGGTCACCCTGAACCGGCCGGAGCGGATGAACGCGATGGCATTCGACGTGATGGTGCCGGTGCGGGACGCGCTGCTCGAGACCGGCCACGACAACACGGTCCGCGCGATCGTGCTGACGGGTGCGGGCGAGGCATTCTGCTCCGGTGCCGATCAGGAGTCGGCGGGACGCCCGCCGCACGTGGAGGGCTTGGCCCGGCCGGCGTACGCGCTGCGCTCGCTGGAGATGCTGGAGGACGTGATCCTCACGTTGCGCCGATTGCACCAGCCGGTGATCGCGGCGATCAACGGGCCCGCGATCGGTGGTGGGCTCTGCCTCGCGCTCGCCTGTGACCTGCGGATCGCGTCGTCCGCGGCGTACTTCCGGGCAGCAGGGATCAACAACGGCCTCACCGCGAGCGAACTGGGGCTGAGCTTCCTGCTGCCGCGCGCGGTCGGGTCGACCCATGCGGCGGACATCATGTTCACCGGGCGCGACGTCGACGCCGAGGAAGCGGCGCGGATCGGGCTCGTCTCGCGGCTGGCGGACCCGGTGGTGGAGGCAGCCGTGGAGGTCGGTGAACGGATCGGGTCGCTGTCGCAGCCCGGGATCGAGCTGACCAAGCGGACCCTGCATGCCGGGATCTCGGCGACCTCACTGGAGAGCTACATGCCGACCGAGGGGATCGGGCAGCTCTACCTGCGGCTGCTGACCGACAACTTCGAGGAGGCGACCCGGGCGCGCAAGGAGGGGCGGGCGGCGGTCTTCCGCGACGGGGCCTGAGGGCTCGTCGGCGGAACCGTGCCGCCTACCAACGCGGCTGACGCTTCTCGAAGAAGGCGGTCACGCCCTCGGCGCGATCGGTTGAGGCCGCAGCGTGGAGGTTCGCCAGTTCGGTGTGCGCCCATGCTGCCGCTTCGCGCCGCGCTCGTTCAGCATTGACTGCGTGAAGGGTCCCCGCCACGGCTTGCGGGCTGGAGAGCACGATTTCCTCAGCAAACTGCACGGCCCATTCCAGGGCCTGCCCTGACGGTGCCACCCGGTTGACCATGCCCAGCGCGTGGGCGCGGTCGGCGTCGATGCGGGTGTTGGTCAACAGCAGTTCGAGTGCAGTGTTGGGTGACAACTTCTCCGGGCCGCGGAACAAGGCTCCGCAGACTGCGACCACGCCGCGTTGAGCCTCGGGGAGCCCGAAACTCGCGCTCTCGGCAGCCACGACCAGGTCGCAGGCGAGGGCAATCTCCATGCCACCTCCGAGGGCGAAGCCCTCGACTGCGGCGATCAAGGGGCGAGTCCGGGCGCGCCGGATGACGCCGTACTCACCGCCTGCTGCGGAGACGGGGCTGGTGGTCAGCGACAGGTCGGTCCCGGCGCAGAAGAAGTCTGGTCCTCCGGTGAGGATCCCGACGCGAAGGCCGGGCGCCGTCTCGAGTTCGGTCATGGCCGCATCGATCTCATCCGCGAGTTGCTGGTCCACAGCGTTGCGTTGCCGCGGACGGTCCATGGTCATCACGAGGATCTCCCCGTCCTGACCAGTGCGGCTGACCTGCAATCTGCGTGACGTGTCCATGGGGCTCCTCGTGGTTGACGTGACACGGCCGCAGAGCGGCCCTGAGCGCGACTTTACAGAAATGTAAAGAAATTTCTCCAAAACGCTTTACGATCACGTGTTCAGTTCGTAGGATCACCGGTGTTGTGAGGGCTGCCACAAGCCGTCTCAAAGGGTCGCTGGCCTCCAGGCCGGCACAACGGAAAGAGGACATGACCATGCGCAAATTGCGTTGGGCCGCAGCGGCCCTGGCTCTGGGAATGCTGACTGCTGCCTGCGGTGGTGGCGGCGATGAGGTCGCTGAGGATGGCGTCATCAAGATTGCGGCCATCTATCCGATGACCGGTCCGGCTTCCGTCTGGGGCACCACGACCGTCGCGGCCATGCAGCAGATGGCCGAGGACGTCAACGCCGAGGGCGGCGTCACCGTGGACGGCGAGGACTACACCATCCAGATCGACGTCTTCGACGACGAGCAGAACCCCGAGGTCGCGCAGTCCGTGGCCCGCGAGGCGCTCGATGACGGCTACCACTTCATCATGGGTCCCTTCGGCTCGGGCACGGCGACGGCGACCCAGTCGCTGATGGCCCAGTCCGACGCCTACTGGCAGCTCATGGTCGCCACGGTGGAAGGACCCACCAAGAACCCCAACGTCTTCCGTAGTGGAGCTCGTGTCTCCGTCTACACCCAGTCGACCCTGGACTGGCTGGAGCGGCACCCCGAGATCAAGCGGATCGCGATGATCACCGACCAGATGCACACCGGACTGGTCTCCGAAGAGGACGCCCTGGTCGCCGGCATCGAGGCATTGGGCCGCGAGGTCGTCCTGCAGCAGTCCCACCAGCTCGGCGACACCGACTTCCGGGCGCCCATCACCGAGATGCTCAGCAAGGACGTCGACCTCTACATGACGCGCGCCTACCCGGCCGAGACGGTCCTGATAACCCAGCAGGTCCGCGAGTTGGGTGGCGAGATGCTGATCCAGTGGAACGGCGGCCTGACCAATGCCGAGGTCGACGAACTCATCGGTGACGAAACCGTCATGGAGAACGTCACCCAGGCCGGCCCGCTCGGCAGCCTGGACTCCTTCATCGCAGCTGAGAACCCGATCGCCCTCGCTTTCGCCGAGAAGGTCGGGGACAAGGCCGGCTCCTTCACCGTCAACGCCCACGACGGCATGGTGATCTTCTTCCAGGGCCTCGAGAAGGCAGATGAGCTCTCCGTCGACGGCCTGATCAAGGCACTCAACGAGTTGCAGGTCAGTGACATCGAAGGCAAGACGCTCGCGACCTACGCGCCGCACGAGGGTGGCCTGGTCTACCAGGACCGCGAGGTCAACATCGAGGGCGCCGTGACGATCTGGGAGAAGGGGACCGGCTGGGTCCTCGCTGACTGATCCGACCAGCCGGTGGCGGGGACCCCGCCCGCCACCGGCTTTCCCCTTCTTCACGAGGAGATCCTTGATGGATGTGTTCCTGCAGCAGGTCACGAATGGGCTGGTCCTGGGAGGCGCCTATGTGCTGGTGACCCTGGGCCTGTTCATGGTGTTCACCACGTTGCACCTCCCCAACTTCGCCCACGGCGAGATGTTCGCGCTGGGCGCCTACCTGCAGTACGCATTCGTGGTCACCCTCGGTATCCCCTTCTGGATTGCGATGGTGCTCTCGGTCGTCGTGGTCGGCCTGATCGGCTGGGGGCTGGAACTGGCGATGTTCCGGCGCCTCCAGAACGCCAGCATCCTGGCCGTCCTGGTCGGATCGCTCGCATTGGCGATGATCCTGCAGGAGCTGATCGCCCTGCAGTGGGGCCAGGACCCGCTTGCCGTGCCGCTCCCGTTCTCAGGCGTCACCGAGATCGGCCCTGTCCGCATCGCCAACTATCGTCTGTTGATCATCGGTGTCGTGGTCGCGGTCTCCGTGCTCCTCGGCTGGCTGGTCTACCGTGCCCGGTTCGGTCGCTCGCTCCGGGCACTGGCCCAGAACCGCGAGATGGCACAACTCTCCGGCCTCAATGTCAAGCAGATCGGCACCATCACCTTCGTCCTGGGAGCCGCGGTCGCGGGCCTGGCAGGTGCACTGCTCGCCCCGACGACCAACCTCAACCCGCACATGGGCTTCCACCCGACGCTGGTCGCCTTCGTGATCCTGGTCGTCGCAGGTGGTGGTGGCCGGATGGCCACGATCGTCATCGGCGGCTTCACGGTGGCGATCCTCGAGACCCTCGCAGCCGGCTACATCGACAACATGGCGCGCAGCATGGTCGTCTTCGTCGCCCTGGTGGCATTCCTTGCCCTGCGGCCCGAAGGGGCATTCCGCGTGGCATCAGCAGAGAAGGTGCAGTTGTGATGACCCAGTCAACGAGCCACGCCCCGAAGCACTCTGCTCCCGAGGTGCGCTCCGGAGCGGACACGGTGCCGAGCACTGGCATCTGGCGGGACAAGTTCGGTCTCCGGCTGTGGGTCCGCCTGGTGATCGCCGCCCTGGTCGTGGTGGCGACCATTTCTCTCTCGGGTGGGCTCAACAGTCACGACACCTACCTCTACGGAACCCTCGCCGCCTGGGCCCTGATCGCGAGCAGCCTCAACCTCGTCGTGGGGTACGCCGGGCAGCTCAACCTGAGCTCGGGTGCCTTCCTGGCGCTCGGCGCCTACATTGGCGTCCTCGGCACCGGCCGCTATGACTGGCCGGGATGGAAGAGCCTGCTGATCGCGGGCCTGATCGCGCTTGCCTTCTCGCTGCTGCTCGGCCTGGTCATCTTCCGCGCCCGCGGTCTCCACTTCGCCTTGATCACGGCGGGAATCTCGATCATCGGCTACAACGTCGCCCTGCTGTGGAAGGAGAAGACAGGGGGAGCGGCGGGGATCTCGAGTGCCGGACCGATCGAGGAAGGCGGCATCGCCCGCCCGTTCGTCCTCGGCCCGATCGAGCTCAGCCAGGAAGTCCACTACCTGCGAGCCATGGTCGTGGTTCTGGTGGTGATGCTGCTGGCGACCTCGGTCCTGGTCCGCCGCAAGCTCGGACTCTCCTGGCAGGCCACCCGCGATGACGAGGTCCTCGCTGCCTCGGTGGGTGTCCGGGTCGCCCGCAGCAAGCGGACCGCCTTCGCCGCCTCGTCCGTCCTGATCTCGCTGGTCGGGGTGCTCTACGGACACTGGCTGGGCTTCATCACGCCGGGGTCGTTCGACTTTGCGACGGCGGCATTCGAGCCGCTCGCGATGGTGATCATCGGCGGAGCAGGCACGCTGCTCGGACCAATGGTGGGGGCCCTGGTGGTGGTCGGGTTCCCCGAACTCTTCAATGGCCTCAAGGACTACTCCACCCTCGTCTACGCGGCCCTGCTGTTGCTCGTGGTGATGGTTGCTCCCAAGGGTGTCGTCGGCGTCGTCGAATCCACCTGGCGACGGGTACGCCGCGGCAAGCGCCCGAGCGAGCAGGAGAAGGAGACAGAGCGATGACCCAGTCGAACCTGGCCGAGGGGCCCAGCCCCACCCAGCAGCGGCCCGACGTACTCGCGACGCAGGGCGTCTCGATGGCCTTCCGGGGTCTCAAGGCCCTCCAGGACGTCACCATTGCCCTGCCCGAGGGCACCGTCACCGGGCTGATCGGTCCGAACGGTGCAGGCAAGACGACGCTGGTCAACGTGCTCAGCGGGTTGGCGGCGCCGACCGAGGGAGAGGTCTTCTTCGAGGGCGAGCGAGTGCGCCGATGGACGCTCGGCAGTGCCGCTCGGGCAGGCGTTGCCAAGACCTTCCAGCAGAGCCGGGTCTTCGGCGAGTTCACCGTGCTGGAGAACGTCGAGCTGGGTGCCCTGAACTCACGCCACGACGTCGATGCATTCCATGTACTGGAGATGCTCGACCTCGCACCACGGTGGAACCTGTTGGCCGGGGAACTCTCCTTCGGCGAGCTTCGCCGGCTCGGAGTGGCGATCGCGCTGGCGACCCGCCCGAAGGTGCTGCTCATGGACGAGCCCGGAGCAGGGCTGACCGGTGTGGACCTGGACCAGTTGTCGGTGGCCATCGGGCGCATCCGCGACGAGGGCACGACCATCCTGGTGATCGACCACAACATGCGGTTCCTGATGAACAGCGTCGAGCGGGTGATCGTCCTCGAGGGCGGCATGGTGATCTCGCAGGGGACGCCGGCGCACGTGCAGACCGATGAACGCGTCATTGCCGCATACCTGGGAGGCAGCCATGTTGCAGATTGAGGGACTCAGCGCCGGCTATGGCAAGCGGGTGATCCTCCGTGACATCGACCTGACGGTCGAGCAGGGTGAAGTGGTCTGTGTGCTCGGCGCCAACGGCGTCGGGAAGAGCACGCTGCTGCGCACGCTCGCCGGGTTGATCACTCCCCTCCAGGGTGAGCAGAGGTTCAAGGGACAGTCGGTGAGCGGCCATTCCGCGCACCGCAGGGTGCGCGACGGACTGGCCTTCGTCCCCGAGGGACAGCAGTCCTTCCCGGCCATGACCGTGATGGAGAACCTGCAGATCGGTGCATCGCTGCGGGACAACCTGGAGGAGGGACTGGAGTCGACCTTCGCGCTCTTCCCCCGGCTCGAGGAGCGGCAGGGCCAGTACGCCGGAACCCTGTCGGGCGGGGAGCGCCAGATGCTGGCGATCGCCCGGGCACTGCTGACCAACCCGGACCTGCTGATGCTCGACGAGCCATCGCACGGGCTGGCGCCGATCGTGGTCGAGCAGTTGGCAGAGAACATCGCCGCCGTCGCCGAGCGGACCGCGATCCTGCTCGTGGAGCAGAACTTGACCATCCCGACCAGGTGCGCCACTCGTGTGGTGGTGCTGGAGGACTCGACGATCACGATGGGTGGGGACCCCGACGAGATCCTGCAGTCCGAGCACGTCATCTCGGCCTACCTGGGCATCTGAGCAGGAGGAGGAACTGTGACCATCTACAACGAGGCCCTGACCGTCGGGCACCTGCCGCACCAGCACGCCGCACTGCATTCGCGCCGCGACAAGGTTGCCGTGGTCGAAGGCGAGGAACGGTTCACCTGGGCCGAGGTGAGCGAACGGACCGCGCGGTTGGCGAATGCGTTGTCCGCGCTCGGGATCGGCAGGGGTGACAAGGTCTCGGTCTTCCTCCCCAACCGTGCCCAGTACGTCGAGATCGTCTATGCCATCGCGGGGCTCGGTGCCGCCGTCGTGCCGATCAGTTATCGGTTCGTCCCCTCCGAGGTCGAGTACGCCGTCCGCTTCTCGGACTCCAAGGCCGTGATCCTCGATGCCACCCTCCTGGACACCTTCGTCGCAGCCCATGAGTCCCTCGACCACATCGCGTCTGACCGGGTGGTGGTCCTGGGCGGGGCAGATCCCAGCACCGGATACCGCGACTACGACGAACTCCTGGCCTCGGCGGAGGCATCGCTGGACTACCTGGTGCTCGATGAGTGGGACATCTACCACCTGGCCTTCACCGGAGGAACCACCGGCTATCCGAAGGCCTGCGAGGTGCCACAGCGGATGGCCCGCCAGAACTGGTACGACATCACGGTCGAGGTCGGCGTACGTGAGGACGACACCACCCTCATCGCCGGGCCCTTCTATCACGGGCTCGGATTCATGTGGGGCCTGCAGCAACTCATGGTGGGCGGGACCGTGGTGATGCAACGCAACTTCGACGCGCGCGGTGCCCTGGCCCTCATCGAGCAGGAACGGGTCACCTTCACCCCGATGGCGCCGACGATGTACACGATGCTCCTCGAGGTCGAGGAGAAGGACACCTTCGACGTCAGTTCGATGCGTGGCCTCGTCTCGGCGGCCGCGCCGCTGCTGACCTCGACCAAGGAGCGGCTCCTCGACTACTTCTCGGGAGCGGGGCTCTTCGAGTACTACGGCGCCACCGAAGCCGGTTTCTACAGCGTCCTCAAGCCCGCCGACCAGTTGCGCAAGGTGCGCTCGGTCGGCCAGGCATGGTTCGGCTGCGAACTGCGGATCCTCGACGCCGAGGGAAACGACGTGCCTGTCGGCGAGGTCGGCCAGATCTACAAGCGCGGGCCCGGTCTCGGGGTGCGTTACTACAAGAACCCTGAGGCAACCGCGGAGGCGTTCCGGGGCGAATGGCTGACCAGCGGCGACCTGGGCAGGCTCGACGAGGAGGGATACCTCTACGTCGTGGATCGGGCCAAGGACATGATCATCTCGGGAGGCGTCAACATCTTCCCCACCGAGATCGAGGAAGTCGTGGCGGCGCACCCGGACGTGGTGGAGGTCGCGGTTATCGGTTTGCCCGACGAGACCTGGGGTGAGACGGTGCACGCCTATGTGGTGATGCGGGCTGGAGCGGAACTGGACGAAGGCGTTCTGAACGCGCTCTGCGCCGAACGGCTCGCGAAGTACAAGCGGCCACGGCACTATCACGCAGTGGCAGAACTACCGAAGAATGCATCGGGGAAGTTGCTCAAGCGCGTGCTTCGTGACCAGGTGGCGGCATCCGGCCACTGACCGCCGGCTCCGGTAGATCGCGCACCGCCCGATGGCGCGCGACGTCGACGGATGGCCGATGATGGCTCGATGACCGCAGCAGGAAAGGGACGGGCGATGCAGGTGGACGGGCAGCGCGTGCCCGAGCGACGGGGGAGTCGCGCCAACATGGAGGCGACCCGGCAAGCCGCTCTGGACCTGTTCGTGCGCAACGGTTTCGAGGCCACGTCGATGCGTGAGGTCGCTCGGCAGGTGGGGGTCAGCGCCGCGACGATCTACAACTACACCGAGTCCAAGGAGTCGCTCCTGTGGGACCTGGTCCGCCAGGTGCGGCAGGATCTCGACGCATTGCGTGCGCTGTCCCGGCAGCAGTCCGGCTGCCCGGCCGACGTTCTTCGTGAGGCGCTGGCGACGATGACGCGCTATCACGTGGAGCATGCGCGTGAATGCCACGTGCTCTCCACTGCTGCAGGAGCGTTGGCGCCCGAGCACGCCCGGCAGCTCTCGGAGTCGCTGGCAGAGGAGGTGACCTTCTTCGCGGAGCTGGTCCGGGCAGTGTGGCCCGAATCCGAGGTGCAGCACGACGAGCTGCGCGTCACGGTGTTGATGCTGATGGAGTCCGCCAAGCTCGGCAGTCGCGCGGTCGAGCAGCCGACTGGTGTCGATGAGTCGCTTCCGATGCTGGTAGCACGATTCGGCTTGAGGTCCGTGGGCGTCCGGTTGGCCGATCATGCGAGCACGTGCCCGGACCCCGGGCAGTGTGCGGTTTCCCAACTCGACCAGCCCTGAGCGGGCCCCTCAGGAAGATCTCCACAGGGTTATGCGTCCTTGCGCGTCACACGGCTGGCGTGCGATCGCCTGCTGCGACGGTGCTCGGCTCAGGCTCCGGGTCGGAGATGTGGCTCAACGCGAAATGCAGGGCCACGAACTCCTCCATCAGGTGGTCGCGTTGCTCGGGCCGGCGGACGATGAGTTCAGCGAACCGCATGACGATGCCGCTCGTGGCCTCCACCAGCATCTCCGTGGGGACGCTGGGGGAAGCGTTCCCCTCGCGGACCAGGCGATCCAGGAAGCGCGTGTGCCGGCTGTTGATGTCGGAGTGGATTCCTTCCCAGAGTTCCGCAACCTGGGGCTCGACGATGGCCTGGTGTGCGATCACCGTGATCATGCCGAGGTGCTCGACGTACGCCGCGAGGTAGTTGGTCAGGGTCTGGCGGATGACCTCGCGGGGAGGCGTGTCGGCGGGAACGTCCTGGATCCGCCGGAACTCGTGGCGCACGTTCTCGGCAAGGGTCTGGAAGACCTCGTCCTTGGAGCTGAAGTAGGCATACACGGTGGGCCTGGTGACGCCGGCCGCCTTGGCGATGTCGCCGATCGTCGTCTGGGCATAGCCAAGTCGGGAGAAGACGTCTGCCGACGCCGCCAGGATCTGTTGCCGTGTGTCTCGCATGCGGGAGAGCCTACCCATCTTCCCTGTCCACCAATCCCAAAAGTTTACACTAGTGTAAAATCATGTCGTCGGTGAGTCGCCCGACCGGGCAACGCCAGAGAAGAGGAATCCCGTGACCGGACCCCTGGCCGGATTGAGAGTGGTTGAACTGGCGGCGGTGGGCCCCTCGCCCCAAGCGGCCATGGTCCTGGCGGACCTGGGCGCGGAAGTGGTGCGGGTTGATCGGCCCGCCGGCGCGCGCGGCCTGGAGCTGGGTGACCAGGGAATGACCGACCCCGCGTTGCGTGGCCGTCGATCGGTGACGCTCGACCTCAAGTCGGATGCGGGTCGCGAAGGCGTGCTGGCCCTGGTGGAAGGCGCCGACATCCTCCTGGAAGGCCTCCGGCCCGGCGTGCTCGAACGCCTCGGGCTCGGGCCGCAGGAATGCCTGCAGCGGAACCCGGCCCTGATCTACGGCCGCATGACGGGGTGGGGCCAGGACGGCCCGTTCGCACGGGCGGCCGGCCACGACATCAACTACATCGCGGTCACCGGGGCCCTTCAGGCCATGGGGCGCCGGGACCAGCCGCCCAGCCCGCCGCTCAACCTGGTCGGTGACTTCGGCGGTGGGTCGATGCTGCTCCTGCTCGGGCTCCTGGCCGCCCTCTATGAACGGAACACGTCCGGTCGTGGCCAGGTCGTCGACGCGGCCATGGTCGACGGGACCGTGCTCAACAGCCACCCCATCATGGCGCTGCGCGCGATCGGGGCCTGGCAGAACGAGCGGGAGTCGAACCTGGTCGACGGTGGCACCCCCTTCTATGGCACCTATGCCTGCAGCGATGGCAAGTACGTCGCCGTGGGTGCTCTCGAGCCGCAGTTCTATGCCGTGCTGCTCGAGGGACTCGGCATTGCTCCGGACGAGTTTGCGCCACAGATGGACCGCAGCGGATGGCCTGCCATGCGGCAGCGCTTCATTGATGTGTTCGCCCGGCGCACCCGCGATGAGTGGGCGGAACACTTTGAGGGAACCGACGCCTGTGTCACGCCAGTCCTTGACTGGGACGAGGCGGCCAGGCACCCGCACGTGGTGGCGCGTGGATCGTGGATCGAGCAGGACGGCGTCCTCCAGTCGGCGCCGGCTCCCCGCTTCTCCCGTACGCCGGGCAGCCCCGGCAATGCGGTGCCGGAGGTGGTCGAACTCGAGGACCAGGTGGCCCGCTGGGCCCGCTGAGGCAGGAATGAGACCGCCCTTCCGGCCCCGAACGGGCTGGGAGGGCGGTCTCATGGTCGGGATCAGGCAGGCCGTGTCCGGTCGAAGGTCTCGGTGCCGATGCCGCGGGTGCGCAGGACGGCCTTCTGGACCTTCTGGGTCGGTGTCTTGGGCAACTCGTCGAGGAACTCGACGTACCGCGGGACCATGAACCGGGCCATCCGCTCGGCGAGGTAGTCCAGCAGATCGGTTGCCGTGACACTGTGGCCCGGCCGGGTGACCACGTAGACCATTACCTCGTCCTCGCTCTGGTCGGACGGCACGGCCACGGCGGCGCTCTCCAGGACCGCCGGATGCGAGTTGACGTCTGCCTCCACCTCGGCAGAGGAGATGTTCTCGCCGCGGCGCCGAATGGCGTCCTTCATCCGGTCCACGAAGTAGTAGTTACCCTCGGCGTCGCGTCGGAAGGCGTCTCCGGTGTGCAACCACTGGTTCCGCCAGGCTGCGGCTGTGGCCTCGGGCTTGTTCCAGTAGCCGGCCATCAAGGTCCAGGGCTCGTCCGAGCGGAGGACCAGCTCGCCGATCTCGCCGTGCGGGACCTCGCGGTCGAACTCATCGACGATGCGGGCGTCGAAGCCGGGGCGAAGGACCCCGCAACTGCTGGTGTTCGCCAGGTTGTATCCGTCGCTGATGATCTGACACGAGGTCTCGGTCATGTTGAACGTGGTCCGCGCCTTGAGGCCGAAGCGCTGCTCGAACTCCGGGAGCGGGTCGGCCAGGGGGAGCATCAACGCATCCCGCAATGGCGAGTCCGCGTCGTCCGGGTGCTCGTCCTGGCCGGCCAGGAACTGGACCATGGCTCCGAGCAGGATCGTCGTGGTGACGCCGTACGTGCGGATGTCCGACCAGAAGGTCTTGGTGTCGAAGCGGGATTTGAGCACGACGCGCCCGCCCACTCCGGCCATCGAGCAGAGCGGACCCTTGCCGCTCATGTGGAACATCGGGAAGGGGGAATAGAAGGCGTCCTCTGGGCCGAACAGGGCAGGAGGGGTGATCCCCTCCCCGGTGGCGATGACCTGGGCCCAGGGCAGCATGACGCCCTTGGAGGGCCCCGTCGTGCCCGAGGTGTAGATGATTGCCGAGATCTCGTGCGCCTGTGGCTCGGTCAGGTCGACCGGGTCAGCATCGGCCAGGAAAGCGTCCGCCGAGAGCACGCGGACCCGGTCGGTGCCCTCGGGCAGGTCTCCGCCAACCACGATCAGGGTGGTCAGGCGGGAGTCCTCGGGAAGATCGGCGAGGATGAAGGGCGCGTAGTCGGCGTGCGCGAGCATGGTCGTGGCTTGCGAATCGTCGATCACGTACTGCAGCATGCGGCCGCGGTAACCGGTGTTGATGGGCACCTCGAGCGCGTGGAGCCACGCGATGCCGAGCCATGCCGCCACTGCTTCGGGGATCGGCGGGAGCATGGTCAGGGCAGTGTCTCCCGGGCCGAGGCCGGCCCGGGCATAGGCGGCAGCCCACGCGCGTGCCTGCCGGTCGACCTCGGCGTAACTCACCGATTCCCCGGTGTCGGCGACGTTGAGGTACGTCGCATCCGGGGTCTTCCGGCTCTGGGCTGCAATGGCGGCTGGCAGGGACACGGCGTTGCTCATGCGTGGGGCTCCCACTCGTTCAGGAACGACCGGGCGCGGGCGGCCCGGACGGTGGACTCTTGGCATGAACGGTAGACCTCGTTGACACATCCGTCAACGAGGTGGCCCGGCGGCGTCCGTAGGATGCGGAGACGTGCCGGGCACTGCCATGGCTGCGGCCCGGGTGGCGCTGCTGCCATGGCGGACGCGGCGGATGGAAGCGGTTGCTCACAGAGACAGGGAGCCTTCATGGGTGAGTCGGAGCGGGGACAGTGGTTCAAGCGGACGGACTACGACCGCAGCGACAGCGAAACCCGTGAGCGACTGCTCGTCGCGGCCGAGCGGGTCCTGTCCGAGTCCGGCTATGCGAAGGCCTCGATCGCCAGGATCACCGACGCGGCGGGCGTCTCGCGGGCGACCTTCTATGTCTACTTCGAGTCGCGGAAGGAAGTCCTGGTCAAGCTCGCCGAGTCCCTGGTCGAGGCGGCCGCGCAGGCGCAGCGCGAGACATCCGCGGATCCGGACAATCCGCGGATGGTGATCGGCGAGGCGATCGACACGGTGCTCGACATCTATGCCGATCACGGCGGCCTGGTGCGGGTGATCGAGCAGCAGGCCGAACTGGATGACGACATTGCCCACCTGTGGCAGCAACTCTGGTCAGGGCAGATCGAGCGTGGCGCCAAGTTCATCCGGAGGCTGCAGCGAGCCGGGCGGAGTGCTCCCGGAGTGGATCCGAGCATTGCCGCGGAGAGCATGATTGCCGTCCTGCTCCACTACGGGCTGCGACTCGGGACCGCGTCGGAGGCCGAACGGGACAAGACGGCGAAGCGGCTCGCTGAGCTCTACGAACGGGTTGTCGGCCTGCCCGGCTGAGCCTGTTCGAGGTCCTCCTTCGGCTGCCCGGGCACGGCGCGATCATGGTCGGCCATGCAGGGAGGGTGACCGGGCAACTCCGGCGTGGGCCCGGGGTGCGTTGACGCATTCGATGCGTTGACGGTAGTGTCAACGCAACGCCGCAGGTGGTGCGCGGCACCGTGATGTCGAGGAGTTCTGATGACTACCCACTCGCCCACTGGCCCGGGGAAGGCCGTTGCTGCGGCCCGTGCCCTGGCCCTCGACGAGGCGCGGCCTGCGGCTGTCGCCCGGCAACACGACCTGGGGAAGCTCACTGCGAGGGAGCGCATTGACGCCCTGACCGACAGCGGTTCGTTCGTCGAGTTCGGCAGCCTGGTCATGCCCACCCGCGATACCTCCTTCGAAGGGGAGATCGATGCTCCTGCCGACGGTGTGGTCACCGGACGCGCGACCGTGGACGGACGACCGGCGCTGATTGCCTCGTTCGACTTCACCGTCGCCGGCGGCAGCAACGGACAGGCCGGGTCGTTGAAGATGTTCCGGCTGGTCGAGATCGCCATCAACGAGGGAACTCCGGTGATCATGCTGCTCGACGGAGGCGGTCACCGCCTGCAGGAAGGCCTGGACTCCTGGCACTTCGCGGCCGGCTTCCCGCTCTTCAACGACATGGTGGCCCTCTCCGGCCATGCACCGATGGTCTCGGTCATGCTCGGCCCCGGATTCGGCGGACCGACCAACTTCGCCGCTCTCTCCGACTTCGTGGTGATGGTGCGCGGGACGTCCTCCATGGGGATTGCCGGGCCCCCGCTGGTCAAGGCAGCCACCGGAGAAATCCTGACCAAGGACGAACTGGGCGGGGCCGACGTCCAGACCGAGCGCGGCACGGCCCATCTGGCGGTGGACAGTGAGCTGGAGGCGTTCGACGCCGTACGTGCCTTCCTCTCCTTCCTGCCCTCCAACTGCACCCAGGACGCGCCGGTCACCGACGAGGTCCAGGCACATCCGGATGCCGCACGCATCGGTGAGATCGTGCCGGCAAACACCCGGCTCGCCTACGACGTGCGCGAGGTCGTCGAACGGCTCGCGGACGAGCACAGCGTCTTCGAGATCCGGCCCCGCAATGCCGAGAACGTGGTCACCGCCTTCGCTCGCCTCGGAGGGAGGCCGGTCGGCTTCATCGCCAACCAGCCCCTGCACCTGGGCGGAGCACTGGACAGTCCCGCGGTGGAGAAGGTCTCGCACTTCGTCTCGGTCTGCGACGCCTTCGGTGTCGCTCTGGTCTACCTGGTCGACGTCCCTGGCTTCCTGGGCGGCTCGGCCGCGGAGCGTTCACAACTCGGCCGGCGCAGTGGCCGGATGCTGTTCGAGCTCGGGCAGGCAACCGTGCCCCGGATGAGCGTGGTGCTCCGCAAGGGATACGGCGCCGGCTACATCGCAATGGCGGGCGGGCGAAGCTTCGCCGCCGACCCCGCCCTGGCGTGGCCGACCGCCGAGATCAGCGCGACGTCAATCGACGGCGCCCTCGACATCGCCTACCGACGGGAGATCGAGGCCGCTGCGGATCCGGCGGCGCATCGCCGCCAACTCCACGACTCCTTTGCCGTGCACATCTCACCGCTCGCCGCGGCCCAGGGGTTCGGGGTGGATGACGTGATCGAGCCAGCAGACACCCGCGCCAGGTTGCTCGCCGCGCTGGCCCGGCAGCCCCGGCGCTGGCCGGCCAGGGGACCCCAGAAGGCCCACGCGATCTCACCGATCTAGGACGGACGATGAAGAAGATCCTGATAGCAAATCGCGGCGAGATCGCCGGCCGGGTCAGTGAGGCATGCGCCGCGCTCGGCATCACGTCGGTGGCGGTCCACACCGAGGAGGACGCAGGCGCCCTCCACGTCGCCCTGGCCGACGAGGCCGTTCGCCTGGATCCGACTCCGAGCGGTACGCCGTACCTCGATGCCACCGCGCTGATCGACGTCGCGGTCGATGCCGGGGCGGACGCCATCCATCCGGGCTATGGATTCCTCTCGGAGAGTGCGGATTTCGCGCAGCGGGTGGAAGAACGCGGTCTGGTCTTCATCGGGCCCCGGGCAGAGACCCTGGCAACGCTCGGGGACAAGGTCAGCGCGCGGTCGGCAGCGATCGATGCCGGGGTTCCCGTTGTCCCGGGGTCGGGTGGTCCGGTCGGCGGCCCAGTCCAGGTCATCGAGTTCGGCGACACCCATGGCTGGCCGGTGCTGGTCAAGGCTGCGCACGGTGGCGGCGGACGTGGCATGCGCGTCGTACGTGCGGCGTCCGAGGTCGATGCTGCCTGGCAGGCGGCCGGGCGTGAGGCTCTGGCGGCCTTCGGTGATGGGACGCTCTTCGTGGAGCGATACATCGAATCGGCCCGGCACGTGGAGGTCCAGGTCATTGCCGACACGCACGGCAACGTGGTGGCTGTGGGCGATCGTGACTGTTCGGTGCAGCGGCGGCACCAGAAGCTGATCGAGGAGGCCCCGGCCGCAGGCGTCGCTCCTCGGGTGCGGGAAGCGATGGCGGAAGCCGCCGTTCGGCTCTGCCGTGCCGCCGGCTATCGCGGTGTGGGCACGGTGGAGTTCCTGCTCGAGGGCGAGGAGTTCTGGTTCCTCGAGGTCAATGGGCGGATCCAGGTCGAGCACCCGGTGACCGAACTGGTCACCGGAGTCGATCTCGTCGCCGAACAGATCCGGATCGCCTTCGGGCAGGAGTTGTCGATCACCTCGACTCCCCAGCCGCGTGGCCATGCGATCCAGGTCCGGGTCAATGCGGAGGACCCCGGTCGTGGATTCCTCCCGGTGCCGGGCCGTATCGAGAAGCTCGAGGTCCCCCAGCGCGTGGGTGTGCGCTTCGACGCCGGTTATCGAGGCGGGGACACGGTCTCCCCACGGTTCGACTCACTCATCGGGAAGCTCATCGTCTGGGCGACCGACCGCGACCAGGCGATACGCCGGCTCCTGCGGGCGATCGACAGCACCGACATCACTGGCGTCCCCACCACGCTCCCTGCGGCGACGGTGGTCCTGTCCAGTGAAGAATTTGCCTGCTCTGACGTCACCACCCGGTGGTTCGAGATGCAGATCGAGCCCGGTCTGGCATCGAGCGGCGGCACCTCGTCGGCCACCGTCGCTGAGGATGGCGGTGATGGGCGTTGGGTCGAGGTCGCCGGACAGGTGATCCGGATTCCCCGGGCTGGCGGCATCCGGGGTGGCACCGCTGCCCAGCGCCCGCGCACCCGGATGAACCGCGGGCCAGCGGGCCCGGGCGCGGCGGCCCAGCCGGGGGAGGTGCGCTCTCCGATGGCCGGCACGGTGCTCGCCGTCCATGTCCGGGAAGGCGACCAGGTCGAGAGTGGTGACCCACTGCTGACCCTGGAGGCGATGAAGATGGAGAACGTGGTGCGTGCGGCTGCGCCAGCCACTGTTGCGACACTGCACGTGGAGACGAATGCAATCGTCGAAGGCGGGTCCCTGCTGGTGACGGTGTCGCCTCGAACCGACTGAAGGGGTGTAGGAAGAGAGGGTCTCGTCAGCACGCCGGCGCTGCTCAGGCCGATGGGGGACGGGTCTCTATCCAGAGGCCCTCTGCCTCGACAGCGGTCTCCCCGCCGTGTCCCAGGGCAACCCGCAGTCGCCGCTTGCGTCCGTCTCGCGATGCGACCCGGGCCGTGAACTCCATGGGCTGTCCGACCGGGACGAGTCGCCGGAACTCGATGTGCAGGTTGGCCGTCCGGGTGAGGTGCTCGCTCACGCCATGGGCGAGTCGCCCCAGGATGTCATCGACCCACAGGGCGAGTGCTCCGCCATGGACGGCGATGCCGGCGCCCAGGTGGAACCGGGAGAAGGTGATCGTGCCGTGCATGGTCGAGTCCTCGCTGCTGAGGACTTCATAGTGCGGCACCATGGTCTGTCCGGTCCCCTTCCAGCCGGGTCGCAGATCCATCTCGCCGAGCTGATCGGCAGCACCGGCTGCCTCGAGTTCCGCCGTCAGGCGGTCGAGTTCGACCGCGACAGCGCGGGCCCGTTCCGGGGCCAGGCGATGGCCGCGGAGCGTGTCCTGGAAACGCCGGGCCGCGTCGGTGAGTTCCGCTGTCGCGTCGTCGACGACATCGATGCCGCGGCGTATGTCGGTGACGTCGGGACCGGTCACCGGGCGGCTCCGTTCGTCGCCGCCCCCGTTGCCTTGACCTCGACCCGCGCATCGGGGACCGCGAGCGCAGAGACACCCAGGATGGTCGTGGCCACGGCGCCGAATCCGAGGTCGCGCGCGGCGCGTCCCATGCCCCGATAGACCTGGGCAAGATCGTCGGGCCGGAGGTCGACGACGAAGAGGTCGAGCGAGGCCAGGGAAGCGGCGCCGCTGCCCCCGCCCGCCAGGGCCGTGATGGCGTTGGCGACCGCCATCCGTGTCTCCTCGGCAAGGTCCGGCTGGGGATCCGTTGCGAGCGTGGCGCGAGACTGCCAGGTCTGGCCCGAGGTCAGGACCAACGGCTGGTCGAGGACCACGGCGTGGTGATAGCCGTGGGGTTCAGGCAACTCTGGGTGATTCGCAAAGGTAAGCACGAGTGACCTTCCTGAAGCTGTTGGTTGATTCCCTCGAACGTTGACTTTACATTAGTGTAAAGTCGCAGAGCCAGTGCCAGAACACACCACCGGAGGTCCCCACCCATGCCATCGCTGCCGCCGATCCAGGACCGGACCTTCTCCCATGCCTATGCTCGCGCGCTTGCCACCGTCCCCGACAAGGCCGCCTACATCGAACCGGACGGGCGCGAGTGGACCTATGCACAGACTCACGAACGAGCGCTCACCGTCGCCGCCGGCTTTGCGGCCCTGGGGATCCAGGAGCAGGAGGGCGTGGCGCTCATGCTCGACAACTCGGTGGACTTCCTGCACGCGCTGCACGCGCTGGGCCTGACCCGCCGGATCCAGGTACCGGTCAACACGGCGTACAAGGGGGACTTCCTCGCCCACATCGTGAACGACTGCGACGCGAGGGTCATCGTGGTCGAGGAGCACTATGCCGAGCGACTGGCCCTGATCGAGGACCAGCTCCACCACGTGCAGACGGTCGTGGTCCGTGGCGATGCCACACCGCTGGCCCAGTCCCGCTTCACCGTCGTCGAATTCTCCAGCCTGCTCGGCCACGGGCGGGCCGACGCCGTGCCGGCCGACGCCGCGGACCTGATGGCCATCATGTACACCTCCGGCACCACGGGCCTTTCCAAGGGAGTCGAGGTGACCCATGCGCACGCCTACACCTACGCCTCCCGTGAGGACGCGGCTCGCCCCCGCGAGGACGACCGGATCCTGGTGGTGCTGCCGATGTTCCACCTCGCAGGGCAGTGGTACGGCGCCTATCAGTCGCTCATCGCCCGGGCCACCTGCGTGATCCAGCCCTCCTTCTCGGTCAGCGCCTATTGGGACTGGATCCGCGACTTCGGCATCACCGAGACCGTCATGCTCGGTGCCGTCGCCGAACTGCTGCAGCAGGCCGAACCGAAGCATGACGACGCGGAGAACCCGTTGACCCTGGCCGTGATGGCCCCGCTGGCCAGTGACATCGACGGTTTCCGGGACCGGTTCCAGATCCAGCTGGGCGCGGTCTACGGGATGAGTGAGATCGGTGCGGTGATGTTCACCGAACCCGAGGACGTGGTGCCCGGCGAGGCCGGCATGGCACGGGAGGGCTTCGAGCTCCGCCTGGTCGACGACCAGGGCAACGACGTACCCGACGGCGTGTTCGGTGAACTGCTGGTCCGCCCCGAGTCGCCGCTGTTGATGATGCGCGGCTATCGCGGGCTCCCGGAGAAGACGGCCGAGACCATCCGCGACGGATGGGTGCACACCGGCGACATCTTCAAGCGCGAGAACGGCCACTACTTCTTCGTCGACCGCAGCAAGGACGCCCTGCGCCGCCGCGGCGAGAACATCTCCAGCTTCGAGGTGGAGCGCACGCTGAACCGCTATCCGGACATCCTGGAGAGCGCCGTCGTCGCCGCCCCCTCCGACCTCGGTGAGGACGAGATCAAGGCAGTCATCGTGGTGCGACCGGGCCGCGAGATCGACTTCGTGAAGCTGACCGAGTTCCTTGTCGAGCAGATGCCCTATTTCATGGTCCCGCGCTATGTCCAGACCGTGGCCGACCTGCCCAAGACCCCCACCCAGAAGATCCAGAAGCACCTCCTGCGCGACCCTGCATTCAAGGGCCAGACGTGGGACCGTGAAGCGGCTGGCATCAAGCTCAACCGGCGATCGTGAAGGACGCACAGTGACCATCAGCAAGCTCCTCGTCGCCAACCGCGGCGAGATCGCCGTCCGGATCATCCAGACCGCAGCGACGCGGGGAATCGCCACGGTGGCGATCGCCCCCCGCGACGACCTCGGCGCAGGACACGTCGTCCGTGCCGATGACTTCGTCGAACTCACCGGCTCCGGCCCGGCGGCGTACCTGGATGCGGACCAGATCGTCCAGGCTGCCGTGGCGTGCGGGTGCGACGCGGTCCACCCGGGATACGGCTTCCTCTCCGAGAACGCCGGCTTCGCGGCAGCGTGCGAGGAAGCCGGCATCGTCTTCCTCGGGCCGACCGCCGAGACCCTGGCCGCGTTCGGCGACAAGACGGCCGCCCGGCGCGTCGCCGAGTCGCTCGCCGTCCCGCTGCTGGCCGCCACCTCGGGACCGACCACGCTGGAGGAGGCCTACGCCTTCTTCGACGGACTCGGCGCCGATCCGCACGTCATGGTCAAGGCGATCGCCGGCGGCGGGGGCCGCGGCATGGCGCCGGTCAGCCGCCGCGAAGACCTCGCCACGGCGTACGAACGGTGCGCCTCCGAGGCACGCAGCGCCTTCGGCAACGGCGACCTGTACGTCGAGGAGTTGCTGACCTCGGCACGCCACATCGAGGTGCAGATCATCGGGGACGGCCAGGGCGCAGTCTCCCACCTGTGGGACCGCGACTGCAGCGTCCAGCGGCGCCGGCAGAAGGTGGTCGAACTGGCTCCCGCCGCGGGACTCCCCGATGACGTCCGCGCACAGATCCTCGACAGCGCCGTCGCCATCGGACGCTCACTGGACTACCGGGGACTGGGCACCGTCGAGTTCCTGGTCCAGGGCGACAAGGTTGCCTTCCTCGAGGTCAACCCCCGCATCCAGGTCGAGCACACCGTCACCGAGGAGATCATCGGCCTCGACCTGGTCGCGCAACAGCTCGCGATCGGCGAGGGGGCGACCCTGGCCCAGCTCGGCCTCGACCAGGCGGACATCGCTGCGCCACGCCGCTCGGCCATGCAGGTCCGGGTCACCACCGACACCCTGGCCAGCGACGGCTCCGTGGTCTCCGGATCCGGCACACTGACCGCCTTCCAGCCCCCGTCAGGCCCCGGCGTCCGGGTCGACACCCATGCCCATGTCGGCATGAGCGGCAACCCGCGCTATGACTCACTGCTGGCCAAGGTGATCGTCAGCGAACAGGGCGACGGGCTCAGCGGCCTCGCCGCCCGGGCAAGCCGGGCGCTGCGCGAGTTCGTCGTCGCCGGGGTGAACACCAACATCCCGCTGCTCCAGGCGATCCTCGGCCACGACCGCTTCCTCGCCGGCGACTTCGACACCAACTTCGTCGAGCGCCACCTCGAGGAACTGCTCGGCGCGCCCACCCCGACGGCCCTGATCGGATCCGGGACCGCCGCGCAGGAAGAGGAGCGCCGGGAAGTGCTGGTGCCCGAAGGCATGGAGGCGATCCGGGCCCCGATGGCAGGCATCGTCGTCTCGGTGGACGCCGCGGAAGGTGACGACCTCGCCCCCGGAGCGACCCTGCTCGTGCTCGAGGCGATGAAGATGGAACACGTGGTGCTCGCCGAGCTCGGTGGCCGCGTGGAGCAACTGACCGTCGAGGTCGGCGACGTCGTCGACCCGCACCAGGTGCTGGCGCTGATCACGGTCGGCGAGGACCACCAGGCTGGCACCGGGGACGAGGTCGAGCGCGACCTCGACGAGATCCGTGCGGACCTGGCCGAGGTGCTCGACCGCAAGCAGTCGACAATGGACGTGGCCCGGCCCGACGCCGTTGCGAAGCGGCGCTCGGCAGGACGGCGTACTGCCCGGGAGAACATTGCCGACCTCCTCGACGACGACAGCTTCGTCGAGTACGGCGGCCTGCTCCTCGCCGCGCAGCGGCAACGCCGCAGCCTCGACCAGCTCGTGGAGAAGACCCCGGCTGACGGACTGGTCGGCGGCATCGGGTCGGTGGCCGGGAACCAGGTCGTGGTGATGTCCTATGACTACACGGTCATGGCCGGCACCCAGGGCTTCTTCAACCACGCCAAGATGCGCCGCCTCTTCGACATCGCCGACCGCCAGCAACTCCCCGTGGTCATGTTCGTCGAGGGCGGTGGCGGCCGACCGGGCGACACCGACATGGCGGCCATCGCGCAACTCGACGAGGAGACCTTCTCCATGGTCGCCCGGCTCTCGGGCAAGGTGCCGCTGGTCTCGATCGCGGCCGGGCGCACCTTCGCCGGGAACGCGGCGCTCGCCTCGGTCTCGGACCTGATCATCGCGACCGAGGACGTCAGTATCGGCATGGGTGGCCCCGCGATGATCGAGGGCGGCGGACTGGGGGTCTATGCCCCCGAGGAGGTCGGACCGATGGACATCCAGGTCCCCAACGGCGTGATCGATGTCCTGGTCAAGGACGAGGCCGCTGCGGTGGATGCCGCGAAGTCCTACCTGCTGCAGGTGATGGACCCGCGTCGCGAGGAGTACGACGGCCACGACGAGCGGCTGCTGCGCCACGTCATCCCGGAGAACAGGCTGCGGGCGTACGACGTACGTGAGGCGATCCGGCTCATCGCCGACGTGGACAGCCTCCTGGAGATCCGGCCCGAGTTCGGCGTCGGGATCATCACGGCGTTCGCGCGGCTCCACGGACGGGCGATCGGGATCGTGGCGAACAACCCGCGCCACCTGGGCGGAGCGATCGACTCGCCCGCGGCGGAGAAGGCCGCACGCTTCCTGCAACTGTGCGATGCCCACGGGCTCCCCGTGCTCTCGCTGGTCGACACCCCCGGCTTCATGGTGGGCCCGGACGCCGAACGGACGGCCTCGGTACGCCGGTTCGGACGGCTCTTCCTGGCTGGCGCGAACATCACCGTCCCGGTGGTCGCGGTAGTCCTGCGCAAGGGGTATGGCCTGGGCGCGATGGCGATGGCCGGAGGAGACCTGAAGGCGCCGCTGGCCACGCTGTCGTGGCCGACCGGCGAGTTCGGTGGGATGGGCCTCGAGGGCGGCGTACGCCTGGGCTTCAAGGCCGAACTGGAGGCCATCGAGGACCCAGACCTGCGGCAGAAGCGCTTCCAGGAGCTCGTTGACGAGCTCTACGAGCGAGGCAAGGCCCTCAACATCGCTACGGTTCATGAGGTCGACGACGTGATCGACCCCAGCGACACCCGTTCCGTGGTCGCCGCGCTGCTGGCAGCCGCGGCTCCGCGCCGGGAGGCGGTGGGCAGGCGGTACATCGACGCGTGGTGAGCGCCGCGCGGCGCTGGTGGGCACAGTGAGTGCCGCGTGACGCTGGTGTGGGCACGTTCGTCCGCGCTTCGGGACCGGCGGGGGACCGACGGACATGCAGTTCGCCCGTCCCGGGCCGGCCGTCAGGCTCAGTCGGCGGCCACCGGAGCCGAACCGCATGTCCGTCCGCACGCCGTACGCCACGCGTGGGGCGTGCATGGAGGCGGGCGGCGGCCGCGCGGGTGGCCCGGAACGCGCCGGGGGTCAAGCTCGCGTGGACGAACACGTGGCGGACCACGTAGTTGCCCGGATCCGCTGACCCCCTGACCGGCGGCACTGTGGTGGTCGTCACACGTCCAGCGCCGGGCCCGAGCCCGGCACGAGAGAGGGCCACACCATGACTGCCGTGCTCAACGAACCCACCACCAGCGCCGACACCGACGCCCGCGACCACCTGGCCCGGGCGAAGGCCGTTGCCGAGATCGTCGAGGCCGAGGCCAACGACATCGAGGACCAGGCCACCATCACCAAGCCCGTCTATGAGGCCCTCGCCGAGCAGCGCCTCTTCTGGATGCTGGTGCCCAAGGAACTCAACGGGATGGGCCTGGGGCTGGTCGAGTCGTTCGAGGTGATCGAGGAACTCTCCCGCGCCGACGGGTCCACCGGCTGGGCGTTCATGGCCAACAGCCTCAGCACCTCGCTCGCCGCCGGCTTCCTCGCCGACAAGGGCGCCCGCGACCTCTTCGACCACGAGGTGCCCGGCATCACCGCCGGGATGATCCTGCCCACCGGCTCGGGCAAGCAGGTCGAGGGCGGCTACATCGTCACTGGCAATTACCAGTTCGCCAGCGGATCGGCCCACGCATCGTGGATCGGCGCCGGGTTCGTGGTCACTGATGAGGAGGGCAACCCGCTCACCACGCCCGACGGCGGCCCGGTCTGCCGGACCGCGTTCGTGCCCCGGGAGAAGGCGGAGTTCCGCGGCAACTGGAACGTCTGGGGCCTGGTTGGCACCGGCTCCTACGACTACGGACTGACCGAGGTCTTCATCCCCGAGGAGCACGCCTTCGACACGTTCTCCACCACCCCGGTCCGCTCCGAGCCGGTCTACAAGTTCGGCCTGCTCGGCATCGGTGTCGGTGGCCATGCCCCGGTGGCCCTCGGCATCGCCCGCCACGCGCTCGACGAGATCGTCAAGGTGGCCACGGTCAAGGGCCGGGTCGGCTATCCGACGGTGGTGGGTGACTCGGAACTGTTCAAGCTCGAGTTCGCCAAGAAGGAGGCGCTCTACCGCGCCGCCCGCGCCTACGTCTACGAGGTGCACCGTGAGGCGGAGGAGTGGATCAACGCGGGCAACGACCTGACCGAGGTGCACAACGCCCGGCTGCGCCAGTCGATCACCTGGGTCCAGGAGGTCGCCGCCGAGGTCACCGGCTTCGCCCACCGCTGGGGCGGCAGCCAGTCGTTCCGAAACCCGACCGCCCTGGGCCGGGCCACCCGGGACGCGATGATCGCCACCCAGCACCTGCTGGTCGACCCGATGACGATGGTCGACGCGGCCGGTCCGATCATGGCCGAGTACGGCGAGGGCCGCGCACGCTGATCCCCCAGTCACGCCCCTGCATCGTGCTCGAGCGCGGTGCAGGGGCGTTTCCATGCCCGCGACCGAAGCTGAGGGAACGCTCAGGCCAGGACGCCCGCGATCTGGGTGCGGCTGGTCAGCCCGAGTTTCTGCAGCGCATGCTCCACGTGGCCCTCCACGGTGCGCGGGGAGAGCACCAGCCGGGCCGCGATCTCCTTGTTCGACAGGCCCTCGGCGACCAGGCCGGCCACCTCGCGCTCGCGACGGGTCAGCTCGGCCAGGGCGGCGCTCACGCCACCGGCCGCAGGTGCCTCGGTCTCCTCAGCGAGGGCGAACGCGATCGCCTCGGTCACCGACTTGGCCGCCCCCTCGGCATGCAACGCGTCATAGCGCTGCGGCCCGAGCGCTTCACGCGCAGTGGCGACATAGGTGTCGCGCACCTCCACCCAGTCCACCGATCCATAGAGTTGCCGGCCGAATCCGCCCCACAACTTCGAGGCGGAGCCGACCAGGATCGCTGCCCGCTCCGCGTTGCCGAGCACCGCCTCGCTCCACCCGAAGAGGTCGAGGATCAAGGTCGCGCCGATCTCGTCGTCGAAGTCGCGGATCAGCCCCAGCCCGTCGTGGGCCATCTCCCGGGCGCGTTCCGCCTCGCCGCCCATCAGCGCGACCACGCCGAGGCCGAACTCGGCGTACGCACGGAACCAGCGCTCCCCGGTGCTGTGCGCCCGCTGGGCAACCACGGAGAAGTGGCGCTGGGAGAGATCGAGCTGGCCGGTGAACGCATAGAGCATGCCCAGGTGGACGTCGAGGGCGGAGCGGAGTCCGCCGCGCGGCTCGCGTGCCTGGTAGCGCTCCAGTGCCGAGAGCAGCAGCGGCTCGGCAGCCGTGAAGTCGCCCGCGAAGTAGTTCCACAACCCCCGGGTGTGCGCGATGAAGTCGAGGCTGGCCTCGTCCCAGGCCTCGGTGGCGATCGCCTCGGCCGCATCCAGGGATCCGGTGGCCGCCTCCCGCTCGCCCTGCAGGGTCTGCACCAGCGCCTGGGTGGCGAGCACCTGCCCCTCGGTGCCGGTGCCGGCCACCCCGGTCGCGGCCCGGGCCAACCAGAGGCGGTGCTCGCGCACGGAGAACCCGCCGGCCCACAGGAACCACGGCTCGGCCACCACCTGGGCGGCGGTACGCCGTACGCCGGGGTCGGCCTGGGCGTCCAGCGCCCACTGCAGTGCGGCGCGCAGGTTGGCCCGGTTGGCGCGGAACCAGGTGTTGATCCGCACCTGCGCGGCGCCCGCCCACGCGGCGACGAGTTCGCGGACCTTGCCGTGGATCCAGTCGAGCAGGCGGCGGTGCAGCGCATGGACCTGGTCGTCGTCGAGGCGGGCCTGGCCGTATTCGCGGATCGTCTCCAGCATCCGGAACCGGACGGCGCCGTCGACCTCCTCGCGGACCAGGATCGACTTGCCGACCAGCGCGGTGATTGCGTCCAGCACCTGGGTGGTGGGCAGGGTGTCATCGGCGCAGACCTGCTCGGCCATGGCCAGGTCGAAGCCGCCGGTGAAGATGGAAGCGCGGGACCAGAGCAGGCGCTGCTCGTCGGTGCACAGGTCGTGGCTCCAGTCCAGCGTCGCGGCCAGGGAGCGGTGGCGCACCGGGGCTGCGCGGTTGCCGGTGGTGAGCAACTCCAGGCGCCGGTCCAGGCGGTCGGCCAGTTCGGCGACCGAGAGCACCGGCAGCCGGGCGCAGGCCAGTTCGATGGCCAGCGGCAGGCCGTCGAGGCGCTGGCAGACACGGCGTACGGCGTCCCGGTTGGTGTCGTCGATCGTGAACCCGTTGAGCACCGCGTCGGCGCGGCTCTCGAAAAGTGCCATGGCGGAGTCGAGGTTCTGCTCGGTGCGGCCGGCGTGGTCGGGGATCGGCAAGGGATCCAGGGTGAAGGCGAACTCGCCGGGCAGGGCGAGGACCTCGATGCTGGTGACCACGATGCGTAGATCCGTGGTGCCCTGGAGTAGCGTGTGCACGAGGGTTGCGGTGGCATCGACGAGGTGCTCGCAGTTGTCGAGGACCAGCAGCATCCGGCGGTCGGCCAGGTGGTCCAGCAGGGCGTCCTCGGCAGTGGCGCCGTGCTGGTCGCGGCCGGCCAGGCGGAGTCCCTCGAGCACTGCCTGGGCGAGGAGTTCGGGGCTGCGCAGGCCAGCAAGTTCGACGAACCGTACGCCGTCGGGGAAGGCGCGGCGTACGTCGTGGGCCAGGTGCACCGCGAGCCGGGTCTTGCCGATCCCGCCGATGCCGGTGATGGTGACCAGGCGGTGCTCGCCGAGCAGGGTGCGGAGCTTGGTCAGTTCGGCGCGACGGCCGATGAACGCGGTGGAGAACTGGGGGAGTCCGGGCGCGGGCCCGCTGCTGTGCGCCGGTGCGGAGGGTGCCGTGGCGGGTGCGGGAGTCGCGCCCAGGTCGGTGCGGGCGCGGGCGACGCACTTGGCCAGGGTGGAGGTCGCGTGTGGCCAGGCCAGGGCGTCGGCAATCTCGGCGATCGTGGCGCGCGGCGAGGCCTGGAGCAGGTCGCGGATCCGCTCGCCGTGCTTGTCATAGAGCGTTGCGGAGGCGCCGCGACGATCATCGGGCGCCTCAGTGAGGCTG
>NZ_JAUZVI010000008.1:0-200479 GCF_031844485.1 Nocardioides sp. AE5
CGCCGGCGTGGTGGCGGGTCTGTGGCAGGCGACGGTCTTCGACGCCAGCGGGCAGCAGTGGCAGGCCAGCAACGACGATCCGTCCGGTGTGGATGGCGGACCGAGCATCGAACTGACCGATGGCCACGCGGTGGTCGACGGCACCTGGAGTGCTGTTGACGGCAACGGCCATACGCGTCCGATCCGGGTGGAACTGGTCTGCCCGTCGTCGGGCAACTGAGGGGAGAAGAACCATGAATCGTTTCGCGGTGGTGGCTGGAGTAGCTGTCCTCGCGTGGTCGCTGTCCGCTTGCGGCGGCAGTGACTCACCGGACAACAGGGGTTCGACTGCGTCGAACACCGCTGGAGGATCCGAACCATCCGACGGCACGAGCACGTTGATCGTGGACGGTGAGGCGCTGGAGGTCACGTCCGCGGGTGGGTGCCACCTCAACCAGCAGGGCCAGATGATGGCGGCTGCCAAGATCACCGGGAGGAACGCTGCGGGGGAGGACGTGATGCTCGACTTCACCCGATACCGGGACGACTACCCGACTCCCGGCGACTCCATCCAGTTCACCATCCAGGGCCCAGACAGCGTGGGGTGGCTGATGGGGACCTTCGATGAGGGAACCGTGAGCATGTCTGACGACGTCGTGGCCGCCAATGACCTGGAAGTATCGGACAGCGCCGGCAGGATCGCTGTCGTCTCGTTCGAGATTGCCTGCTGATGGCCACGCGCCCGCACCGTGCAGTCGCGGAGAACTTTTGGACCGCTCGCATCCAATGCGTCCGAGCCTACGACTTCTCTGGGGGTGCCGCCTGCAGTGGCGAATCGCGAGATGACCGCGTTCCCGCCGAGGCATTCGGCGTTCTGAGGCCGGGCGCATCCGAGGCGGGACAACACAGGAATCGCAGGTCAGCAGTGTGGCGCCGCATGCCGCGGGCAGCAGCGCGGTTCGAGCAGCGGTTTGGCGTGGTCCTTGCCCCGGGCGTTCGATTCTGACCGTTAGGGTTTGTGGCATGCCGTAGCCGCCGGAAATGCTGGAGGTGACCAAGCGTGTCGCTGCCCAAGTACCGTACGCTCGCTGCACCGGAGCTTGAAGCACTCAAAGAAGTGCGGAGGGCTTTTCCGTCCGGGCACGCGTTCTACCGTTCTGCTCAGCTCGTGAGCCATCTTTCTTACCGTGGTCCCCACGAGGTCGTGGGTTGGTATGCAGGCACCGCTGCGGTGGTCCTGCGCCGAGCCGAGGAGTTGGGGGTCGCCGAGGGCATGGAGCTTCCCGTTGCCATGGGTATAGCCCTTGGGGCGGTCCACAACGAACTACGCGACGCGCGGGTCGACTTTGGTGATGATCTCGCCGACAGGATCGCCCGACTCGTTGCCGATCTGGAAGCAGCGATGGGCGTCGACGGCAAGGCGTACGCTGGTCATGGCGCGCACGTGGAGTGGCCGACTATTGAGTGGGTGAGGGCCTCGGCCGACCTGACGTCGGGAGTCCCGAACGGTTCACCGATTGTGATGCGCCATTTCGATGACTGTAAGTACTGGGCCGATACCGGAGAGTCTTGCGTTCGCGCTTCCGACGCGCAGATGGTGGAGCTTCCGGCATGTGTGGACTGTGTGTTCCAGGCGCGGTTGGCCGACAACCCCCGATCCGGTCCCAGATTGGGGAACGAGGGAGGGACACAGACAACGGGCATAGAGATACCGATGCCGTCGCTCCTTGGCGTTGACGAGACTGACGTGGCCGCATTAAGTCGGGTTCGCGCAGAGCAACGCTACCTGCGGCAGTATCTGTTGGGTGGGGCGAGCGAAGCTGGATGCGACCTTTGTGGACGGCTGTTGCCAAGTTCCTTGCTGGTAGCGGCTCACATTGTTCCTCGTCGTGAACTAAATGGGGCACAACGCCTAGATTTCTCTCGGGCAGCGATGCTTGCTTGCGCACTGGGATGCGACGCCTTGTTCGAGTACGGCTATCTGACCGTTGGATCGGATGGGGTCGTGCAGGCGGGAAAGCAGTCCAGCGCTGCTGTTGCCGTCGCTGTCGACGAGCTAAGTGGGCGCAAATGCACGGCGTTCAACGAGAACACGGCCGCGAACTTTGATCGACACGCCCAGATGCACGCCGATAGCTGGTGACGTGATTCATCCGTCGTTGACGTCCTTCCTAGCTGAGCACTGCCCGCCATCGCAGCCACCGTCGGTGCGTTTCGCTCGTGGGCAACGGGCTGCGCTGCGGTGTACTTCCAACCGTGGCAATTCAAGAGACGGCCGCGTTTCGGCCACTTCCGACTCTATCGCGGCATTGGGGGCCGGCTGGTGTCGCAGGCAGCAGTTTGCCCCAGAGCGTGGATGTGACGGACGGAAAGCCCACGCGCACCCGGTCTTCGGGCCGGGTGCGCGTGGGAACTGGTGACGAGAGTCGTCGCCAGGATCAGTACAGGGAGTTTCCGGTGGCGAGCAGGATGATCTGGAGGCCCGCGCCGAGAACCGACAGCACCGTGCCGATGATGCCGCAGATCCAGCCGGCCTTGATCGCGCCCTCGTTGGAATAGTGGGCGGTCTTCGACTCGTCCAAGGCGCTCTTGCCCATGATGATCGCCGGGATCCCGGTGAAGAGACCACAACAGACGAGACTCAGGATGCCCAGGATCAGGATGGTGGTGCCGCGCGGGTGCTCGGCGGGCATGCCACCATAACCGGGCTGACCACCGTAGGGCGGCTGGTTGCCGTAGTTGGGCTCGGGGGCGTTGCCATAGTCGGGGTAGGGGTTGTCAGTCGACATGTTTCTTGCACGCTCCTACGTCGATGAATGCAATCCGGTTGTGGAATCTTGCCACTCGCACACCTCACCATGCGCCAGGCAGGGCCGTCCGAAACCTGCACGGCCGAAGAAATCTAGCCCTGCTCATTGGGCTGACGTCCTGCGGGGCTCGGCGGCGGCATGCCTCGTTCCTCGGCGTACCTCTGCCTCACTCCTCGGATCAGCCCTGCAACCGCTCCATCCAGCCCTCGACGTCGTCCACGGTGCGCGGCAGCGAGGCCGAGAGGTTGTGCGGCCCGTCGGCAGTGATGACGATGTCGTCCTCGATCCGGATCCCGATCCCGCGCAACTCCTCGGGCACCAGCAGGTCGTCCTCCTGGAAGTAGAGGCCCGGCTCGACGGTGAGCACCATCGACTCGGCGAGTTCGCCCTTGTAATAGGCCTCCTGCGAGGACTGGGCACAGTCGTGCACGTCCATCCCGAGCATATGGCTGGTGCCGTGCAGCGTCCAGCGCGAATAGACCTTTGACTCCGGGTCCAGCGCCTCCTCGGCGCTCACCGGCAACAGGCCCATGTCGCCCAGCCCGTGGGCGAGCACGGTCATCGACGCCTGGTGGATGGACTGGAACGGCTGGCCGGGCACGGCCGCCGCGATGCCCGCCTCCTGGGCGGCGTACACCAGTTCATAGAGGTCACGCTGCAGCGAGGTGAAGCGGCCGTTGACCGGGATCGTCCGGGTGACATCGGCGGTGTAGAGGTTGGTGTTCTCCACCCCCATGTCCAGCAGCAGCAACTCGCCCGGCGTCACCGGGCCGGAGTTCTCGATCCAGTGCAGCGTGGTGGCGTGCTTGCCGCCGCCGACGATCGAGTCATAGCCGATGTCGTTGCCCATCGCGCGCGCCCGGCGGAAGAAGGTGCCCTCGATCCAGCGCTCGCCGTACTTCAGCACGTTCTCCCAGTCGCGCACCGAGTCCTCGAAGCCCAGCGTGGTGATGTCACACGCCTCGGCCAGTTGCGACAACTCCCACTCGTCCTTGAGTAGCCGCATCTCGGAGGCCACCCGGGCGAACTCCTTGTCCTGCTCCTCATCGCCCTCGACGATCGCGTCCAGGCGCGCGTCGATGCCGCGCAGCACCCGCGTCTTGGCCTCGCCGCGCAGGTGGTCGGCGAGCTCGTCCAGGTGACGGGTGCGCAACTGGAGCGAGTCAGCGATCTCGCCGAGCGACGGGCGACGCCCGGCCCACAACTCGCCGTACTGCCGGTCGCGGAAGAACTCGTCGCTCTCCCGGCTCGAGCGGGGCCGGGCGAAGAGGGTTGCCTCGGCGCCGTCGGAGCCCGGCTCGATCACCAGCACCGCATCCGAGGTCTGGTTGCCACTGAAATAGGTGTGCGCAGTGTCCGGGCGGAACCGGTAATCGGTGTCGTTGGCGCGCACCTTGTAGCCGCCCGCCGGCAGCACCAGCCGCTGGCCGGGGAACGCGTCGGCCAGCCGCCTGCGCCGCGCTGCGGCGTACGTCGCGACCGGGTGGGCGGGCAGGTCGAGCTCGCGGTCGCCCCAGCCCTGCCGCATGAACGCCGACCAGGCCTCGGGAACCGTCGGGTCGTGACCCTCTGTCTTCGGTGTGTTCTCGGACTCGCTCACCCCTCCACCCTACGTCGCCGGGCCAGCCGAGCCGATAGGGTCGAACCATGCCCACCCGCCACAAGGAAAGCGTCACGTTCACCGTCGTGGTGTCGGTGGTCGCTGCGCTGGCGGCGGTGCCGATGGCGGTGCTGCTCATCATCGCCGGCGAGCCGGCGGCGGTGGTGGTCGCGACGCTCCTCGCGCTGGTCCCGGTGCCGGTGTTGATCGCCTGCTACCTGTGGCTGGACCGCTATGAGCCCGAGCCCCGTTCCCTGCTCGCCAGCGGGCTCGCCTGGGGAGCGTTCGTGGCCACCCTGGGCGCGCTGGTGGTCCAGGGCGTCGGCGGCTGGTTCGCCGGGTGGAGCGACGAGCAGTCCCTGGCGATCGTCGCCCCACTCACCGAGGAGGCCACCAAGGGGGCCTTCCTGATGCTGCTGGTGATCTGGAAGCGCGCCGAGTTCGACGGCGTCCTGGACGGCATCGTGTACGCCGGGATGGTGGGCATCGGCTTCGCCTTCACCGAGAACATCCTCTACCTCATCGCTGCCTGGAACGGCGGGGGCGAGGGGATCCCCGACGGCCTGGCCGGGGTCACCGCCACCTTCGTCGTGCGCTGCCTGGTCAGCCCGTTCGCCCACCCGCTCTTCACCGCCTTCATCGGGATCGGTCTGGGCCTCGCGGTCAGCAGCCGTTCCCGTGCCGCGCGGGTGCTGCTGCCGCTGGGCGGTTATGCGCTGGCGGTGCTGCTGCACGGCATCTGGAACGCGTCGACCCTCGTCGAGGACGGACTCGGGTTCCTGCTCAGCTATGTCGTGCTGATGGTCCCCACGTTCGTGGTGATGATCGGCATCGCGGTCTGGGTCCGCACCCGGGAACCGGTGCTCCTCGCCCGGGCACTCGACGACGCCGCCCGGCTCGGGCTGATCGCGCCGAGTGACATCCCGTACGTCGTCGACCTGGGCGCCCGACGCCGCGCCCGCGCCGTGGCACGCGCCCATGGTGGGGCGGCCGGAGCAGCCGCGATGCGCGACTACCAGCAGGCGGCGGTCGAGTTGGGGTACCTTCACCACCGGGTGCTGCGGGGGACAGCACCGGCCAACCATGTCGAACGGGGGCAGATGTTCGTGGATCGGATGCACCACATCCGGCCGTACACGCCCTTCCCGGCACCGATGAGTCCAGCAGGAGGGCGCCACCGATGAGCGCGGACCCGAGCAAGCAGTCCACGCGGATGTTGACCGCGCTGGTCCAGTTGCGCAGTGCCCTCCAGGCGACCGGCCTGCCGCTGGACCTGCCCGGTGCCGACGAGCACCGCCAGGCCCGCACCGAGATGGTCGACCAGCTCGAGGACTACATGATCCCGCGGCTGATGACGATCGATGCCCCGCTGCTGGCGGTCGTCGGCGGCTCCACCGGGGCAGGCAAGTCCACCCTGGTCAACTCCCTGGTCGGCACCCGGGTGACCACTCCCGGCGTGCTGCGCCCCACCACCCGCTCCCCAGTGCTGGTGCACAACCCGGCCGACGGCGAATGGTTCGGCCGGGACCGGATCCTGCCCGACCTGGAGCGGACCGCCACCTCCACCACCGACCCGGCCGCCCTGCAACTGGTGCCCGCCGACAGCGTCCCGGCCGGCATCGCCGTGCTGGACGCACCCGACATCGACTCGGTCGAGGAACGCAACCGGGTGCTCGCCGCGCAGTTGCTGGCCGCTGCGGACCTGTGGCTCTTCGTCACCTCCGCTGCCCGTTACGCCGACCAGGTGCCGTGGGACTTCCTCAAGCAGGCCGCGGACCGCAGCACCGCCGTGGCCATCGTCCTGGACCGGACCCCACCGGACGCGATCGAGACCGTCGCCGCGCACCTGGCCCGGATGCTGGCCAGCCGCGGGCTCAAGGACTCCCCGCTCTTCGTCGTCACCGAGGGCACCGTCGACGCCGACGGCCTGCTGCCGCCCGACGCGGTCAAGGACATCCGCGGCTGGCTGCAGTCGCTCGCTGCCGACGCCGACGCCCGCGCCGCCGTGGTGAAGCAGACCCTGGAGGGTGCGGTCCGCAGCGTCTCGAGCCGCGCCTATGTCGTCGCTGATGCCGCCGATGAGCAACTCGCTGCGGTCACCGGGCTCCGTGAGGACGTCGAGGCCGCTTATGCGCGCGCCGCTGCCGACGTACACGAGGCGAGTGCCGACGGCACCCTGCTCCGCGGCGAGGTGCTGGCCCGCTGGCAGGAGTTCGTCGGCACCGGCGAACTGCTCAAGTCGCTGGAGTCCAAGGTCGGCCGGGTGCGCGACCGGATCGTCGGCGCCGTCAAGGGCAAGCCCCGCCAGGCCGAGCGGGTCACCGTGGCCGTCGAGTCCGGCCTGGAGACGCTCCTGCTCGAGCACGCCGAGGCGGCCGCCGAGCGCGCCGCAGCGTCGTGGCGCTCGAGTGCCCAGGGCAAGTCACTGCTGGCCCAGGGCAGTGGCGACCTGGACCGCGCCTCGCGCGACTTCCGGCGCCGTGCCGAGGCCGTCGTACGGGAATGGCAGCAGGGCGTGCTGGACATGGTCCGCACCGAGGGCCAGGACAAGCGCGGCACCGCGCGCTTCCTCGCCTATGGCGTCAACGGCCTGGCCGTGGCGCTGATGGTGATCGTCTTCGCCTCCACCGCTGGCGTCACCGGCGCCGAGGTCGGCATCGCCGGCGGCAGCGCCGTGCTCGGGCAGAAGTTGCTCGAGGCCGTCTTCGGCGACCAGGCCGTGCGCTCCCTGGCGGCCCGGGCGCGCAAGGACCTCGACGACCGGGTGGCACGCCTCTTCGCCATCGAGCAGGAGCGCTTCACCGGCATGGTCGATGCGCTCGCGCTCGACCCTGCGGCGCCCGAACAGGTCCGCGCCGCGGCCCGCCGGGTGACCGACGAACGCTTCGCACGCCAAGGTCGTGGCAGCCTCGGCGGTCACTCCGCATAGAGTGGCGCCCACACAGACGACGAAGCGCCGCGAGGGAGACCATGACGTCCTTGATCGAGGGGGCCAGGAAACTGGTCTCCCGGGGTTCCGATCTTGGGGTCCGCATCAGCGGGCTGGAGGAGGCCGTGTCCCATGCCCGGGGCCGCCTCGACGACGACCTGATCGATGACGGCCAGGAGGTCGTCGACCGCGCGGCCGGCCGGCTGCGCCTCTCCGCCGAGCACACCGTGATCGCGATCGCGGGTGCCACCGGCTCCGGCAAGTCGTCGACCTTCAACGCGCTCACCGGGCTGGAACTCTCCTCGGTCGGCGTACGCCGTCCCACCACGTCGTGGGCGACAGCTTGCGTGTGGGGCACCGAGGGCGCCGAGGAACTGCTGGAGTGGCTCGGCATCCCCGCGCGGCACCAGACCACCCGCGACTCGATGCTGGACTCCGGGCGCAGCGATCGCCGGATGGAGGGCACGGTCCTGCTCGACCTGCCCGACCACGACTCGACCGAGGTCTCCCACCACCTCGAGGTGGACCGGCTGGTCAAGCTGGCCGACCTGCTGGTCTGGGTGCTGGACCCACAGAAGTACGCCGACGCGGCGATCCACGACCGATATCTGAAGCAGTTGACCGGTCACCAGGACGTGATGCTGGTCGTGCTCAACCACATCGACACCGTGCCCGAGGAACGCCGCTCCTCGATGCTCGACGACGTACGCCGCCTGCTCGCCGAGGACGGGCTGCCCAACGTGCCTGTGGTCGGGATCAGCGCCCGGCACGGCATCGGCATCGACGACCTCAAGGACGCGGTCGCCAAGCGGGTCGCCTCCAAGAAGGCCACCAAGGCGCGGGTCGAGGCCGACATCCGCGCCACCGCCGAACGCTTCGCCCACGCCAGCGGGGCCGTCGCCTCGCGCCCGCCCGGCAAGGACGTGGTCCGCGAACTCGAGGACGCGTTCGCCGACGCGGCCGGGGTGCCGATCGTGGTGGACGCGGTCCGTGACTCCACCCGGATCCGCGCGGCCCGGGCCACCGGTTGGCCGATCGTCTCCTGGCTGACCAGGCTCAAGCCGGACCCGCTCAAGCGGCTCCACCTCGACCTGGGCAAGGAGGGCAAGGCGCTGACCGGCGCCTCGCGCACCTCCGTGCCGCCGGCCACCCAGGTCCAGCGCGCCCGCGTGGATGCGGCCGTGCGTGGGGTTGCCGACGGGGTCTCGTCCGACCTGGAAGTGCCGTGGCGCGAGTCGATCCGCCGCGCCTCGGTGTCGCGTTCGGCGGAGATCTCCGACGAACTGGACAAGTCGCTGGCGTTGACCGACCTCAGCTCCTCGCGGCTGCCGCTGTGGGCCGGCACGGTGCGGGTGCTGCAGTGGCTGCTGCTGCTTGCTGCCCTCGGTGGCGCCGGTTGGCTCGGTGCGCTGGCAGTGATGGCCTACCTGAAGATGCCCGAGCCGGCCACGCCCTCACTGGGTGGTTTCCCGGTGCCGACGATCATGCTCGTGGTGGGCGTGGCGCTGGGCATCGTGCTGGCACTGGTGTGCCGGGTGCTGGTCTCGTTCACCGCCAGGTCGCGCGCGCGGACGGTGGACCGCAGGCTCCGCTCCGGGATCCGCCAGATCGCCCAGGAGCTGGTCATCCAGCCCATCGAGCGCGAACTCGACTCCTATGAGCGGGTCCGCGAGGGACTGGCCACGGCCCTGAAGTAGCCGCCTGCCGGCACCACCCGGCGTACCGGTGAACCCGCTGTTCATCCACAGGCCGCTCGACGGCCGTGGTTGTCCACAGGCTGCTCGATCGCGCCCCACGACGGCTCCGTGCCGTTGCAGGGTGGTCGATGTTCCAACCACACATCGAGAGGACATCGACATGAGCAACAGCTACATCACCGTGCAGGGCTGGGTCGGCACCGAACCCCAAGAGCGCGTCTTCGGCGAGACCGTCGTGGTCAGCTTCCGGATGGCCAGCACCCCGCGCCGCTTCGACAAGAAGCTCAACACCTACGTCGACGCGGAGACCAACTGGTACACCGTCAACGCCTGGCGCCACCTCGGCCCGAACACCCTGGAGTCGCTCTCCCAGCGCGACCCGGTGGTGGTCCACGGCAAGCTCACCACCAACGTCTACAAGGACAGCGAGGGCACCATGGTCCAGTCCGTGGTGATCGACGCACTGACCATCGGCCACGACCTGAGCCTGGGCACCAGCCAGTTCACCCGCGCCCAGCGCAGCGACGGGCGTGACGACGAGGGGGTCAAGGCGATGAACGCCGACCTCGGGGTCGGCGGGGGACAGGTCACCAGCGACGGGAAGATGATCGACGACCTCGTCACCGCCCAGCGCGGGGCCGCCGGCGTGGACGTCGAGACCGGCGAGATCCTCGAGGAATCGGTCGCCTGAGCGCCGGGTCCCGCCGTACGCCGGGGCCTGCGGCGCGGAGTGGGTGGATCCGGTTGGATCCGGCCGGGCACCGCACCGTAGGCTCCGGTCCATGGCTGAGTACGTCTTCACACTGCGCAACGTCCGCAAGGCACACGGCGACAAGGTCGTCCTGGACAACGTCACCCTCTCGTTCCTGCACGGAGCCAAGATCGGTGTCGTCGGTCCCAACGGTGCCGGGAAGTCGACACTGCTGAAGATCATGGCTGGTCTGGAGCAGCCCAACAACGGTGACGCGATTCGCGACCCGGAGGCGTCGGTGGGCATGCTCCAGCAGGAGCCGCCGCTGACCGAGGGCAAGACGGTCCTGGAGAACGTCGAGGAGGCCGTCGGCGCGATCAAGGCCAAGCTCGACCGGTTCAACCAGATCTCCGAGGAGATGGCCGACCCGGACGCCGACTACGACAAGCTGCTGCCCGAGATGGGCGACCTGCAGACCGAGCTCGACCACGCGAACGCCTGGGACCTGGACAGCCGCCTCGATCAGGCCATGGACGCGCTGCGCTGCCCGCCGCCGGACGTGCTGGTGGACAACCTCTCCGGTGGTGAGCGCCGCCGGGTCGCACTGTGCAAGCTGCTCCTGGAGCAGCCCGACCTGCTGCTGCTCGACGAGCCCACCAACCACCTCGACGCCGAGTCGGTGGCCTGGCTCGAGGGCCACCTGAAGACCTACCCCGGTGCCGTCCTGGCGATCACCCACGACCGTTACTTCCTGGACAACGTCGCCGAGTGGATCGCCGAGGTCGACCGTGGCTCGATCCACGGCTACGAGGGCAACTACTCCACCTACCTGGAGACCAAGAAGGAGCGCCTCAAGATCGAGGGGCAGAAGGACGCCAAGCGCGCCCGGATGCTGGAGAAGGAACTCGAGTGGGTCCGCTCCAACGCCAAGGCCCGCCAGACCAAGTCCAAGTCCCGCCTGGCCCGCTATGAGGAACTGGCTGCCGAGGCGGAGAAGGCACGCAAGATCGACACCGCCGACATCAACATCCCGCCCGGCCCGCGTCTGGGCGACGTGGTGCTGGAGGCCCGCGGCCTGGTCAAGGGATACGAGGGCCGCACGCTGTGGAACGACATCTCCTTCACCCTGCCGCGCGCCGGCATCGTCGGCGTGATCGGCCCGAACGGCGTCGGCAAGACCACCCTGTTCCGGATGATCACCGGCGCCGAGGAGCCCGACGGCGGCGAACTCGCGGTCGGCCAGACCGTCAAGATCTCCTACGCCGACCAGAGCCGTGGCGGCATCGACCCGAACAAGAACGTCTGGGAGGTCGTCTCCGACGGACTGGACTTCATCAAGGTCGCCAACTTCGAGATGAACTCGCGTGCCTACGTGGCCTCGTTCGGCTTCAAGGGGCCGGACCAGCAGAAGAAGGCCGGCGTGCTCTCCGGTGGTGAGCGCAACCGGCTCAACCTCGCCCTGACCCTGAAGATGGGCGGCAACCTGCTGCTCCTCGACGAGCCCACCAACGACCTGGACGTGGAGACCCTCTCCTCGCTCGAGGACGCGCTGCTGGACTTCCCCGGCTGTGCCGTGGTGACCTCCCACGACCGGTGGTTCCTGGACCGCGTCGCCACCCACATCCTGGCCTGGGAGGGTGACGAGGAGGACCCGGCCAAGTGGTTCTGGTTCGAGGGGAACTTCGCCTCCTACGAGGCCAACAAGGTCGAGCGCCTCGGCGTCGAGGCCGCCCGTCCGCACCGGGTCACCCACCGCCGCCTGACCAGGGACTGACACGAACGCTCAGTCCTTGCGTCTCGAAAGCTCACTTGTTGATTCCCGAAAGTTCACTGGTTGAGCCGGAGCATCAACGACTGAACTCTGGGGCATCAACGACTGAGCGTTCGTGGATCAGGTATCGAGGACGGAGGCCAGTTCCTCCCGACCGGTGATGTCGAGTTTTCGGAAGACGCTCGACAGGTGGAACTCCACGGTGCGCTCGGAGATGAAGAGACGCTGGGCCGCCACGGCATTGGTCACCCCGGTCGCCACCTCACGGGCCACCTCGAACTCGCGCGGGGTCAGGCGCCCGGCCAGGCCGTCGCCGACCTCGGGAGCCTGCACCCGACGGATTCCGCAGGCAGCCAGTTCCGAGGAACATTGATCGGCCCACCTGGTCGCGCCCAAGCGGGTGAACGCCTCCTGGGCCGGCGCGAGGGTGAGATGGGCATCGGCCTTCCGCCGGGCCCGCCGGAGCCGTTCGCCCCAGAGCAGCCGAGTCCTGGCGACCTCGAACCCATCCGGCTCCCGAGCGAGCAGGGCGACCGACTGCTCGAAGAGCTGATCCATGTCCTCGACCGGCGCGTCCAGGGCCCGGCAACGCAGGGCCAGGCCCTCCATGCCCGGGTGTCGGATCGCACGCATCGAGGTCTCGAAAACCTTGAGCTCGGGAAGCAGCCGATCCTCCTGGCCGAGGCGCCAAGCGGCCTCGAAGGCATCCGGGAAACGGCTCAGATAGCCGGACGGGGCGAGGCCGATCTCGGTCTCGATGCGACCGGCCTCGGTCAGGTGGGTCAGTGCCTCCTCGAAGTCTCGATGGGAAAGCGCCAGCAGGCCGGAAACGGCGTGGTCGAGGTGTGCCAGGTGCGGGGCCCAGGTGGGGGCCTGTTCCCTGGCCCGAAGTTGCAACTCCCGACATCCTTCCCGGTCACCGCGGGATGCCAACAGATGCGCGTGCCGCAGGGCGATGAAGGGGTAGGGTGCCGAGAAGTCCGTGTCGATCACGATGCGCTGGAGCGCCTCGAACTCCAGCAGTGCCCGGTCCCAACGTCCCAGGTGTCGCTCGTGGCTGGGAGTCATCGATCCCATGATGTAGATCCCCGACGCGGAGGTCCCGTGCTCATGGATCGCCGCGCGACACCGCTCGATGACCTCACGCAGCAGTTCGAACTCACCGAGCCAGCCGAGGACCACGGTGATGAAGCCCGAGGAGGTGGACGGGTCTGCCACCTGCCGCCACGGATAGTCAGCCACCCACGGAGTTCCGCGCAGGATTGACCCGCCGTCCGGTTCACCGGCCATGACGGCAGTGACGTCGCTGAGCAATCGCTGCTCCAGGGACAACTCAGCGCCGCCCTGGTCGAGCAGGATCCGTCCGACTCGGCGGGCTCTGCGATAGTCACCGGCGGCGAGCGCGGCCGTGGCCACTGTGGTCAGCAGGTCGATCCCAGCGGCTCGTCGGGGCGGCTCCGTGGCATGCAACAAGGTGGTGCCGAATTCCTCGGTCTCATTCTGGTGCGATGGTCCCACCGTGCGGGTCCACAACGAGACCGTGGTCAACTCGCGCAGCAACCCTGCGCGCTCGACGTCGTCCTTCGCTTCGGTCAGGAGCTCCACGATCAACTCCCGTGCTTCGGCTCCCGCGCCGGCGCGGGCCAGGCAGCGCACGGCCTCCCGGTGCAGAGCGCGTGCCGCGTCCGCATCCGGGGCAACCTCGGCAGCGTTCTGCCACAGGTTCGCGGCCTCGGCATGGCTGTGCGCGGCCTCGGCCGTTCGTGCTCCGACCCGCAGCGCCTCGTACAGGATCTGCGGCTCGGCGTCCGGATCCTTGCGGAGGTGGTGGGCCCGACGCACCGGGTCGTCGTGGGCGGCCGCAGCCAGGGCTCGATGCACCGCTGCGAGCTCGCGCCCGGTCGCGGTGCTGCGGATCGCCGCCGAGACCAGCGGGTGATGGAACTCGCACGCTCCGTCCAGCACCCGGACCAGGCCCGCTCGCTCGGCGCGATCGAGGTCGTCGAGGGTGCAGCCGAGGTCTGACAGCACCGATCGGTACGTCGCCACCTTCAATGTGTCGAAGGCCGCGGCCAGCATCGCCAGGCGGGTGCGGTCAGGGAGGGCGGCCAGCCTGTGTGAGAACATCCGGTCCAGGGCGCGCCCGAGGGGAAGCTCGGCCGGCAACGGCTCCGTGCCGGCGCGTTGGCTCTCGGTGAGTTCGCGCGGCACTTCGTGCAGCACCAAAGGCGTTCCATGTGACGCGGTAGCGATCCGCTCCGCCACCCGGTGTGAGATGTCGGGGAATGCTTCCCGGAGCAGTCGCCTGGACTCATTCATGGTCAACGGGCCCACTTCGACCTGGAGGTCGGTCTCGAACGGCCACCCAGCCGTCGGCCGCATGGCGAACAGCAGGCACACTGCGTCGGCGTCCAGCCGCCGGCCCACGAAGATCAGGGCACGGAGACTGGCTTGATCCAGCCACTGTGCGTCGTCCACCACCAGGAGCAGGGGCTTCTCGCGGGCCATGGAGGTGAGCAAGGACAACAGTGCAGAGGCATCACGCAGCGGGTCTCTGCCTCCACCCATCGTCATCTCCGCTGCTCCGGCGCGGTGCAACAACTGGTGGACCGCGGCCAGAGGAAGATCCTGCTCGGCCGGGTGCCCGGAGATCTGGATGGTCCGCATGCTGCCGGCCGCCGAGTCGATGACCGCCTTGAGCAGGGTCGTCTTGCCGCTGCCTGCGACGCCGTGGACCAATGCGGTCCGGGCTCGACCGTTGCAGGCGTCGGCGCTCACACGCGCCAAGGCACGCAGCTGCGTCTCACGTCCGATCAGCACAGCGGCACCCACGGAACCAACCCTATCCGGCCCGGATCTCGGGCGGCGGTGTCAACCCAATCCCGGATGCCGTACGTCGTCAGGTGCTGTGGCAATCCAACCTGAGGAAGGTGTCCCCATGCCCGATCCCATCCAGTCCGGTACGAGAACGTGGCGGAGCAGGGTGGTCGCCCTGACCGCGCTGGGCCTGGCGGCCTCGCTCTCGCTCGTTGGCTGCGGAGCCGACACTCCTGGGGGCAACGTCGTCGATGACGAATGGGCGACAAGCCCCGCCGCCAGGACACCCGGGGACCCGGTGCCGAACACCTCTTCGGACGCTCTCACCGTGGACAACCTCGCCGACCAATGCGACCGGCTTGCACCGATCGTCGGGTCCTTGCGTGGCAGTTTCCCCGACGAGGTGACCGCCTCGGCGGCCACGGATGCCGAGATCAACGGATTCGGGTATCGGACCGCGCACTGTACCTATTCCTACCCTGGCGACAGCTTCAGCGATCCGAATCGAGTCGACATCTACCTGGACAGTGCCTCCGAGGCGGCCGCGATGCTGGCGCATTGGAGAACCCTCGCTTCGACCGAGCCAGTGCCGGGCATCGGCGACGACGCCACCTGGTATTCCAACACCAGTGCTGATGCGCGCTCCTCGGCCCGGGCGCTGGTCGGCTCCGAGGTCATCTCGGTCCGGGTCAGCGTGCCCAAGGAGATGGGTGAGGAACAGTTCCTGACAAAGGAGGCCCTGAGCGTTGCCCTGGGCGCCGTGGTCGCCCAACTTTGATCGATGCCATTGCTCCTGTGAGTCAGGGAGTGGCTCCGTCACAGACGTCGTGGTGATGACGGTCCAGGGTTGCCACTGCGTCCTTCGCTGGCCCGAGTGCATCGACGATGTCGCCCCGGTCACTGAACTCGAGAGCCTCCATCGTGGTCTGGTCGGGCCGGATCTCGACAGCTGCCAGCGCCGCCGAGACGGCGACGAAGAAGGCAATTGCGTCCTGTCTGGCGAGGGTCAGACTGGTGGGAAACTCGGCGCCCTCGAGGAGCAGGATCGCGGTGGAGGAGCCATTCGCGGTCTCGGTCGCGTCCCGGAGCATCCCTTCGTCGAGGATCCAGGTGTGTGCGGCCAGCGCACTGATCGCGGCGCAGACGTCCAGGGCTCGCTCTCCGGCCGGCGTCGGCGCGGGTGAGGACGGGACCGTGGCCCCGGGTGGTTCGGTGGACACCGAGAGGATCGGGGCCGAGGGTTCGGACCCGGACTCATCCAGAGCCTCCGAGGTAGAACCCGGCGCCGCCGGAACGGTGACCCCGGTAGGACCCTCGGGCACGGCGGCCGCCGTGACGTCGTCACCGCTGCATGCGGTGGTTCCGGTCAGGACGAAGGCAGCGGCGACGAGGACGAGGCGGCGGGTGCAGGGCGTCATGTCGGTGACGGTAGAGCGGGCAGCGCCCGGTGGCATCAGTGGGCGGCACCGGGAAGTGGTGACGGAGGGTCTCCGTGGGATTGCTCAGCTACCGGAGGTGCGCAGATCCGTGCCCGGGTGGGCGGCGGCGAGCCGGTCGGCCACGGCATCGAAGACCCTGCCCATGGCGGCGAAGTCCTCCTTGCTGACCAGGTCGACCAGGTGTGCCCGGACGCCGGCAACGTGCCTGGGCGCAGCGCGGACCAGCAGGTCGTGCCCGGCATCGGTCAGGTGTGCGATGATGCCGCGTCCGTCCTCCGTTGCCTCGCTGCGCCGGACGAGGCCGGCCGTCTCCATCCGCTTGATGGTGTGGGTGACCCGGCTCCTGCTGAACCGCATCGCGTCGGCCAACGCCGACATCCGCAGGCAGTGCTCGTCACGCTCGGAGAGACGCACCAGCACCTCGTACTCGTTCAAGCCGATGCCGAACTCATGCCGCAGTTCGTCATCCAGTTGGTCGTTGAGCAGGATGCTGCCCACCATGTAGGCGCGCCATGCCCGTTGCTGACCCTGGTCGAGCCAGCGCGGTGCCACGGCCTCGGATGTCGAACTGCCTTCGGTCATGCCGGGAGTCTAGACCCGTCGTACGCCGTGGCGGCACAAGCGAGGACGGAGGATCAGCCGACGACTTCGAAGGTGACCGAGCCGAGCACCTCGACGCGTGGGCTGCTCCCCGCAGGTGGGGTGGAGAGGGTCACCCGGTCGCCGAGCCGGGACCACTGGGCCACGTGCACCGACGCCATGACGCTCACCTGCGGATAGTGATCGGGCACGGACGGGTCGCACTCGGTTGATCCCGCGGGCATCGGAACGACGTCGATCTCGAGTGTCACCTCCGAGACCTCCATGACCGGCACGGTGATCTCGATGCTGCCCTGCGGTGGGTCGTAGACGCCGTCCGCGAAGCAGTGGGCGGCAGGGATCGGGAGGTCGGTTCCCCAGACCTCGTTCACCCGGATCCCCAGGTGCTGCAGCTGGTAGAGCGGAGGCGTCGCTCCCGGCGCCTGCTCCACTTCGACCCGATAGTCCAGGAGCAGTTTCCGCTGTGCCCGCGACGTGGTGAATCGTGCGGCCAACCAGTCGTCAGGTCGGTAGGTGACGGTGCTCCCCGACGCGTCGGTGAGGGTGACCACGAGGTGATAGGCGGTGCCGGGGCAGAGCCCCGGGAACGTGAGGGGCTGTTCTCCGCCGGAGTGCCCGGTGCGCACCACTGGATCGCCCATCCAGCACTCGCCGACTACCTCCACCCGATAGTCCACCGGGCGGTCGGTCACCATCAGCCAGCGCGCGGTGACCTGGCTGGGCTCGGTCTCGGTGGGGGTGGTGGCACCCGTGTCGATGACGCGGTGGCGCATGGTCTCCAGTTGCGGTCGCTCGGGCCGGGGCAGGTCGGTGTCGGCGCGCTGCAGCGGGCCGATCCGCCACTGGGCGCGGCCGTTGCTGGCCCCGGTCGACCAGTCCACCCGCACCTGTGCGGTGCCGAGTGCCCCGTGTCCCTCCAGACGATCACACGGTGCCTGCACGCCCGAGCCACACATCTCGACCCGGCCCGGTGCCAGGGTCAACGGGATGTGGTACCAACCGGTCTCGGGGACTCGGCAGCCAGGACACATCTGCAGTGACAGCGGCAGGATCACCCTGTTGATCGTGGTGGTTCCTCGGTGTCTGGCGACCGTGCGCAGCACCACGTCTCCGCCGGTGATGCCGAACTCGTCTCCGGCGCAGCGGCCAGCATGCTCTCCGGCGGCCAGGGTGCTGCCGGCCCGCGTTGGCCCGGAGGCGAGGGCACAGGGGCCGCGGCCGTGGGGCCAGATCGCGGTGATGTCCACTGCGCCGGCCTCCACCTCGCCGAGCAGCGCGACCGCGGTGATGCTCACCGTGGGCCGGGGCGTGTCCGGCACGTCGAGCATCCGCCAGGTGCGCCGCTGCGCCTCCAGCCATGCCCAGCTCGGCCGATCCCGGTCCTGGATCGCAATGCAGGCCAGGATCCGGGTGCCTTCCGGCACCATTACCACAGCCGTCGTACGACGGGTGTACGTCGTGTCATAGCGGCGCTCGTGCAGCCAGACCGGATCGACGGTGATGGTCCTCGACGTCTCGCCGTGGTCGGCCAGCGGCAGGTCGTCACCGGGGACGGAGCAGTCGCCGTCCTCCTCGGGGGAGAGGACCTGGACGTTGAACTGGACCCGGTCGCCGGCACGATGTGGCGCGGAGAGGAGCAGGGTCGAGTTGTCGACAGGGCGGATCTCGAAGCGGGGGACGTGTGGATCCTGTGCGGAGACGGTGGCTGCAAGGGGGGTGTCGGCCTCGGTGCCTCCGGTCGGCCCAACCGACCCGGTCGGCTGCGCTCCCGGGCGGGGCGCCGGTGGCAGTTGTGGCCGGATGGTCCCCGGTTCCCCTTCCGGGCAGTGCGAGCCAGCTGGTCCGGTGCACGGATCCCGGAAGCGGGGCACCTCTGGGAGGAGGTCGCCGGTGATACCGGGCTTGAGCTCGCCAGGTCCAGTGGGGGAACCCGTCGCGGGATCGCTGGGGGAACCCGTCGGGGCGTCTGGGTGAGGGGCAGCAGGGGGCGCAGCGCCGGGAGCGGAGCCGGCGTGCCCATCGGGCTCGCTGGTCCTGTCATCGGGGACCTCGGCCAGCAGCGAGCCCGGGTCCGGGGAGTCGAGCAACTCCTCGAGTCCACCATCGCGTCCTGGGTCGGTGCGCACGACACCGCGGCGTTCGGGAAGGGTGCGCAGCTCGTGGATCGGGCTGGTCCAGCTGGCGTCCCCCGGCTCCAGGGAGGGCGCTTCGGGGCCGGTGGCGACCGGCCCCAGGACGGCGACCGGAGTTCCGGGGAGGGCCCGCGCATCGGCCGTCGCGCTGTCGTCGGTGAACTGATGGCCGGCCAACAGGCCGAGCATGCCGACCAGGAGCAGCGCCACGAGGGCGCCGAGCAGGCGGATGTGATTGCGGGACATGCTGTCTCCAGGTGGGTGCGGGTCAGATCAGGCAGTCGACGTGGACGGTCGCCGAGCGGCTCGCACTGAGTCCCTCGGCGTCATGGGCCGTCACGGTCACGGTGATGTCACCGCGGGTGCCGGCGGCCGGCATCAGGGTGTAGTGCCAAGAGCCCATGGACCGGGTCATCGTGCCCGAGCCGGACTCCGCACCGGTCCAGGAGACGGTCATCGAGGCCACCGCGTGGTCATCTCCCGCCTTCGCGCTGATCTGCAGTGGACGGAGATTGCAGAAAGGGGTGCCGATGGTCTCCAGCGCGTCCACCGTTGGCGCCCGATTCGGCGGCGGGGATTCGTTGCCTCCGCCGGGGGAGGGGTGCGTCGGTCCCTCCGTGGCCGGGCCGGTGGATGGCTGCCCGGCGGCGGGGGGCGCCGACTTCGAACCGGTGGCGGAAGGGAGGTCCTCGGGGTCGACATCTGGTCGTTCGGGATCGGCTGACTCGGTGGCGGCCGGCGGTCGAAGGTGGGAGCCCTGAGCCAGGACCCGTCCGGTGGTGCAACCGGATTCGGGCAGACCGTGCACGGCACCGGCGCCGGCATCGGCGGTTACCGCTGCGGTGGCCACCCACACGGTGATGTCGGGTCGGACGGGACTGCGGACCGCAACGTAGGCGGCGTCGGAACTGCGCGCCATCACCAGGACCCGATCCCCGGAGCGGAAGGAGACCACTGGTCTTCCTCCCGGGCAGTCCAGACCAACCACCTCGGTGGCCCCGACCGCCGCGGCGTACGACGGGATGGGTGCTGTGGGTGTGCCCTCAAGCAGGCCGGTGGCACCGAGTGTCATGCTGCCGACGGCGACAACGGTTCCCGCGACGGCCCAACGGAACCGTCCGCCATGGCCGGCGAACGGGCCACCGCTGTCTGCCGTCGTGCCAGGATCTCCTACGGCGACTCGCCGGCGTACCTCGTCGACGACGCCGTCGGGGTCTCCCCAGTGCGCTCCGTCCCGGAGTGCCTCGTGAAGGAACCGATCCAGGTCACGCATCTGCGGGTTCCTCCTTCAACATCCGGGCCAGGGACTTCCTGGCTCGGTGCAACTGGGTCTTCACGGTGCCGCTGCTGACCTGGAGTCCTTCAGCGATCGTCTCCACGGACTGATCGAGCAGGTAATGCAGGACACAGACCTGGCGTTGCCGCAGTGGCAGCCTGGCCAAGGCGTCGTGGAGGTCGACGTGGAGCGAGTTGGCCGGATCCGTAACCGTGACGACCGGCTGCGTCGGAGCCAGTCGGGACAGGGCCCTGGCCTCCGTGTCGCGCCGACGGTGGTGGTCACGAGTCCGGTTCGAGGCGACCACGGTGATCCAGGCAGCGAGGTTCTGCACTTCGCGTGCGGGTGGCCTGGAGAGATAACCGACCAGTGCATCCTGCACGGCGTCGGGAGCCTGCTGCGCGTTGCGAGTGATCGCCGCGACGGCAGCCACCACGCCTGGATAGTCGTGCTCCACGAAATGCGCGAGATCCAGGTGGACCTGGTCGGTGGTCATCGTCCTCACACCCCCCGACGCGTCGGGCCGGTTGCGGGGTTGACATCACGGGTGAGGGAAGGGCGGGAGGGGCAGGGGAGTGCGAGCATGCCCTCAGCCCAGGCGGATCAGCCGGCAATGGCATCCGGGACGGCCACCGGAGTGTGAACCGGGCTCGGCGAGGCATGCCGCCGAGGCGAGGACTCCTGTCTGTCGCCCCGTCTCGGTGGCCCATGAATCCAGTGGGCCCCGGGACCATCTGGTCCCGGGGCCCACTGGTTGTTGTGGTGGCTCAGATCCGCTCGAGGATCAGGGCCATGCCCTGACCGCCGCCGACGCACATGGTGATCAGTCCGGTGGACTTGTCGTGCCAGTCCAGGGAGTTGATCATCGTGTTCTGCAAGCGAGCGCCGGTCATCCCGAAGGGGTGGCCGACGGCGATCGCGCCGCCGTTGATGTTGAGCCGGTCGATGTCGATGCCGAGGTCCTGGTAGGACGGCACCACCTGCGCGGCGAACGCCTCGTTGATCTCGACCAGGTCGATGTCACCGATGCTCATCTTCGCGTTGGCCAGGGCACGCTTGGTGGCCTCGACCGGGCCCAGGCCCATGATCTCGGGGGAGAGGCCGGAGACGCCGGTGGAGACGATCCGGGCCAGCGGCTTGAGGCCCAGCTCGGCGGCCTTGGTGTCGGACATGATCACCACGGCGGCAGCGCCGTCGTTGAGTGGGCAACAGTTGGCGGCGGTGACCACGCCGTCGGGGCGAAAGACCGGCTGCAGCTGCGAGGCGGCCTCATAGGTGACGCCGGCGCGGGGACCGTCATCGGCGGAGACCACGGTGCCGTCAGGGGTGGTCACCGGGGTGATCTCGCGGGCCCAGAAGCCGTCGTTGATCGCCTTCTCGGCGAGGTTCTGCGAGCGGACCCCGAACTCGTCGAGCTCCTGGCGGCTCAGGCCACGCAGGCGGGCCACGTTCTCCGCGGTCTGGCCCATCGCGATGTAGGCGTCGGGCAGCACCCCGTCCTCGCGGGGGTCGTGCCAGTCGGCGGTGGTGGTGCCGTCACCCTTGGCGTGGGCATCGGTGCGCGCCACGGCCTCGTCGAAGATCGGGTTGCGGGTGTTGGGGATGTGGTCCGAGGTGCCGTTCTTGAACCGGGAGACGGTCTCCACGCCGGCGGAGATGAAGACGTCACCCTCGCCGGCCTTGATCGCGTGGAACGCCATCCGCGTGGTCTGCACCGAGGAGGCGCAGTAGCGGGTGATCGTGGCGCCGGGCACCGGGTCCATGTCGTTGAGGATGTTGACGATGCGGGCCATGTTGTTGCCCATCTCGCCGCCGGGCAGGCCGTTGCCGAGGTAGAGGTCATCGACGGTGTTGCGGTCCAGCTCCGGGATCTTGTCCAGGGCGGTCTTGATGATGAACGCCGCCAGGTCGTCAGGACGGAAGTCCTTGAGGGATCCCTTGTTGGCGCGACCAATGGGGGTGCGGGCGGCGGAAACGATGACTGCCTCGGGCATTTTTCTCCGATCGGGGTCTGTGGAGCACGGACGCTCCGTGGTGACGCTGTGGGCCCAGCGTAGTCATGGGAACATTGCGCCGTGCGCCATGTCTATGAATGTCCCGTCCGGTGGGCCGACCTCGACCTGCTCGGTCACGTGAACAACGTCACCTACATCGACTACCTGCAGGAAGCCCGGATCGACATGCTCCTCACGCATGCACCGGACGCGCGCGCCGTCGATCTCGCCGAGGGCGTGGTGGTGGTGGAGCACGACGTGAAATACCTGCACCCGTTGACCTTCCGCCCTGCGCCGGTGAAGGTCGACACCTGGGTCACCGAGATCAAGGCCGGCACCTTCACCATGGCCTACGAGGTGTACGACGAGACCGACGCCGGGCGGATCGTCTATCTCCAGGCCAAGAGTGTGCTGACGCCGTACGTCTTCACCGAGGAACGACCGCGCCGCATCTCTGCTGCCGAGCGGGAGGTGCTCACCGGGTTCCTGGGCGAGGACCCGCTGGCTCCGACCGCACCCCGGGGGCCGTCCCGGCGTACACCGCAGGGCCACTATCCGCTGCAGGTGCGCTTCTCCGACGTCGACATCTATGGCCACGTCAACAACGTGAAGTACTTTGAATACTTTCAGGAGGGCCGGGTCAACTACATGTACCAGATGGCCACTTCGGTCGAGGACGTGCCGGACTTCTCCGTGGTGCTGGCCCAGATGGACGTGGACTACAAGCGCCCGATCCTCTTCCGCCCCGAGCCGTACGACGTGCACTCGTGGGTCTCCCGGGTGGGCAACTCCTCGTTCGTCGTCGAGTCCGAGATTGTCGACGGGGAGCAGGTGCTCAGCCGCGCCCGGGTGGTCCTGGTGATGTTCGACCCGGTGCAGCAGAAGGCGGCACCCGCCTCCGAGGCGGCACGGCAGGTGCTGCTCGGCCAGCTCGTGTCCTGAGTGCCTCGGGCGCGCCCTAGTCGGGGGTGTTGACCATGAACTGGGCTGCGTGCGTCACGTAGTCCCAGAAGCGGGCGTCCTGCTCCTCGGTCAACCCGACCGCGTCCAGCCCGGCGCGGAAGTGGACCAGCCACCGCTGCGCCGAGGTCGGGGTCACCGCGAACGGCGCGTGCCGCATCCGCAACCGCGGGTGGCCGCGGGTGTCGGAATAGGTGGTCGGGCCGCCCCAGTACTGCACCAGGAAGAGCGTGAAGCGCTCCGCGGCCGGTCCCAGGTCCTCCTCGGGATACATCGGTCGCAACAGCGGGTCCGTGGCAACACCCTCGTAGAACGTGTCAACGATGGTGCGGATCGTCTCGAACCCGCCGATCTCCTCGTAGAAGGTGACTGCCTCGGTGCTCATGGGGTCCATTGTGCCCGGGGCGGTCCAACCGGCGGGCTCAGCCCTCGTCGGGCCCGGGGGAGTCCGTCGCGGCGGGGTGTGGGTTCATCGCCTGGGCCGCGGCGCCGGTGCGCACCACCCACTCGGGGTAGGGCACCTCGATGTCCTCGGCGTCGAAGCGCGACTTGATCCGCTGGCGCAACTCGCGCCCGATCGCCCACTGCTGCTGGGGCGCGGTCTTGACCGCGACCCGGATCAGCACGCCGTCGGCGCTGATCGACTGCACGCCCCAAACCTCGGGTTCCTCGATCATCTTGTCCCGGAAGGCGGGGTCCTCCCACAGTTCGTGGGCGACCTCGGCGAGCACGCGGCGTACCCGGACCAGGTCCTCGGTGTAGGCGACCGCGACGTCGAGCACGGTGCGGGCCCAGTTCTGGCTCATGTTGCCGACCCGGATCACTTCGCCGTTGCGGACGTACCAGACCGTGCCCTCGGTGTCGCGCAGTCGCGTCACCCGCAGCCCGACCGCCTCGACGGTGCCGCTGGCCTCGCCGACGTCGACGAAGTCGCCCACGCCGTACTGGTCCTCGAAGATCATGAAGATGCCGGAGAGGAAGTCGCGGACCAGTGCCTGGGCGCCGAAGCCGAGGGCGACACCGAGGATCCCGGCGCTGGCCAGCAACGGGCCGACGTTGTAGCCGAGCTCGGCGATCACCATCATCGCCACGATCGTGAAGATCACGCCGGTGGTGATGCTCTTCAGCAGCGAGCCCAGGGTGCGGGTGCGCTGCACGCGGCGGGTGTGCGTGTTCTCGTTGCGCTTCAGGGCGCTCCCGATCGGGGTGCTGCCCAGGCCCAGGCGGCTCACCTTGCCGCTGACCGGCTCCTCGGCATGGCGGACCATCCGGTCGATGACCCGGTGCAGGATCCAGCGCACCACCAGGCCGATCACGACCAGCACGGCGATGGCCGTGGGCTTGCCGATCACCCACTCGGCCACGTCTGCCGCGGTCTCGTTCCCGGTCCATTTCCACACCACCCGGCAGGAGACTGCCTGGTCGGGGGCGCACTGCGGATATTCCTTGACCGACTGGAGCAATGCAGACATGTGAGGGAGGCTACGGCGGACCCGGTCATCGGACAAAGCAGGAACCGATACCATGGCCTCCGTGACCACTTCGAAGCCCAACGTCGTACGCCGTTCCGCGCGCCTCGCTGCGTCCTCGGCGGTGCTCGCCCTCGCCGCCTCCGCGACCTTCCTGGCCGCGCCGGCCTCCGCCAACGTGCCCGAGGACTGGAGCAACCCGGACCCGGTCGACACCGCGCACGCGCTCATCGTCTACGTCGGCGCCCCGCTCGGGCTGATCCTGCTGATCACCCTGCTGGTGATGGCCCCGAGCCTGGCCCGCGGCGACCGCGGCAACGACAAGGGCGGTGCCGACAGCGAGTGGTTCGGCGGCCCGCGCAAGTCGAACGACGAGCTCGCCGCTCCCGACACCGAGGCGTCGCAGGCGGGTGGCGCAAGTGGCAAGTGGTGACTTCTTCAGCAACGCCGAGCGGCTCTCGATCGACACCACGATCCGCAAATCGGAGCAGCTGAGCCGTTTCGAGTTCTCCGTGTACGTCGGCACGGTGGAGGGCCCCTCGCGCCCGTTCGCGACCCGGCTGCACAACACGCTGGTCGCGCCGGCCAAGACCATCCTCATCCTGGTGGACCCGAACGCCCGGCTCCTCGAGATCGTCACCGGCGCCCAGGTGCGCCGCAAGGTCAGTGACGAGGAGATCGAGCTGACCGTCCTGGCGATGCAGTCGCAGTTCGCCGAGGGCAAGCTCGCCGAGGGCATCACCCAGGGCATCGTCCGGATCGCCGAGCACGCGCACGCTGCTGCCTGAGGCCCGTTCGTACGTTTCCCGCCCCTCCGGGCGGAATGATCACCGCCCTGCTGGAATCTCCAGCAGGGCGGTGATCATTTCGGTCATGAAGGGCGTCAACACGTGCCGCCTCGGCGCACTCAGCGTGCGTCGCGCTCCTGGGCGGCCAGGTAACGGGCCACGTCGGCGCGGCCCTCGACCACGTAGCGCCGGGCACCAGGGTTGACCTCGGCGCCCTCCAGCCAGGCGTCCACGGTGGCCAGCAGCTCCGGTGAGGCGAGCCAGCGCGGGAAGAGTGCCTCCATCGCGACCGACGCCTTGTGCGCACCCAGCACCGCCCACGCGTCGGTGGCCGCGGCCAGGTAGCGCTCGACGTACGGCGCCAGCAGGTCGTCCTGGCCGTGCTGTCCGAAGGCGAGCGCGATGCTCCGCTGCGTCTCGTTCGGCGTCGCGGCCTCCAGCATCGCGGCCTGGAACGCAGCCGCCTTGGCCTCGGCGTCCGGGCGGGCGGCCCGGGCAGCAGCAGCGTGCTCCTGACCGGAGATGGTGTTGTCCCGGGCCAGTTCAGCCGCGATCTCGGACTCCCCGAAGCGACCGGCCCGGGCCAGCGCGGTGACCAGGATCCAGCGCATGTCCTGGTCGACGGCCAGCCCGTCGTGGACCACGGAGCCGTCCAGCAGGCCGGCCACGACGCCCAGGGCCTCCTCGCCGTGGGCCGCTGCGGCCAGCGACCGGGCGAAGGTGAGCTGGTGGTCGCTGCCCGGCTCGGCGGAGGCGAGCAGCTCCTGCAGGCCCGCCTCCCACCGTGCGCGCAGTGCGTCGCGGTTGGCGGGCGCGGAGAGGCTGTTCACCGCCTGGGCGGCGTACGTCGGGATCCGGGCCACGCCCCAGGCGTCGGTCTCCGCGCCGATGTTGGCCAGCACCAGGTCGACGAAGTCGCTGGCGGCCATCTCGGCGTCGCGGGTCATGTCCCAGGCGGCACCCCAGCACAGGGCACGGGCCAGGGAGTCCTCCAGCGCGGAGAGGTCGGCGACCACGGTGGCCAGGGAGCGCTCGTCGAGGCGGATCTTGGCGTAGGCGTGGTCGTTGTCGTTGAGCAGCAGCAGGTCGGGCTGGCGCCGGCCGACGGCCTCGGCGATCTCGGTGGACTCGCCCTCGACGTCGACCTCCAGGTAGTCTTGGCGGACCAGCGTGCCGTCGACCTTGTTGTAGAACCCGATCCCGACCCGGTGCCGGCGCAGGGTCGGCCAGTCCGGGTGGGCGCTCTGCTCGATCCGCAGGGCGGTGTAGTTGCCGTCGGCGTCGAGCTCGAAGACGGGGCGCAGGGTGTTCACCCCGGCGGTCTGCAGCCACTCGGCCGCCCACCCCTTCAGCTCCCGGCCCGAGGCCTTCTCGAGCGCGGAGAGCAGGTCGGAGAACTCGGAGTTCGCGTAGGCGTGGTCCTTGAAGTATTGCCGGATCCCGGCCACGAACGGCTCCAGGCCGACCCAGGCCACCAGTTGCTTGAGCACCGAGGCGCCCTTGGCATAGGTGATCATGTCGAAGTTGACCTCGACCGCCTCGAGGTCGTGGTTGTCCGCGGCGATCGGGTGGGTGCTGGGCAACTGGTCGGCCCGGTAGCCGGTCTGCTTGCGGGCGTTGGCGAACCCGGTCCACGCGTCGGTGAACTCGGTGGCCTCGGCCTCGCACCAATAGCAGGCCCACTCAGCGAACGACTCGTTGAGCCACAGGTCGTCCCACCACTTCATGGTGACCAGGTCGCCGAACCACATGTGCGCCATCTCGTGGGTGATCACCGAGGCGCGGAACTCGTAGAACGAGCGCGGCTGGCGCGAGCGCGGCAGGTATTCGTCACGCAGCGTCACGCAGCCGGCGTTCTCCATCGCGCCCATGTTGTATTCGGGGACGTAGAGCTGGTCGTACTTCTCGAACGGGTAGGGGAAGTCGAACTGCTCCTCGAAGAACGCGAAGCTCTGCCGGGTCAGCTTGACCAGCTCCTCGCGGTCCAGGTGCGCCACCAGCGACTGGCGGCAGTAGTGGCCCAGCGGGATCGTGCCGAACTTGCCCTCGTAGGTGTCGAAGACACCGTGGTACTCACCGGCCACGATCGCGGTGATGTAGGTCGACATCCGCTTCGTGGTGGGGAAGTTCCACACCGCGTTGCCGTTGCCGAGGTCGACCGGCTCGGGAGTGGGCGCGTTCGAGACGACCTTCCAGTGTGCGGGAGCGGTCACGTTGAAGGTGAACACCGACTTGAGGTCGGGCTGCTCGAAGGTGGTGAAGACGCGGCGGGCGTCGGGCACCTCGAACTGGGAGTAGAGGTAGACCCGGTCGTCGGCCGGGTCGACGAAGCGGTGCAGGCCCTCTCCGGAGTGGGAGTAGGTGCAGTCCGCGCGGACCACCAGTTGGTTCTCCGCGGCCAGGCCGTCGAGCTGGATCCGGCTGTCGGCGTACGCCGTGGCGGGGTCGAGGGCGACCCCGTTGAGGGTGATCTCGTGGACGGTCGCGTCGACCAGGTCGGCGAAGGTGCTGGCACCGGGTTCGGTGCAGGTGAATCTCAGGGTGGTGGTCGAGGCAAAGGTGGTGCTCGACGTGGTCAGGTCGAGGTCCACGGTGTAGGACTCGACGGAGAGCAGGGCGGCGCGGGTCTGCGCCTCTTCACGGGTCAGGTTGGTTCCGGGCATGCCCTGCATCATGTCACTGCCCGCCCAAGCCGCTCGCTCACCCACTGTTCATCCAACCCTGTTTCGATGTCGGGGTGAATCCACAGGGGCGTTCGGTCCGCGAGGTCGTCGGTGTCTTCCTTCGGCTGGGCACGGTCGCGTTCGGTGGTCCGGTTGCGCACATGGCGATGATGCGTGAGGAACTGGTCCGGCGCCGTGGCTGGGTCGACGACGCCCGGTTCGTGGACCTGGTCGGGGCCACCAACCTGATCCCCGGCCCCAACTCCACCGAGCTGGCGATCCACCTCGGCCACGAGCGCGCGGGCTGGCGCGGCCTGGTCCTGGGCGGCGCGGCGTTCATCCTGCCGGCCGCACTGATGGTCACCGGCCTGGCCTGGCTCTACGTCGAGCACGGCTCCGCTCCTGCCTTCACCGGGATCCTGTACGGCGTCGTCCCCGTCGTGCTCGGGATCATCGGGCACGCCCTGGTCGGGCTGCTGCCCACCGTGGTCAAGTCGCCGGCGCTGGCCGGGCTCGGGGTGCTCGCGCTGGCGACGTACCTGGCCGGCGTCAACGAGCTGGCGGTGCTCTTCGGCGGTGCCGCACTGGCGGCGCTTGCCCACGCCGTACGCCGTGCCGCTACGGCCGGCCCGGCCGTGCTGGCCGCACCGCTGGTGGCCACCGCAGACACCGCGACCCTGACCCAGCTGTTCGCCACGATGCTCAAGATCGGGGCGGTGCTCTACGGCAGCGGCTACGTGCTGCTCACGTTCCTGCGCGGCGACTTCGTGGAGCGGCTGGGCTGGATCACCGAGCAGCAGCTCTATGACGCGATCTCGATCGGTCAGGTGACTCCCGGCCCGGTCTTCACCACCGCCACCTTCGTCGGCTACCTGGTCGCCGGCTGGGGCGGTGCGTTCCTGGCCACGGTGGCGATCTTCCTGCCCTCGTTCATCTTCGTCGGGCTGCTCACCCGGTTGGCCGGCTGGCTGCGGAGCCGGGACTGGACGTCGGTGCTGCTGGACGGTCTCAACGTCACCGCCTTTGCGTTGATGGCAGGGGTGAGTTGGCATCTGGGTCGGCAGGCGCTTGTCGATCCGTGGACGGTCGTGCTGGCGCTCGCGACCCTGGCCGCTTTGCACTGGACGAAGGTCAACAGCGCCTGGCTGATCGGTGCCGGTGCCCTGCTTGGACTCCTGATCCACGGGTAGGCGGGGGCGCCTGGGCGCGTTGGCGCCAGTGGTTGACTGGTCCCATGACCAAGACCACCGCCGACTTCTGGTTCGACCCGCTCTGTCCGTTCGCCTGGCTGACCTCCCGCTGGATCCTCGAGGTCGAGAAGGTCCGTGACATCGAGGTGTCGTGGCACGTGATGAGCCTGGCCTACCTCAACCAGGACAAGGACATCCCCGAGGACTACCGCAAGATGCTCGAACCTGCCTGGGGGCCGGTGCGGGTCTGCATCGCGGCCGAGCAGGCGCACGGCAACGAGGTGCTGCTCCCGCTCTACACCGCGATGGGCAACCAGATCCACCTGGAGAAGAAGGACCTCGACCGGGCGATGGTCGTCGCCGCGCTGGAGACCGCGGGCCTGCCGACCGACCTGGCCGATGCGATGGAGTCCACCGAGTACGACGAGGCGCTGAAGGCCTCCCACCACGCCGGGATGGACCAGGTCGGCGAGGAGGTCGGCACCCCGGTGATCGCGATCGAGGGGACCGCCTTCTTCGGCCCGGTGATCACCAGCATCCCGCGGGGCGAGGAAGCCGGGAAGCTCTGGGACGCCGCCGTCGGACTCGCTGCGTTCCCCAACTTCTTCGAGCTGAAGCGGACCCGCACCGGGGAACTCGACTTCAGCTGACCCCGGCGCCGCCCAGTGCGGTCCGTCGGCTCACGAGCTGCTGGCGGCGGCGGTGGTGGTCGCGATCATCACCGCCGTGGTCGCCGCCTGGGCGGCCGAGATCGCGTCGCGGACGGCCTTCGCTGCCCAGTCACCCTCGGCGATCTCCTTGGCGCGTGCCTTCACCTGGCGGGCCGGCAGGCCCTGGTTGTCGAGCACCTTGTGCGCCCGGTCGGCGGCATGGAGCAGGGATACCAGGGCAGCGGTGTGCTGGGTCGGGGTCACCCCGTGCAGCAGTGCGGCGGCCAGGTGGCGGCGTACCTCGTCCTCGTGGGAGGAGTCGACGGTCGGCCACCGCTTGGTCGGGAAGATGCCGAGGAACCTGCCCTCTTCGAGGCGGATGATCCCGCGCTCGGCCAGCCGAGCCAGCAGCGCGTCCTTCAGGCCCTTGCCGAGCCGATTGACCAGGTCCTGGGCGGTGCGCTCCCGCTCCGCCACGACTCCGAGCGCACCGGTCAGCAGCGGGTCCCCGGGCGGGGTGGCCCCGGGCAGCACGTGCACCTTGGCCCGCGACCACGTGCCGCCCTTGCGCACCTCGAGCAACTCCCCGGCAGCCAACTCGGTGAGCATGGCACCGCCCAGCAGGGGGTCGATCCAGGTCGCGTCCAGCTTCCCGGTCTCGTCGTCGAGCAGGAGCAACAGCAGGTCCTCGGCGAGCAGCATCGTCATGCCTCCTAGGATCACACCATGAGCAAAGTCTTGTCCTCCGTCGCCTGGCCCTATGCCAACGGTCCCCGCCACATCGGCCACGTCGCCGGCTTCGGGGTGCCCTCCGACGTCTTCAGCCGCTACATGCGGATGGCGGGCCACGACGTGCTCATGGTCTCCGGCACCGACGAGCACGGTACGCCGATCCTGATCGCCGCCGACGAGGCCGGGCTGAGCCCGCAGGAGCTGGCCGACAAGAACCACCGCCTGATCGCCGAGGACTTGGTCGCCCTCGGCATCTCCTACGACCTCTACACCCGCACCACCACCCGCAACCACCACCAGGTGGTCCAGGAGATGTTCCTGGGCGTCTACGAGAACGGCTACTTCGTCGAGCAGACGACGTACGGCGCGATCTCGCCGTCGACCGGGCGCACCCTGCCCGACCGCTACATCGAGGGCACCTGCCCGATCTGTGGTGCGGACGGCGCCCGCGGCGACCAGTGCGACAACTGCGGCAACCAGCTCGACCCGCACGACCTGGTCAACCCGCGGTCGAAGATCAACGGCGAGACGCCCGAGTTCATCGAGACCCAGCACTTCTTCCTCGACCTGCCCGCCCTGGCCGAGGCGCTCACCGCGTGGCTCGACGAGCGGGAGGCGTCGGGCACCTGGCGGCCGAACGTGATCCGGTTCAGCCAGAACATCCTCAAGGAGATCCGCCCGCGCGCGATGACCCGCGACATCGACTGGGGGATCGCAGTCCCGCTGGAGGGCTGGGTCGACAACCCGTCGAAGAAGCTCTACGTCTGGTTCGACGCGGTGATCGGCTATCTCTCGGCCAGCATCGAATGGGCCCGCCGCAGCGGCGACCCGGAGGCATGGCGCGCCTGGTGGAACGACCCCGAGGCACTGTCCTACTACTTCATGGGCAAGGACAACATCACCTTCCACTCCCAGATCTGGCCCGCGGAGTTGCTGGCCTATTCCGGCAAGGGCGACAAGGGCGGGAGCCCGCGTGAGTACGGCGTACTCAACCTGCCCACCGAGGTGGTCTCGAGCGAGTTCCTGACCATGGAGGGCAAGAAGTTCTCCTCCTCCAAGCGGGTGGTGATCTATGTCCGCGACCTGCTCTCGCGCTACCAGCCCGACGCGTTCCGCTACTTCGTCGCCGCGGCCGGCCCGGAGAACCAGGACGCCGACTTCACCTGGTCGGAGTTCGTACGCCGCACCAACGACGAACTGGTCGCCGGCTGGGGCAACCTGGTCAGCCGCACCGCCACCCTGGTCGCGAAGAACTTCGGCGAGATCCCGCCCGCCGGCGAGCTCACCGAGGCCGACGCCACGATCCTGGCCCGGGTCGAGGACGCGTTCACCACGGTCGGCGACCTGATCGGCTCGCACCGGCAGAAGGCCGCGATCGGCGAGGCGATGAAGGTCGTCGCGGACGTGAACAAGTACGTCACCGATGCCGAGCCGTGGAAGCTCAAGGGTGACGAGGTGCGGGACCCGCTGGCCACCGTGCTGCACGTGATGACCCAGTGCGTCGCTGACCTCAACGTGATGCTCAGCCCGTTCCTCCCGTTCTCGGCCAACGCCGTCGACGCGGCGCTCGGCGGGGCCGGCGACGTGCAGCCGATGCCGGCGCTGGAGGAGGCCACCGACCTGGACGACCCGACCCGCGCCTATCCGATCATCACCGGCGACTACACCGGGGCACGCGCCTGGGGCCGCACCCCGATCGTGGTCGGCACCCCGGTCAGCAAGCCGGCGCCGGTCTTCACCAAGCTCGACACGGCCGTGGTCGACGAGGAGCTCGACCGCCTCGGCGACTGAGCTTCGCCTGGCTGCCGGTCGAGGGTTATCCACAGGCGGCGAATCGGGGCTTCCTCCCGCTCGGCGAGCACCGTAGTTTCGGTGGCGAGGACGTTGGGCGATGAGGCAAGATGGAGGGCATGTACATGTCGGCTGAAGTGATCACGACCCTGGGCAGCATGCTCGGGATGTTGATGACGGTGGTCGGTGGGTTCGCGTGGATGATCCAGCGCACCGATCGGCTCCGCGACGACATGCACGCACAGTTCGCGAAGGTCGATGCCCAGTTCGCCAAGACCCACGAACGAATTGATCGGGTGAGGTCTGAAATCCAGGCGGAGCTGGCCGAGGTCAAGGCAGAAGTGACAGCGGTCAAGATCGCCGTCGCCCGCCTGGAAGGCCCCCATCCTCGCCTGATCGTCGACTCGCGCTGATCACACGGGGCCTGCTCAGCGGAGCATGATCGCCCCGCCGTCGACCATCAGGGTCTGCCCGGTCATGTAGTCGGCGTCCCCGCTGGCCAGGAAGACCGCCACCGGCGCGATGTCGTCGTACGGGTCACCCAGGCGACGCATCGGGTTGGTGTTGTTCAGCGCCTCCTCCTGCTCCGGGTGGGCGGCGATGAACGCGTCGACGCCCTCGGTGCGGGCCAGGGGCGAGATCAGGTTCACGTTGATGCCGTCGCGGGCCCACTCGTTGGCGGCCACCCGGCTGATCCCGCGCACGGCCTCCTTCGCGGCGGCATAGGCGCCCTGGGTCGGGTTGCCGCGCAGGCCGGCACCGGAGGCGAAGTTGATGATGGTGCCGCGTGACTCCTTCAGGTGCGGGTGCGCCTCGCGCATCAACCAGAAGACCGGCCAGAAGCCGGTGCCCAGGGAGAGTTCCCACATCTCGGGCGTGGTCTCCAGCAGCGGCGCCTGGCGGGAGGCGTGGGCGTTGTTGACCAGCACGTCCAGCCGTCCGTACGCCGCCACTGCGGCCTCGACGATCCGGGAGGCGTTGGCCTCGACGGAGAGGTCCGCGGCCAGGAAGGTGACCGCCTCGCCGAGGTCGGCGGCCAGGGTGGCCCCGGCAGCCTCGTCGACGTCGACCACGAGCACCCGCGCCCCCTGGCCGACGTACGCCGTGGTGATGGCGCGGCCGATGCCCTTCGCGCCGCCGGTGACGATGGCGACCTTGCCCTCGAGCCTCATCTGGGTCCTCCGTCCGCGGGGACCCGGGTGGTCCCACCTGGTGCGCAGGTTAGGGGAGACGCCGCCGGATCCGGGACGCCAAGCGCCGCTCAGCGGGACAACTGGTCCTCCAGGTAGCGGGGCTGGGAGACATAGAGGCCGAGCAGCAACTGCGGCACGGCCAGGGCGAGCAGCAGCGCCAGGGGCCAGGTCCAGCCGCCGGTCGCGTCGTACGTCGCCCCCACCGCGAACGGGCCGAGCGCTGCCACCAGGTAGCCCGCCGACTGGGTCCACCCGGACAGCGCGGCGGTGCCCTCGGTGGTGCGCGCACGCAGCGGGATCAGGCTCAGGATCAACGGGAAGGTGCAGGCGCCGATGCCGACCAGCAGTGCGCAGGGCACGGCCAGCGCATGGGGCGCCACCATCAGGCCGACATAGCCCAGTGGATAGCAGGCCATCACCGCCAGCAGCACTGGCCGCTGATCCTCGCGCGCGGCCGCAGCCCGGGGGATCCACAGCGAGAGCGGGATGCTGATCCCGGCGACCAGGCCGACCAGTGCCCCGGCGACCGTGGGGGAGAAGCCGCTGTCGCGCCACAACTGGGCGAACCAGCCGAAGATCGAGTACGCCGCGATCGACTGCAACCCGAAGAAGACCGCCAGGGCGACCCCCAGCCGGGTCCGGGCCACCGCCCACAGCGAGATCGTCGTGCTCGGCGGGCCGACGTGCCGGTCGTGGGCGGCGAAGGCCACCCAGACCAGCGCAGCGGCCAGGGCCAGTGCTGCCCAGATCCCCAGCCCGAAGCGCCACCCCCCGTGCGCCTCGGCGATCGGGACGGTGAGCAGCAGGGCCGCGGTCAGCCCGATCGCCATCGCCGTCGTGTAGAGCGCGGTGGCCATCCCGACCCGGTCACCGAAGTGGAGCTTGACCAGGGAGGGGAGCAGCACGTTGGCGGTGGCCATCCCGGCCAGGGCGAGCAGGGAGAGGGCCAGGAAGGGCAGCGAGGTGTCTACTCCTGCACGCAGGGCCAGCCCGATGGCGACCGCGACCAGCGAGGCGAGGGTGGTCTGGTGGATGCCGACGGTGCGGGCCAGCCACGGGGCGAGCGCCCCGAATCCGGCGAAGGCGATCACCGGCAGCGAGGTGAGCACGCCGGCCAGGGTGTGGGACATGCCGAGCCCGTCGGTGGTCTCGGCCAGCACCGGCCCGACACTGACCGCGGCCGGGCGCAGGTTGAGGGCCAGCACGACCAGGGCCAGCAGCACCATGCGCCGACCGGCCAGTGAACCGGGTGTCGGGCCTGTTGCTGTCGGGGCCGCGGCGAGGGGCGGCGTACTGGGCTGGTCCACGGATGCAGCGTAGGCACCGCGCCGCGGGCGGCGGCAGCGGGGTTTGCCGGATCGGTGTTTGTTCCCCGCCGGGGCGTGGCAGGCTGCACTCCATGACCGCCGCCATGTACGTGCCCCAGTTCTTCGTGCGCCAGAAGCTCACCATGATGGTGAACCGCTATGACATCACCATGGCCAACCCGGACGGCTCGGAAGGACAACTGCTCGCCTTCGCCCAGCAGAAGCGGTTCGCCTTCAAGGAGGAGGTCACCTTCTTCTCCGACGAGTCCCGGACCCATGCCGTCTTCGGGTTCAAGGCACGCAAGAAGCTGGACCTCAATGCCGGCTATGACGTCACCGATGAATACGGCCAGCCGATCGGCTACTTCAAGAAGGAGTTCGGGGCCAGCCTGATGCGCTCCACCTTCCGCATCGAGGGCCCCGGCTATGCCGGGCTCGGCCACGAGCGCAGCCAACTCGTCGCCGTGCTGCGCCGGTTCAGTGACGTGCCGTTCCTCCGCTTCCACTTCGACTTCCACGACGACGCCGGCAACCTGCTCATGTCCAGCGACCGCAAGGCGTCCCTGCGCGACAAGTACACCGTCACCGTGCCCGACCAGCGGGTCGACTTCCGGGTCGCCGCGGCGATGGCGGTCGGCCTCGACGCGCTGATGGCCCGCTGAGGCGCGGCATGCTCCATCCCCAGGCCCGGCGGGCGGTCGAGGCCCGCGCCGGCGAGATGCCCGTCCACCACCCGGCGTACGACGTCGATGCGGCGCGTGCCGAGGCGCAGGCGGTGGCCGCTGCCGCCCCGCGCGAGGAGGTCGCCCGGGTCAGCGACATCGACGCCGGCGGGGTCCCGGCGCGGCTCTACCGCCCCGAGGGGGCCGGGGACGGGATCGTCGTCCACTTCCACGGCGGCGGCTTCGTCTTCAACGACGTCGAGGTGCACGACGCCATCTGCCGGGCCTTCGCCAACCGGCTGGGCCTGGCCGTCCTCTCGGTCGACTACCGCCGCCCGCCCGAGGCGCGGTTTCCGGCCGCGGTCGAGGACGTCGACGCCGTGCTGGCCTGGCTGGCGACCAGCGAGTTCGCCGACGTGCCGACGTACGCCCACGGCGACAGCGCCGGCGGCAACCTGGCCCTGGTCGCCGCCCTGCGCCACCCCGGGCGGTTCACCGCACTCGCGCTGGTCTATCCGTTCCTCGACCCGACCATGTCGTTCCCCAGTTACCAGGCCTCCGGCACCGGCTTCGACCCCGAGGAGGCTGCCTGGTACTGGCGCCAGTACGCCGCCACCGAGGCAGACCTGCACGACCCTGACTTGGCCCCGCTGCTCTCGCCGGCACTGGACACGCTGCCGCCGACGCTGGTGGTCAGCGCCGAGCACGACCCGTTGCGCGACGAGGCCGAGCACCTGGCGCAACGCCTGGCCGACCTGGGCGTGCAGGTGGTGGCGACCCGCTACCTGGGCCAGGTGCATGGGTTCTGGCGGCACCCGGACGTCTTCGACGCGGCCGAGCCGCTGCTGCGCCAGGTGGCGGGGTTCCTGCTCAGCCACCACGCCTGAGAAGGCGTCCATGGAACGCGTGACAGAATCTGCGCCATGCGCGTTCACCTCGGCTCCGACCATGCCGGCCTCGAACTGAAGGACCACCTGCTCAACTGGCTCATCGAGCACGGCTACGAGGTGGTGGACCACGGTCCGTTCGTCTACGACGCCCTCGATGACTACCCGGTCTTCTGCCTGCGGGCCGCGCAGGGTGTTGCCGCCGAGCGGGCCGAGGGCCTGGACAGCCTCGGCGTGGTGATCGGTGGGTCCGGCAACGGGGAGCAGATCGCGGCCAACAAGGTCGCCGGCATCCGCTCGGCACTGGTCTGGTCGGAGGAGACGGCGACTCTGGCCCGCGAGCACAACGACGCCAACGTGGTCTCGGTCGGCGGGCGGATGCACACCCTGGACGAGATGACCCGCTTCGTCGAGGTCTTCCTCGCCACGCCGTTCCCCGGCGACGAGCGCCACGCACGCCGGATCGGCCAGTTGACGACGTACGAGACCACCGGGGAACTGCCCCCGCTGCCCGAGTCCGCCCTGCAGGGCGCCGCGACCGACGACGATCCGGATGCCTGAGGGGCACACCCTCCGACGCCTCGCGATCGACCTGGACGAGGCCTTCGCAGGCCGCCCGGTGCGGGTGCAGAGCCCGACCGGCCGCTTCGCCGCCGACGCGGCCCACCTGGACGGATCGGTCCTGGTCGGCGCCGACGCCGCGGGCAAGCACCTCTTCGTGGAGTTCCCCGGCGAGCGGTTCATCCACATCCACCTCGGGCTGATCGGCAAGTTCGACCTGGTCACCGGCGCTGCCCAGGTGCCGGAACCGGTGGGCCAGGTCCGGCTGCGGATCTTCACCGCCGACGGAGCCGGTACGCCGTCGGGCGCGGCGTACGCCGACCTGCGTGGCGCCACCCGGTGCGACCTGGTGGGCCTGGCCCGGCGTGACGAGGTGATCGCCTCGCTGGGGCCGGACCCGTTGCGCCCGGACAGTGACCCGGAGCGGGCCTGGCGCCGGATCTCGCGCAGTGACCGGAGCATCGGCGATCTGCTGATGGACCAGTCCGTGCTGGCCGGCGTGGGCAACGTCTACCGCGCCGAGGTGCTCTTCCGGCACCGGATGCATCCGCTGCGGCCGGGGCGCACGCTGCGGCGCAGCCAGTTCATGGCGATCTGGGACGACCTGGTCGTGTTGATGGCCGACGGCGTCCGGGTGAACCGGATCGACACGGTGCGGCCCGAGCACACCCCCGAGGCGATGGGGCGCGAACCGCGGCGCGACGACCACGGGGGCGAGGTCTACGTCTACCGCCGCACCGGGCAGCCCTGCCATGTGTGTGGTGCCACGGTGCGCACCGAGGCGCTGGCCGGGCGCAATTCGTTCTGGTGCCCGCGGTGTCAGCCCACCTTCCGCTCGCGGGCCCTACAGTGAGCCCACGAACCAGTCGAGCCAGCGCAGGAGGGAGTGCCATGGCCAGGCCACGCTCCAGCGCGGTGCGCCGGCTCCGCCGTCGGGTGCAGGCATGGCGCCGCCGGGCCCTGGGCGGGGGCGGGTTGGTCCTCCTCTCCCTGGTCGGCCTGACCGTGCTGCTGTGCATCCTCTACGCGGTGGCCCCGGACTTCTGGCCGCTGACCCTGCTCGTGCTGCCGATGGTGCTGGGCAGTGTCTTCCTCGGCCCGCGGATGTTGCCGTGGTTCGTGATCTTCGTGCTGGGCGTGCTGGCCTTCGCGGTCACCCGACAGAGCCCGCTGACGCCGCGGATCATCGTCGGCGTCCTGGTCCTCTTCCTGCTCGGCTTCATCATCCTGGTCACCTCGTTCCGCCGTTCGCGGCTCGGCGTGGCCGGGGTGCAGGGGGAGTCGATGCTGGTGGACCTGCGTGACCGGATCCTCAGCCAGGGACGCCTCCCGGAGTTGCCGGCGGGTTGGTTCGCCGAGTCCGCGCTCCGCTCCGCGGGGGGTACGCCGTTCGCCGGCGACTTCACGGTCGCCTCGCTGTGCCCGCTGGAGAACCGCCTGGACCTGGTCGTCGTCGACGTCTCCGGTAAGGGGGAGGAGGCCGGCACCCGGGCGCTGATGCTCTCCGGCGCCTTCGGCGGACTGCTCGGTGCGCTGCCGGCCGAGGAGTTCCTGCCCGCGGCGAATTCCTACCTGCTGCGCCAGGAGTGGGAGGAGGGGTTCGCCACCGCGATCCACCTCAACATCCACCTCGACACCGGTGAGTTCGTGCTCCGCTCGGCCGGGCACCCGCCGGCCGTGCAGTTGCTCGCCGGCTCGGGTCGCTGGACGGTGCACGAGTCGGAGGGGCCGATCCTGGGCCTGATCGAGGATGCCGACTTCGTCGAGGTCCGCTCGGTGCTGCGCCCCGGGGATGCCGTGCTGCTCTACACCGACGGGCTGGTGGAGACGCCGACCCGCGAGTTGAGCATGGGCATCGACAAGCTCCAGGGCCAGGGTGAACGGGAGATCCTGGGCGGCTTCGACGGCTACACCCAGCGGTTGATCGACCGCCTCGGCTCGCCGCAGGACGACCGCGCGCTGGTGCTCCTGCACCGCCGCTGAGCGGTCGCCGGGCCGGTGCCCTGATTGGTCCGCATTCGGCGCGGTGTGGCACCATGTCACCGCACAAATCAGTGCGCGCGGATGTAGCTCAATGGTAGAGCCTCAGTCTTCCAAACTGATTACGCGGGTTCGATTCCCGTCATCCGCTCTCAAGTGTCGTCCAGGCCGGTCCCCGCGACCGGGCAGGCGGCCCTTGGCGGGGCGTAGCGTAGTGGCTAGCGCGCCTGCTTTGGGAGCAGGAGATCGCAGGTTCGAGTCCTGTCGCCCCGACGGATCCCTGCCCCGCACCATCCCATGAACCCTGAGGAGAAACCTGTGAAGAGCGCCGTCGAGACCTTGAGCCCGACCCGGGCCAAGCTGACCGTCGAGGTGCCCTTCGAGGAGCTCAAGCCGAGCCTCGACGCGGCGTACAAGAAGATTGCCCAGCAGATCAACGTGCCCGGCTTCCGCCGTGGCAAGGTCCCGCCGATGGTGATCGACCGCCAGGTCGGCCGCGGCGTGGTCCTCGACGAGGCGATCAACCAGACCCTCCCGGAGAAGTACGTCGCTGCGCTCCAGGAGCACGAGCTCACCCCGCTGGCCCAGCCCGACATCGAGGTGACCAAGCTCGAGGACAACGAGCTGCTGGAGTTCACCGCCGAGGTGGACGTCAAGCCCGACTACGAGCTGCCCGACTACGACGGCATCGAGGCATCGGTGGACGACGTCGAGGTGACCGACGCCGACGTCGAGGAGCAGGTCCAGGCGCTGCGTGAGCGGTTCGGCACCCTGAAGGCCGTGGAGCGCCCGGCCGCCGACGGCGACTACGTCACCATCGACCTGAAGGCCAGCCAGGATGGCGAGGTCGTCGACGGCGCCGAGGCTGCTGGCATGTCCTACCAGGTCGGTCGCGGCGGCATGCTCGACGGTCTCGACGAGGCCCTGACCGGCCTGTCGGCCGGCGAGTCGAAGACCTTCTCCTCCGAGCTGGTCGGTGGCGACCTGGTCGGCCAGGCCGTCGAGGTCGAGGTCACCGTCAACGAGGTCCAGGAGCAGGAGCTGCCGGAGTTCGACGACGACTTCGCCCAGCTGGCCTCCGAGTTCGACACCGCCGAGGAGTTCTCCGCCGACCTGCGCGAGCGCCTGGGTCGCGGCAAGCGCCTCGAGCAGGCTGCGGCCGCCCGTGACGCCGTGCTCGAGGTCATCCTCGACAAGGTCTCCATCCCGCTGCCCGAGACCCTGGTCACCGAGGAGCTCAACTCGCGCCGGCAGAACATCGAGCAGCAGTTGATGATGGCCGGCATGACGATGGAGAAGTACCTCGAGGACGAGGGCCAGACCATCGAGGAGTTCGAGGCCGACCTGGAGCGCCGGGTCCGCGACGCGATCGCCGCCCAGTTCATCCTCGACGACATCGCCAAGAAGGAGGAGTTCGGCATCGACCAGGCCGAGCTCTCCGAGCACCTCGTGCGGCGCGCCCAGCAGTCCGGCCAGGACCCGCAGGAGTTCGCGAACCACATGTTCGAGCACAACCACATCCCCGAGCTGGTCCAGGAGATCCTGCGCGGCAAGGCGCTGTCGACCATCGTCGAGGCGGCCGTCGTCAAGGACGCCAGCGGCAACGTGGTGGAGCTGAAGAACCTGCGCCCCGACGGCACCATCGGTGAGCCCGAGGCTGAGGCTGCTAGTGAGGGCGAGGCCGAGGCAGCGAGCGAGGGCGACGACGCCTGAGCGTTGATCAACCAGAGTGAAGCCTTTCCGGCACCAGGTGCCGGAAAGGCTTCACTGTTTCCAAGGCCCGGGCGCAACTGAGCAGGTATCACCCGCGAACTTCTGGGTAGGCTCGCGTCGCGCTGTCCACCCGGGGCGGCCGGCCAGAGGAGGTGTCGATGTCGCGACCCGAACACGACCGCGCCTGGATGCCGCCCACTCCCAGCGCGAAGCCGGAGGCTGCCGCGGAGACCCTGGACGGCTATGCGGACCTGGTCGAGATCGGGCGCGGCGGCGACAGCGTGGTCTATCGGGCGCGGCAGGTCTCCCTCGACCGGCAGGTCGCGATCAAGGTGCTGCTGGTCGATGACGAGGAGACCGTGGCCAGGTTCCGTCGCGAGATCGCGATCACCGTCGACCTGGGTCGCCAGCATCCCAACATCATGACCGTGCTGGCCACCGGCACCACGGCGAGTGGGCGGCCGGCGATCGTGATGGACCTCTACGAGGCCGGCTCCCTGGACCACCGGCTCCGCGAGGTCGGGCCGATCCCGGCTGCCGAGGTGGTGGCGATCGGGTGCGTCCTGGCCGACGCGCTGCAGTTCGCCCACGATCACGGAGTGCTGCACCGGGACGTGAAACCGCAGAACGTGATGGTGCTGCCCACCTCGTGGGTGCTTGCCGACTTCGGCATCGCCCGGCTCGCGGACTCGGAGCACACTGCCTCGGCAGAGCGGTTCACCGTCCGCCACGCCTCACCGCAGATCCTCGACGGCCATCCGCCGACCGCGGCCGATGACATCTGGTCACTCGGCTCGACGCTGTTCACGCTGCTGGACGGACGTACGCCGTTCGCGGCCAGCGATCCGGCCGATGACACGGTGCTCGCCTACCTGCGTCGGGCGCGCTCCGAGCCGCACCGCCGGATCGAGGTGACGGCCGACAACGAGGGCCTGGTCCGGGTGATCGACCGCGCCCTGGCCAAGGACCCGGCCGAGCGCTGGCCCAGCGCCGCGGCCATGCTGGAGGCACTGGAGCAACAGCGGGTCGCGGTCAACGCCTGGGCGCCGGAGGCGACGGGTGTCCGGGCGGGCAGCGACACCGCTCCGCGACCTGCTGCCACGCAGCCCAGTGGGAGCGACGACTCGCCCCAGCTGGACCCGGTTCCGGTGGCGCTCTCCGTCCTTGCCCACGACCGGGCCACTCCGGCCGTCGACGACGAGCCGACCGGCCTCGTGTCGGGCGGGCAGCGCCCGGTGCAGGACCGGGGCACCGACGGTGGCGGCGACGCCGACGGTGCGTCCGGGCCGGGCGAGGAGGAGTCCCGCGGACGCGTCCGGACCGCCCTGGTCCTCGGCGTGGTCGCGCTCTGCGTCGGCGTGACCATGGGCGTGCTGGGCGGTTGGCTACGCGGCGGCGACGAGCCCGTGAACGGTCCGGCCGGTAGCAGCGGCCAACCGTCGGGTGAGATCCCGACGCTCTCCACACCCCCGACCATTGCGGGGCAGATGCAGCCGATGGTCCCCGACGACTCGATCCGCCCGGTGATCCGGTCGGTCACCGGGGCCGGCACCAGCGCCACCATCGAGTGGGTGGACAGGTCCAAGGGCAAGGCCACCTTCGTGATCGCCCAGGTCGCCCCCGAGGAGCGGTTCATCGCCCAGGTCGATCCCGGCGTCACCACCTTCACCGTCGAGGGAGCCGACCCCAACGCGGAGCGGATCTGCTACGTGGTCAGTGCCGTGGTCAACGGACACGTGGGCACCTCGAAGCACCAGTGCTGGTTCCCCAACGCCTGAGGCCAAGGCATCGCCCGGTTCAGCGGCGCAACGGTCGGGGATCCAAGGACCACCACCAGCGCCGCCACCACGGCACCCGGGACCGCGCGGCACGGCGTACGTCGGCGACTTCTGCCGGCCAGCTGTCCTCGACCGGGGTGCCGGCCGGCGCATAGGCCGCCCGCTCGGCACGCTCAGCGATCACGCCCGCCGCGGGTGTCCCCAGCACGGCCTCGGCCCGGAGCGCCACGTCGGTCGCGGAGTCCCCGGTGCGCAACGGGATCCCGGCCAGCACGAAGGCATCGAGAACCTCGGCCCAGGCTCCGCGCGCTCCACGGCGTCGGTGGCGCAGGCGGCGTACGGCGCGCAGCAGCCACAGCACGCAGAGCGGAGCCAGGACCAAGGCGGCCAGTCCCACCGCCAGCAACAAGGTCCTGTCGGTGCTGCCGGCCGGCGCCGCGGCCGGGTCCTCCCCGGAGTCCGCACCACCGGGCTGGTGGGGGTCGAGCTGCTCGGGCACGCTCGGGTCGTCGGAGGGCTGCTGGGTGGGTGTGGTCGTCTCCCGGGGCGGATCGTCCACGTCCTCGTGGGCGAACGTCGGGTCGTCGGGGAGGGGGGAGAACGGCACCCAGCCGAGGCCCTCGAAATAGACCTCCGGCCAGGCCATCGCATCCTCGCCGTGCACGATCCGGCTGCCGTCCGGTTGGGCGGTGCCGGGCCGGAAGCCGACCACGACCCGGGTCGGCAGGCCGCTCTGCCGGGCGATGACGGCGAATGCGGTGGCGAACTGTTCCGAACCGCCGACCTGGCCGCCGGGCTGGTCGGTGCTGCCCAGGAGGAACCGCTCGATGCGCCAGTACGCCGAGCCCGAGATCGCGGTGGGTGAATAGTCGCGGTCGCCGCGCACGGCCGCCTCGACGGCCAGTGCGCGGTCATAGGCCGTGGCCGCCCCGCGGGTCGCCTCGGCGGCGTACTCGGCCAGCGCGTAGGGCAGGTCCGGCACGGCGAGGTAGTCGGCGAAGCGTCCGGTGACGGGCACCGACGCGGCACTCAACTGGGCGCGCGTGGGGGCATCGACCCGACCGGTGACGGTGTAGGTGAACCCTTCGGGCCGCCCGGGCAGGTAGACGGTCCCGGTCGTCGGGTCGGCCAGCGCCTCGGGGGAGGAGAGGTGCTCGGGCGCACCGGGCACCGGCAGCCAGGGGCCGGTCAGGTCCAGCAACTCGATGCGGTGGGTGAACTCCTCCTGGCGGATGCCGGCCGGTGGGCCGGAGGAGTACGCCGAGCCCAGCCGGGCGAACCGGGTGGCCGAGGACCAATGGACCCCGTCGAAGTCGGTGAGGGTGACCAGGCGCAGGGGGGCCTCGGGTCCGGTGACCCGGATGATCTCCCGTTGTGGGTTGGCACTCCAGGCACCCAGTTGCGGCATCGGGTTGGCCGCCGTGACCTGGACCAGCGGCGAACGGACCACGCTGCGCGGGTCGAAGGCATTGGAGACCGGGACCGCGGCCGTGAAGGCCACCGCCCCCACCGCGAGCGCGGCAACCGGGCCCAGCACCCCGATCCGGGTGCGAGCCGTGGACGCGTGGTCGTCGAGCAGCACCCAGCCCGCCAGCGACACGACCACGAGCGCCGCGCTGAGCAGGCCGTACGGGTCCGAGGAACCCGAGGTCAACAGGAGCCCCGCCACATGGAGCACCGCGGCACCGGCCACCGGGGCCACCCGTCCGCGCTTGTCCAGCCGGAGTCCGACCAGGAGGCCCACCACGCCACAGAGCAGGACCGGTGCCGCCAGCAGGTCCGCGCGGACCGCCAGCGGTTGGGGCTCGGTCAGCAGCATCGGGATGGCATCGGTCACGGTCCGGACCAGCGGGGTCCCGGCCCGGGCGGAGAGCAGGTAGCCGAGCAGGACCAGCAGCAGGGCGAGCACGGAGGCGGAGGCCCAGCGCGAGACCCCCAGGCGGAGCACCCCACGCAGCACCAGCAATGGCACGACGGCAGCCGCGGCCAGGGCCAGGGCCGGCAGGAGTGCCGACCAGGCCCGGGCCGGGCCCAGGGAGCCGAGCACCAGCAGGGCGCAGGCCCAGGCGCCGACAGCGATCGCATTGCGATTCATCGGGCCACCGTCCGTTCCCAGGCCGAGGCCAGGTCGGCCGAGCTCCGACCGCGCAGCAGGGTCGTCGAGGCGCGCGACTCCACGGTCACGGTGGGCGTCGGATCGAGGACCAGCAGGGTGGTGGACAGCGCCGGGGCTCCGGCCAGGGTGACCTCGGCCAGGTCGGCCGCGGCGCCGGTGACGACCAGGAGGACGTCGAGGTCGCGGGTGCCCAGGTCGGCCAGCGCCGGGTCGTCGTGGAGCTGGACCTCGGCCAGCAGCCACTCCAGTTCCCGGGCGTCGGGCGAGGGGTGGCCGGCGTGGCTGCCGGGCACGTCGATCTCGTGGCGCCCGCTGGCGGTGCGCAGTCGCAGCGGGCTCCCGGCGGTGATCGCCGCGCGGCACAGTGCGTCGGCCACCTCGACGCACTCCTCGAACCAGTCGGCGTCGCGGTGGCTGCTGGCCCGGTCGTCGAGGAGGACGAAGACGTGCGGCTCGGACGGATCGGCGTCCTCGCGGACCATCAGCGTGCCGGTGCGGGCGCTGCTCGGCCAGTGCAGCCGGCGCAGGTCGTCACCGACGGTGTATTCGTGGAGCCCGACCAGGTCCGTGCCGCCGAACTCGAGGCTGTTGCCGGTTGCGTTCACCGCCCGTCGGTGCCCGGGGGCGAGCCCGGCGATCGGGATCCGTCGGGGCAGCACCCGCACCTGGACCACGTCCCCGGCCGGTTGCAGGGTGGTGGCCATCCCGCTCAGCCCGGTACGCCGGACCTGGACGGGACCGACGTCGACCAGGCCACGGCGGTTGGTGGGGATGTCGTAGTCGACCCGGGTTCCCGCCTCACCGTCGTGCTCGCGCAGCCGGACCGGGACCAGGCGCCCGTCGACCTGGTCGGCGGCATCGGTGTGGACCAGTCCGCCGCGACGCCGCCCAGCCAGGTGGAGGCTTCCGCAGCAGGGTTCGTTGCGGGTGACGACCTCGGGCGAGACCACACGGCGTACGCCGAGGGCAGGGGCATGGTGGATCGCGACGAGTTCCGCCACGACCAGCACGACCAGCACCGTGCCCAGCCCGATCAGGACCGGATAACGCCAGCCGATCCCGGCCGCGGTGAGCAGCAGGCCCGAGGGCAGGACCCACCTCCCTCGCGCGGTCAGTGCCGTGAGCGCGCCCATCGCTCAGCCCTGGTCGGGCTGGGGCGGTTCGACGGTGTCGAGTACGTCGTCGAGCACCGACTCCGGGGTGTGGCCGGCCAGGATCGCCTCCCGGGTCAGCACGATCCGGTGGGCCAGCACTGGCCGGGCCAGTCGCTGGACGTCGTTGGGGATCACGTAGTGGCGGCCCTGCGCGGCGGCGTACACCTGCAGGCACCGGACCAGGGCTCGCAACCCGCGGGTGCTGGCGCCCAGGCGCACCCGGGGCTCCTTGCGGGTGGCATCACCGACCTCGCGGACATAGCGCAGCAACGGGTCGGCCACGTGCAGGTGGCGCAGCCGCTGGATTCGCCCGGCGACCTCGTCGGGGGAGGTGACCGCGGCGACGTCGGCGATCTCGCCGGCGTGGCTGCCCGGGCGGAGTACGTCGATCTCGTGCTCGACGTCCGGATAGCCCAGGGCGGTGCGGATCAGGAACCGGTCCAGTTGCGCCTCCGGGAGCCGATAGGTGCCGTCGAGATCGATCGGGTTCTGGGTGGCGATCACGACGAACGGTTCGGGCACCCGGTGTCCCTGGCCGTCCACGGTGACGGTGCGCTCCTCCATCACCTCCAGCAGCGCCGACTGGGTCTTCGCGGCGGCACGGTTGATCTCGTCGGCGAGGACCACGTTCGCGAAGACCGGACCGGGCCGGAACCGGACCGCACCGTCGCGTGGGTCGAAGACGGTGGTACCGGTGACGTCGCCGGGCAGCAGGTCGGGGGTGAACTGGATCCGGCGCACCGTGCCGCCCATCGCCTGGGCGGTGGCGCGGGCAAGTGTTGTCTTCCCGGTGCCGGGCACGTCCTCGAGGAGCACGTGTCCGCCGGTGAAGGTGGCGACCAGGACCAGGTCGATGATCGCCCGCTTGCCGTGGACCGCACCCTCGATCGCATCCCCCGCGCGGCGGTGCAGTTCCCGGAAGTCCGCGATGTCGCGCTCGGTCGGTGGTGCTGCCGGTCCGCCCGGGGGCTCCGGAGGGACGGGGCGGGAGGCGGTGGTGGTCACGTGCTGGCCTTTCGGACGGACGGGTCGGGACGACGGGGTCGGGTCACGGGATCTGGCACTGCTGGCAGAGCATCTGCTGGGTCTCCTGCCACGCGAACGTCTGCGAGGTGACGGTCCCGTTCGCATTGGTTGCGGTGAACGTGATCTGGTGGCTCAGGGTCGTGGTGCCCCCGGTGTAGGGGTCGGGCCCGCCGCGGATGATCCCGTGCTGGATGCTCAATTCGAGCGAGGTCGCACTGCAGGGAACCGTGCCGGAGTCCGGGACGGGCCTCCCGTCCATGCCCATGTTGCCGGTGTGCTGATAGCGGCAGACACCGTCGAAGTTGCGCCAGTCCGAGGGTGGAGCCATCACGATCGTGGTGCTGCCCCAGCCCTCGATGCCGAGGAAGCCGGTCTGGGCATCGGTGGCGATCGGCTGGTTCGGTGTCGGCAGTGCCGTGGTGGTCACGTCCTGGGAGGTGCTGGTGGTGGCCGCGGGGCCCTCGCCCTGGTCATTGGTTGCCTTCACCGAGACGGTGTAGGTGCCCGAGGAGAGTCCGCAGCCGGGGTCGGCGCCCCAGTCGCAGGTCCAGGTCGCGGTGCCGCTGCGGCCGCTGCCATTGGTGGTGAAGGTGCGGGTGCCGTTCGGGCCCGCGACGGTCACCGCATACGAGGTCACCGGGGAACCGTTGGCCGGTGCCGCCGTCCAGTCCACCGCGACGGTGACGGTCTGGGTGGTGCCGCTCGCGGTGAAGGACGAGGTGGCCGAGGCGCTGCCCGGCGCTCCCGGCCGCGAGGCCGGGGTCACCTGGTTGGACGGGGCCGAGGCCATGGTGTCGCCGCCGCGGCGCGCGGTCACCACGAACCGGCTCGGGGTGCCGGTCGGCACGCCGGTGACCACTGCCTGGCGGGCTCCACCGTTCACGGTGGCCAGCGTGGACCCACCGTCGATGCGGATGGTGAAATCCTCAGGGGTGGCGCCGGTGTAGGACCAGTTGACCTGCACGCTCCCGTTTGCCTGGACGGTTGCCGAGACACCGGTAGGAGCGCTGATCGGCTCCGCGACCGCCGGGGTGACCGCGTTGGAGGGGGCCGAGGCCCGACTCTCTGCGGCGCGGCGGGCGGTGACGACGAACCGGCTCGGTACGCCGGCCGGGACGCTGGTGACCACGACCTGGCGCACCCCGGGGGCGACGGTCGACACCACGGCCCCGCCATCGATGCGCACGGTGAAGTCGGTGGGTGCCGGTCCGCTGTGCGCCCAGGTGATCGTCACGCTGCCGTCACCCTGCAGCGTGGCGACCACGGAGGTGGGTGCGGTGAGTGGCTCGACGGCCTCCTCGCAGCCCTCGGCGGTGGGGTCGGCTTCGCAGTCGGGATCCTCACCGGTGTCGCCGCCGGTGCCGTCGCCGGGACCATTGCCCGCGTCGTCGCAGCCCTCGGCCGTCGGGTCAACGGTGCAGTCGACGGTGCCACCGGTGTCGAGGTTGCCGGAGTCGTCGGGGCCCTGGTTGCCGGGATTCCGGGTGCCGGGATCCTGGGGGGCGTCGGGCGGGTCGAGCACGGTGTCCTCGCCGGGGGGCGCCTGGCGCGGCGGGGTGCGTTCCGACCCGTCCCTGCGGTTCTGGGAGACCAGGTCGGGGATGTCAGGCACCGTGGCCTGCGCCCCGCCAACGGGCTGGTTGCCGACGCTGCGGACCGGTTGGACCGGGACCGTGGGGTCCTGGCGCAGGAAGGTGCGGGTGCTGCCGTCGGGCAGGACCTGGACGCCGCGGTCGGCGCCCTGCACGTTGATCAGCAGGTGGCCCTCGTCGACGACGAACTCGACCTCGCCGTCGCCCTCGGGCAGCAGGATGTCCCCGCCGGCGACCGAGCCGTCCGGATGGAGCCGGATCGCCTTGCCCGCCTTGATGCACGGGACGTAGACCACCTCGTGGAAGACCACGGGGCGTCCCGGTTCCGCACACCCCACCGGGCCGAGGCCCACTTCGCGCACCTGGGAGTCGCCCACGATCACGATGCTGGAGGTCTGGGGGGCCGCCACCGGCACGATGTGCGCCGGACTGGAGTCCGGTTGCAGCACCTGGCCGCGGAGGCTGGGGGCGGTGGCCACGATGTCGGCGTCGGTGCCGATCTGGACGACGATGCCGTTGTCAGGCCCGAAGAGCGTCACCCCGGTGTCATGGCCGACCAGGACCGAGGATGGCCCCGAGCCCTTCACCTGCCGGGTGCCCTCGGAGACGAATGCGCTGGCCTGGTCGCTCCAGTCGAGTCCGGTGACCAGGCCGGTGTCGTCAAGGATCCAGACGCGTCCGGTGCCGTCGACCTGGCCGTCGACGATGCCGGGCTCGCTGATCCAGACCTCGCCCAGGATGTCCGTGGTGACCGGGTCGATGGCGGCCAGGCTGCCCTCGGCACGGTCCAGGACGAAGACCTTGCCCTCGTGGAGCAGGATGTCGGTGGCGTCGCCACCGGTGATGGACCGTTGTCCGGAGGCGAGCAGGGTGGCGAGGTCGAACGAGATCAGTTCCCCGGTGCTCCGGTTGATCACGACGAGCCTGCCGTCGTACTGGGCGATGTCCAGGGAGTCACCCGGATCGCCGACACCGATCCGTGCCTCGGGGCGACCGGTCGCGGGATTGACCTGGATGACCTCACCGGTGGGCTCGTCCTTGAGCCAGCTCAGCCCGTCGCCGAGGTTCACTGAGGTGCGGCTCAGTCCGTCGCCGAAGAGGACCCCCAGGACCAGGGATGCGGCCACCACGACCACGCTCAACTCGGCGGTCCCGCGCGAGCCACGGCTCTTGCGGCTGCTGCGCCCGCCGAAGAGGCCGCGCAGTCGCTGGCCCATATCCGAGATGCTCATCGCTCTTCCTCGCTTCCATCCTGCTCCGAGACCGGGGCCCCGCTGATCAGCTGGGCTCCGGTTGCCGTTCCCGACGTACACCACAGGCCGCGTCCGAGTCCGGCCAGTGGTTCGACCGTCTTCGTCGGCACCGTCACCCCGAAGAGGTCGCCATCTGCCCAGTCGGGCTGGAGCAGGAATCCCCTCCGGGAGTTGCGGACCGCTGCCAGCAGTCCTCCAGGAGCGGCCCTCCGTGCCTCGGCCACGTCTGCGGTGACGACCACTCCGAGATCGCTGCGACGGTCGGTCACGGCCCGGACCAGACTGGCCACCGCTGCTGCTCGTGCGTCGTTCGTGCTGCTTGAACCTTCCCACAGGTGGGCGTCGTCAACCATGAGCAGAGCAGTCGATCCGGAACCTTCCGGCGTCCGCTCGCACCAGGCGGCGAGCGCAGCGGCGAGCCGCTCGGGATCGCGGTCGCGCAACACCGTCGGTGCCGGGCCGCTGCGCGCGGCGAGTGCGGCCAGGCCGTCCAGGGCGGAGGTCCGTCCGGTCCGTGACTTGCCGGCGACCAGGACCGGGCCGGCGGCGAGGTCCACCTCGATCACGGCGACCGCGTCGATGTCCACCGCGATCGGGAAGCGCAGTCCCTGGGCCGCGGGCAGCAGGGTGGCCGGCAGCCGGGCAGGCATGGCCGGGACCGGTGCCTCGGCCCGTGTGGCCAGGGCCGGGAGCAGCAGCCGGGCCGCGGCCGCGATGTGCTCGGCCTGGGCCGGCGTACCAGCGCCGCCGATGGAGGCCACCTGCACCTCGCTGCGCCCTTCGAGCCCTCGTCCCGGGCAGGTGTCGGTGTCGAGCACGTTGCCGGGGACCCCCAGCATCACGTAGTCGTCACCGGTGGTCATCCGGAGCACCACCCGGCGGCCGAAGCTGGAACCGAGCGATGACGGCACCCCGCCGCGGCCCGGCGCTGTGGCACTCACATGGATGCCGACCCGGCGCCCGTTCTGCAACACGGTCTGCAGGTGGTCGACGTGCTCGCGGGCCAGGCCACCCGCGGACTCGAGCGAGTCCACCAGGGCGGGCAGGTTGTCGACCAGGAGATAGACCCGGGGCACCGCCAGGCCCATCCGGGCGAGTTCGTCGAGGTCGGCGCACCCGTTGGCGGCCAGCGCCTGGGTCCGCTCGGTGACGGTCCGCTTGAGCAGCCGGATCATCCGCATCACCCGGCCGGGCTCGGCCGGAGTCGCGATCGCGGCCGTGGTCGGCAGGTCCCCGAGTGGGGAGAGGCCACCACCGGCGAAGTCCAGGCAGTAGACGTACGGCGCGGTCGCTCCTGCCCCGAGGGTGTCGCCCAGGGAAGCCGAGAGGGCGACGGTGCGCAACAGTTCGCTCTTGCCGGAACCGGAAGCGCCGTGGACCAGGAGATGCCCGGAGACCGCATAGTCGAGCACCCAGTCGGGTTGGCGCTGGCTCTGCGGGTCATCGACCAGGCCGAGCAGGACCCGACCGGTGGGACGGCCCTCAGCGGGGTCGCGCAGCCGCTCCACCGGCAGGTCGAGCTGCTCGGACAGGGCCGGCAGCCAGGGACGCGGCGGCGGTGCCTGACCAGTCCGGGCAAAGGCGCTGTTGATCGTGGCGACGCACCGCTCGAGGTCGGTCCGGGGGTCGAGGCGCACCTCGCTCGCAGCGTGCTCCTCGGAGCTGCCCAGGGCGGTGAACGGCTCGATCCGGATCGGGTTGCCGGCATCCTGGATCGGCTCGCGGGCACCCACCCAGGCCGACTGCACCAACTCGGCAGTGCCGTGCCCGGTGCGGCGGATCCAGGCACGGCCGGGGGTACGCCGTGAGATCCGGGCCGCCTCGCCGGAGTCGATCACGTCGCTGGAGTCGTCGACGGCGCCGACGCGCAACGCGATCCGCAGGTCGGTGTTGGCACGGATGTTGCCGGTCACCACGCCTGCGGGGCGCTGGGTGGCCAGCAGCACGTGCATGCCCAGGGAGCGCCCACGCTGGGCGATGTTGACCATGCCGTCCACGAAGTCGGGGACCTCGGCCGTCAACGCCGCGAACTCGTCGACGCAGATCAGCAGGCTCGGGGGTGCGGCCTCGGGGTGCTCGCGCTCGAGCTGGACCAGGTCCTTGACGCCATAGGTGCCGAGCAGGTGCTCACGAGTGGCGATCTCCGCGCTCAGGGAGGTCAGTGCCCTGGTCACCAGGGCCGGGGTCAGGTCGGTGATATAGCCGACCGTGTGCGGGAGGTCGGCACACTCACGGAAGGCTGCCCCGCCCTTGTAGTCGACCAGCAGGAAGCTGATCCGGGACGGTGGATTGTTCAGGGCAAGGGAGCAGATCAGGGACTGGAGCAGCTCACTCTTGCCGGAGCCGGTGGTGCCGGCGACGAGGCCATGGGGGCCGTCCTCACGCAGGTCGATGGTGACCACGCCGTCGACGCCGGCTCCGATCTGGGCACGCAGGCCGACCGACTGGCGCCAGCGCTCCAGCACCGCGTCGACCCGGTCCAGGTCGGCGAAGTCCGGGCTCACCTCGGGCAACCGCACCACCCGGGGCAGCGCGGTGCTGGCGGGCAGCAGCGCCGCCTCGTCGACGTACCCGGTCATCGCCCGGGCACCGCGCCATGCCTGGTCCAGGCTGGCACCGTCGGGGACGGCCAGGCTGATCTCGCCGGCCCGGTCGGCCATGGCGACGCGGCCGCCGGCGAGGTCGACCAGCAGTCCGGTCGCGGCAGGGACCACGTCGGGATCCGAGCCCATCCAGACCAGGTGGAGCCCCCGGTCGCCGGCCTGGGCAGCGATGGCCTCCAGGGTGCGCCGCGGGACACCAGCCTCCTCGTCGACCAGGCAGATGGTGTGTCCGCGGGACTGGTCCTCGACGGCGAGCTGGTCGAGCAGGGCGGTGGCGGCCCGGGTGCCGACGGCGACCGGAGGGGCACCCCCGACGCGCGGTGCGGCGTGCGGCAGCCAGCGCAGCCAGGCCTCGTGGTGGGCGCGTCCGGCCCCGAAGCAGCCGGCGATGCTGAGGTCGTGGGGGGAGTGGTCGTGGGCGAGGCGGAGCACCAGGGCACGGACCAGGTCGTCGACCGCGGACCCGCTTCCGCCGGGTGTCACCTCGACCGGGCCGGTGACGGCGACCAATGCGTGGGTGGTGAGATCGAGGAGCACCGGCATCGCGTCGAGGTCACCGCGTGAGGTGAACTCGGCCAGGGCGGAGCGACGGATCTCCCGGTCGCCGCCTTCCTTGACGGTGCCGCGGAGCAGCGCAGGCACCGGACCCAGCCCGGCCCGTGCGGTCAGGAACTCGCTGCGCTCCTCGGTGCGGGACCAGGTCCGCGGGTCGGCGGCGGTCGCCCGCAGCCGCACCGTCTCCGGGTCGGGGTGGTCGTCCAGGGTTCGCTCGCGCTGGGCGATGGCGGCGTCGTCGATGGCGGTGAGGGCCTCGTCGACCTCTTCGCGCCAGGCGGCGACCTCCTCGGTGAAGTGGCGCTCGGCGACCCGGCGCTGTTGCCACCATCCGCCGATGCCGATGAACGGCCAGGCGAGAAGATAGATCATCGTGTAGGGGCTGCGGGAGCTGGCCAGCATCGCCAGGCCGAGCACCATCGGCATCAACACCATGGTCCACGGCAGCGGGCTGGGGCGTTGCCTGGTGGGCGGGGCCGACACCTCGAGGAGTCCCTCGGCCAGCGGCTCCCCGAAGCGGGGTGAGCGATAGACGGAGACGGCCGGCTCCTCGCCCGTCACTTCGCCGGGATCGATGACCAGCGTCGAGGAGCCGACCTGGAACGGCGTACCCCAGTCGAGTTCGCGGGCACCCCGCAGGCGCTGGCCGGCGACGTGGGTGCCGTTGGCCGATCCCTCGTCGAAGAGGGTGGGGCGTGTGCCGAGGACCACGCGGGCGTGCTGGTGCGAGACGAGCGGGTCGCTGAGGCGCAGGGTGCAGGTGCCGGCCCGGCCGATGGTCAGTGCGTTGCCGCGGACGTGGACCCGCTGTCCCCGGTCGGGACCTTCGGTGACCCGCAGTACGGCGCGTGGCCGGCTCCGGACCGAGTCGCGGGTGAGCCAGCCGCGTGGCGCCGAGACGACGTCGAGCAGGTCGCCGGTGCGCAGGCCGCACTCGGCCAGCCGTCGGTCGGCGGGCCAGGGGTGGTGCCCTTCGGTGGGGACCAGGAGCAGGCCGTGCTGGTCGGGGGCGAGGTGGTGGCCGAGTTCGCGGGCCAGGTCGGCGACGGTGGCGTCGGGACGGGCATGGATCCGCACATCGGCCGAGGGCACGCCACTCTCCGTGGTGGCGCGCAGCGAGAGGGCCCAGCTCTGCATGCTCTGCTCCTGTCCGCCGAGTCGGCACGTGTTGACGTCAGCTGGCGTCAACACGTGCCGCCTCGACTGGGTGTTACTGCGAGACCGCGATCTGCTGCTGGACCTCGCGGCTGATCAGCTGGGAGAACTCCTGCAGCTGGGCCTGGACCTGGCGCAGCATGGTGGCGTATTCGCTGTTCCACTGCTCCCGGGTCCGGTCCGCGTCGGGTCCGAACCACTCGAACCCCTGGATCACGTTGGTCATCCGACCGGTCAGGGCCTCCAGTTCGGAGGCGCCCGCGTTGATCTGCTGCGCGGCCTGGGCTCCGGTGTCGACGTTCATTCCCTTGAGGGCCATGATCTTCTCCTTCTTCTCGGTGTTGGTGTTTCTTCTTCGGTGGTGGGTGGATCAGTTCTTGGTCGCCGTGCTCAGCGAGGCCAGGTCGCCCAGGTGGCCGCGGTTCTGGCTGAGCAGCCGCTCCACGTAGGGCAGTTGCTCGACCGCGCTCATCCGGGCGAGGTCGTCCACGCTCGTGCCGAGCCGCTCTGCGGTCTCCGGCAGGAACTGGAGCAGTCCGGTGGCCCGGGTCTCGGGATGCTGGGCGCTGGGGGAGAAGGTGCGCCCGGATTCCACGGCCAGCACACTCATCAGGTCCTCGGGCCGGGCGCCGACGCGCTGCGCGACGCCCTCCATCTCGCGCAGGAACTCCGGTGTCACGTGCGGGTTGTCGGCGGCGCCGAGCACGCTTGCATAGTCGAAGCCGTCGGGGGAGGTGTAGCCGCTGCCGTGGCGGACCTGCACGGGGTTGTCCGCGCGCCATGCGTCGTACGCCGCCTGGGTGCGGTCTCCCCACACGCCGTCGCTGTCGTGGGGGTCATAGCCGGCAGCAGTCAGCTTCTCCTGCAGCGCACGGACGTCCTCACCGCGGCTGCCACGACCGTTGCTGGCGCTGAGTTGTTCGATGTCGCCTGCGGTGGCCTTCTGGCCGCGGCGGGCCAGGGCTGCGCCACCCAGGCCGATCGCGGCTGCAGCACCTGCGATCATCCCGGCGGCGCCGAACCCGCTGCCGGCGCCGGCCTCGCTGGCTGCGACGGGCGTGGTCGCCACCTCCGGTACGCCGTCGACCCCGTGGGTGGAGCCGAAGGCGCGGGAGACCGGGGTGCTGCCGGTGTCGCTGGCGCTGCCTGCCTCGCCGAGGGTGCCCTCCAGCCCGAGGCCGCTGCTCGCCGGGGTGCCGAACGTGCCCGAGGTGCCCGTGCCCGTCGTGCCGGCTCCCCAGCCGCTGGAGCCGCCGGTCCCGCCGATGCCGGGGACGCTGCCGGAGGTGGCGGCCAGGGGCGAGGCGGTGGTGATGGACGGCGTACCGGTGCCGATCGAGGAGGTGCCCGGAGCAGGTTGACCGCCGCCGGGGCTGACCGGCATCCCGATCGTGGACGCTCCGGTGCCACCGGTCCCGGGCGAGCCCGGGGCGACGCCGACACCACCGATGCCGCCACCGACGCCGCCGACGGGGGCCACCCCGGCCGGCTGGTTGCCGCCGGTGACCGGTGCCACGCCGGCACCGCCGGTCGGTCCGGCGTCGGCGACCGGGGCTGCGACACCGCAGTCGGGGGCGACGATCGCCGGATAGTCGGCGGTGTTGCTGGTGGGCAGCAGCGGCGAACTGTAGGAGGGCAGGGCGGCAAAGTTGACGTCATGGCCGTTGCTCGCGTCGTCCTGCGCCTTGGCGTGGGAGAGCAGCACGTTGGCGAACATCTTCAGTGCCGCGGAGATCTTCTCCAGCCAGGGGATCACGGTGCTGGTGAGGTATTCGGCGTACGCGGCGCTGGCACCGCCGGTGAAGAACGATGCGGCCCGGAGTGCGATGACCAGGGCGCGGAGGTACTGGATCACCTGGTCGGTGGTCTCGGCCCCCTCCTGGCACTTCTTGCCGGCTTCGTTGAGTTCGTCGGTGTCGGCTCCGAAGAACGACATGGTGGCCTCCCTTCCTGGTGGCGTGCTGTGCGGTGGATCGCTGCGGCTGGTCCGCTGCTGACGTCGGTGACGCTAGGTCGGTTCCTGCCCGGTGGTCGAGGAGTTCACGGGTGGAACATTCCGCCCTGTCGAGCCCTGTCGTGCCCGGGCCGGACTGGCTTCACCTGCTGATTTCGTCCTGGCGGTCGGCGTGGTTGCGCAGCACCCCGGCCGACTCCTCCAGGGAGGCGGAGGCGTGTTGGGCCTGGGGCGCGAAGCTGCCGTTCCAGTCGTTGGCGAAGTTGGCCGCATCCGGCCCGGTCCACTGCACGCCGGCGAGCATGCTGGAGATGCCGGCCACGACGCCGGCGACCTGGCCGGCCTGCTGGTTCATGTTCTGCGAGATCTCACGGGCCTGCTCGGTGTCCATGCCCTGCACGTTGGTTGCCATGTCCTGCTCCTTCATCGACGGGGCCGCGTGATCGGGCCCGGGTGTCGACGAAGGTAGGCAGGGGGAGCGACGGCGGACTAGGCCTGCGCGGGTGGAACCTTCCGCCTTGTCGCGGCCCTTGCGACCCGATCCAGGTCCTCTGCGGTGACCAGGCGGACCTCCGCGGCGCGGCGTCCGATCGCGAAGCGGACGTTCTGGGCCCGTCCGCCGCCGCTGAACGGATCGTCGCGGGGGCCGAAGGCGATCCTGGAGACCACCCGGATCGAGTCGTCGACCCGCTGGGAGCGCTCCAGGTTCCAGGCATAGCCGTGCCAGGCCAGGACCCGCTCATAGATCTCCCGGTTCGACGGGGGACGCGGATAGTCGTCGGTGCCGGTCAGCCATGGCTCGGCCAGGGCCAGCGCGACGTACCACTCCCGGGAGAGCGGTGGCAGGTGCGGGGCCGGGGCGGTGGTGTTGCCGTCCATCTGGTCGTCGGCCTCCGGGCGGGTGCGCTGCCCGGTGTCCGGGGCAGCGGGGGTGACGTCGACGATGATGGCGAGGTCCTCGAAGGTGGTTGCGTCGACCTGGCGCCCGCGCATCACGACCAGGTGGTTCTCGCCCTCGTCCAGCAGCAGGGACATCCCCTCGGCGACCGTGACCCGCCGGGCACCGCCGGGGGCGTCGAAGAGGCTGGAGACCTGCGTCTCGCCGGCCCCGTGCCAGCGCAGCCGGACGATCTCGTCACCGAGGACGAGTTCGCCGAGCAGGCGGGAGACGTGCGGGGCGCAGCGGGGCAGGGCGAGTTCGGTGACGTTGACCTGGGCCTCGGCGTCGCGGTCGGGCAGTGCCTGGTAGGGCGCGCGCCCGAAGAGCAGCGTCTCACCTGATCCGAGCACGACGGTCGGCAATCCCGCCCCGCGCAGTGTCACCCGCAACATCCGCGTCCTCCTGGTCCGCTCCGCATCCAATCACAACCGTCTCATTCCCGGCGTGGGTGGTTGAGCAACCCCTCCGGGCGGCACAGACTCTTCGTTGTGTCCACGACCTCCCCGGCTGCCGGCCTGCTGCGCGACCTGGTGGACCTGCCGTGGCGCCTGCTCGGGCTCTCCCGGGCCCCGCTGGCCCTGGCCGGTCCCGCCGTACGCCGTGACCCCGACGAGGACGCGGTGGTGCTCCGCAGCGGTGGACGCGACGTCGCGACCACCCCGGAGGAGGTCGAGCGGGCCTTCCCGCACGCCACTGGGCGACTGGTCCTCTTCGTGCCCGATGCGGGGCAGGACGAGTCGGCCTGGACAACGCACCTGGACCAGGTCGGGGGCACCTATCCGAGCCGGCTCGCCTCGCTTCTGGAGTGGACGCCGGTCCACGTGCTGCCCCATGCCGGGCTGCGTCCGTCCGAGGTGGCCGTCGACCTGGTCGCCACGGTCCAGGAACTGGTCGACGTGTGGCCGGTTCCGCTGACCCGGATCGCCCTGGTCGGCCACGGCACGGGCGGGCTGGTGCTCCGCGCTGCGTGTGCCGTCGATGCGCTCGGCGGGGAGTCGTGGCTCTCCCTGGTCGAGGACGTCGTCCTGCTCGGTACGCCGCACCTGGTGGTGCCCGGCTCCGGACCGGCATTGGCACGCCAGCTCGACCAGGAACTCGCCGGGATCGTCACCGAGGAGTACGCCGACCCGCAGGCACCCGCACTGCCCGGTGCGCGCTATGAACTGGTGGTGGACCGGAACCAGACCCGCTCGAGCCTGATCGGGGGCCTGGTGGGCGGACTGTTGTGGTGGCGCCAGCGGTTGCCCACCCGCCCGCGGACCGCGCGGGAACTCTTCCCGACGGCGTCGGTGCACCATGTCGAGTCGCGGCAGACCACGCTGGTCAACCACCCCGAGGTGCACCAGGCGCTGCTGGGCTGGCTTGCCTGACGAGGAGACCGACGCGGTGGGAGCATCGTCACCTTCTCGATTTGAGTGAACAGGCGTACACTCAAATCGGAAGACTCCCTGGATGCCCCGAGGAACCACGATGTCCCACACCACCGCCGTCACCCTGCGCCCGCGCACCGCTCGCCCCGAGCCCGGTGTGGTCGACGTACTCGGCCTGTTGCCCACCATCGTCGGCAACGAACTGGTCCTGGGCACGGTCCGTGACACCCACCGCGCCTGGGCCACCCGCGTCCACAGCGTTGCCGACAAGGTGACCGGTGGCCGGGCGCGCGCCCCGCACCTGATCCACGACGCGATCGCCAACTCCGTCTACGGCTCGATCGGGATCGGCCTGGCCGCAGCCGGCCTCGCCCTGCGCACGGCGGGACGGGCCGGCGTCGGGCCGCGGCTGGAGGCGACCCCGCAGGGCCGCTTCGTCCGCTCGGCGATCAACGGACTGATCGGTGACCGGTTCGAGGCGGAGGACTCCTCGCTGGCCATCGACATCTCGGTGCGCCTGGGCGGCCGCGACGTCGCCGTACGCCGCGACGCGCTCGCCAGTGCCTTTCCCGGGGCCACGCCGCGGGTGGCGGTCTTCATCCATGGCCTCGGCGAGAACGAGGACTTCTGGCGCCTGCACCGTGACGAGGTCGGCACGACGTACGCCGAGACGCTGGGTGGCCTGGGCTGGTCGCCGGTGATGCTGCGGGTCAACACCGGTCGCGCGATCCGGGAGAACGGCGTGGAACTGGCCGCCCTGCTGCGCGAACTGGTGGCCCAATGGCCCGGCGGCGTGGAGCGGATCGCGCTGGTCGGCCACTCCATGGGCGGGCTGATCGCCCGGGCCGCCTGTGCGGTCGCCATCGACGACGAGCGCCCCTGGACCGAGCGGATCAGTGACGTGATCACCCTCGGCAGCCCGCACGCGGGCGCCCCGGCAGCGGTGCTGGCCGGTCGGGGCAGCCGGGTGCTGGCGCACCTGCCCGAGACGTCGGCGTTCGGCCGGATCCTCGACCAGCGCTCGGTCGGGATCGAGGACCTGGTCGAGGGGCTCGGCCATGACGTGCCGCCGATGCCGGGGGTGAAGTACCGCCTGGTCTCCGCAGCGCTGACCTCGTCACCGACCCACCCGGTGGGCCGGGTGCTGGGTGACCTGCTGGTCCAGGTGCCCTCCGCGCACGGCCATTCGCGGAGGGCACCGGCGCTCTTCCCGGATGCGGACCTACTGCACCTGCCCCGCACCGACCACTTCGGGCTGTTGAACCACCCCGACGTGCACCGTCACCTCGCCCGGTGGCTGGGGGAGCCGGTCACTCCTTCCAGGCGTCCCCGTAGAGCATGATCGAGTCGATGCTGGGGACCACCCCGTGTACGCCGTCGCCCCAGGCGTTCCACTCCGGCGTCGCGCCGAGGGAGATGTAGGGCACGGTCTCGTTCCACTGGGCCTGGATCTTCTCTAGGGCCGCGGTCTGGTCCTCGGCGGAATCGGCGGCACCGAGCTCGAGGATCAGCGCGTCCAGCTCGGGGTCGTTCGACTTGCCGATGTTGGAGCTCGAGCTGCTGTAGACCTTCTCGAAGAGCTCGGGATAGATGGCGGCATCCGGCATCCCGAAGCCCCAGATCACCATGTCGTAGTCCTGCTTGACGTAGATGTCCGCGACCAGGTCCGAGACCGAGGAGACATAGTCCAGGGAGACGGTGAAGCCGACGTCCTCCAGGAGTGCCTTGATGGCGAGGCCGGACTTCTCCGAGACCTTCGCGACGCCCTTGAAGCTGATCTTGCCGTCGTAGCCGTCGGCCTTGGCGGCGTCGAGCAGTTCCTTGGCCTTGTCGCGGTCGAACTCGATGCCCGGCGTCTCGATGTCCCACTCGGACAGGTCGGTGACGATCCGCGACGACATGATGGCCAGGCCGTCGGCGGTGCGCTCGTTGTAGAGGTCGGGGTTGATCGCGTGGGCGATCGCCTGGCGGATCCGTACGTCGCCGGTCGCCGAGTCCTGGGAGTGGTTCAGCAGCAGGCCGCGGGAGATGGAGCCGATCTCCATGAAGCCGCCGAAGCCGGCCTCGATGGCGTCCAGTGCGGTCACGCCCTCGCGCAGGTAGGCGACGTCGGCCTCGCCGGACTGGAGCACGTCGAGACGACCCTGCTCGACGGCCAACGGGAAGAAGCGCAGTGCCTCCAGGTTGGGGGCGCCGCCCCAGTAGTCCGCACGCGCGGTGAGGACGAGCTCTTCCTGGGGGGAGTAGTGGTCGAAGACGAACGGGCCGGCCCCGATCGGGGTGAACTCGTCCGGCTTCGCATCGGAGGCCTGGGCCACGATCATGCCCGGCCCGGTGGCGAGCAGGTAGGGGAAGCCCGGCCACGGGTTGGCCAGGGTGAAGGTCACGGTGAGGTCGTCGGTGGCCTCGAAGGTGTCCACGGCGTGGTCCAGGATCGAGACCTGCCCGCCACGGTTGGCGATGTAGCGCTCCAGGCTCCAGACGACCGCCGCGGCGTCGAGAGGAGTGCCGTCGCTGAAGGTGACGCCCTCGCGGAGGGTGAGCGTCCAGACGGTGGAGTCGTCGTTGGCCTCGATCGACTCGGCCAGTTGCGGCACGTACTCCTTGCTCGCCTCGTCATAGCGGACCAGCAGGTCATAGACGGCCGCCATCTCGGTGCCACCGCTGCTCCCGTTGGCGATGGTCTCGGCGGGGTCCAGGGAGCGTGCCTCGGAATAGGTGACCACCTGCAGCGTCCCGCCCTGGCTGGGCGAGCCGGAGTCATCGGGGTCGACGACCCAACCGTTGGCGAAGCCCGCGGGCACTCCCTCCTGCTTCGGGTCGTCGTCGGTCGAGCTGCAGCCGGTGAGCACCAGCGCCGCCGCGGCCAGGGCAATCGCCGCCTGGCGGGTCAATCGGTTCATGTCATCCCTCACTTTGCCTGGACAGGTTCATTTCAAGATCGAATCGGGGCAGGGGAGAGTCAACGCGCGTTCCCACTGTGTGGTCCGGGCGCCGGCGTACGGCGAAAAATGGTGTGCTCCACGGGTGCCGACCGGCACGAGGACAGGAAGGAACGGTGTGATGAGTGCTGATCGCGAGCTGCGGGCCGAGATCACGATCGAGGCCGGCGTCGACGAGGTGTGGGCCGTGCTGTCCGACCTGGGCCGGATGCCGGAGTTCAGCCCGGAGACGGTGCGGATGATCCCGCTCAAGCGGGGAGGGCTGCGGCCCGGCCAGTGGTACCTGGGGATCAATCGGCGCAAGTTCTTCGTGTGGCCGACCCGCAACGTGGTCGCCGACCTCGCACCGGCCGAGCGCCTGGCCTGGGACACCACCTCCAGCGGTGCGCGCTGGATCTATGAGCTCACTCCTGTCGGCGAGGGGCAGACCCGGGTGGTGCACCGGCGTCCGGTCCCTGCGGGCTCGCTTGCCCTGGCCAGCCGGATCGTCGCCCCACTGCTCCTGGGCGGCAGCGAATCGCACGCGGACGAACTCGAGGAAGGCATGGGGCGGACGCTCGCTGCCCTGAAGGCCGCGGTCGAAAGGCGCTGAGTACGCCGGCGGACGATCCGCCTGACGACGCTCTCGACCCAGGGGCGACCTGCTAGCCTGAAAGTGGTTGATTATGAATAAGCAACCAGGAGGCGTCATGGGTGCGAAGACTGTTGGCATTGCCATCGCAGATGACCTGCGTCCGGCACTCGACGAGGTCGTGGAGCATTTCGGGCATGGAAACCGCAGTGAGTTCCTGCGCCTGGCCGTGCGTGACTACCAGGGACGGTTGCGCCTCGAGCGGATGCACGCCCTGCGGGACCAGGCTCGCGCCGAGCGCGGTGGGCGTCGTTATTCGACCGAGGAAGTGCTGGAGTTGATCCGCGACACCACTGCGCCGTGATCGACCCGTCCACGGCGGTCGCCTTCGACGTCAACGTCTATCTCGACTACATCCTCGGCGACGATGGCAGTTGGCCCCTGTTGCCCGATGTACCGCCGACGACCGGGAATCCCGCGGCCGACGCCGTGTCACTCGCCTTCGCCGCACGCTTCCGCCTCTTCACCTCACCGCACATCCTGCGCAACGTGGCCCGGGTGCTGCGCACGACTGGTCACACCACTGCCACCGTGGATGCGTTCATTGCCGCCATCGCAGAGATGTGTGAGTTCTCCGGGGGTGCAGTCATCGAACCCCGAGAGCGTGACCATGGGATCAGCGACTATGAGGACAACCTCATCGTCTCGCTGGCCAAGGACCCCGGGGTCGATGCACTCGTCATCGTCACCAGCGACCACGACCTGCTCGACCTCGGACCCAACTGGCACGGTTGTCTCATCACCCATCCACGCCCGTTCGTTCGACGCATGGTTGCGCGGTGACCGCGGGTACGGCGCGTCAGGTGCTGAATCTGCTGTGGGCGAACAGGCGCACCGAACGCGTGGATGTGTCGGCGATGGCCGCTAATGTCGCATTGTGACTTCCAACAAGACCCAGATGAATGAGCCCCGGCGCTCCGTCGAGTCCAACGGCGGCGGTTCGGCCAACGGCCTCGATGACCACATCTACCAGCGCCTGCTGCGCGAGCGGATCGTCTTCCTCGGCTCCGAGGTGCGCGACTCCAACGCCAACGCCATCTGCGCGCAGTTGCTGCTGCTCTCCGCGGAGGATCCCGAGGCGGACATCTTCCTGCACATCAACTCGCCGGGTGGCTCCGTCGACGCGGGCATGGCCATCTACGACACGATGAACTACATCCCCAACGATGTGGTCACCGTCGGGATGGGGCTGGCCGCTTCGATGGGGCAGTTCCTGCTCTGCGCGGGCACCAAGGGCAAGCGCTTCGCGCTGCCGCACGCCCGGATCATGATGCACCAGCCCTCGGGCGGCATCGGCGGCTCCGCCTCCGACATCAAGATCCAGGCCGAGCAGAGCCTGCTGCTCAAGAAGCAGCTCGGCGAGCTGATCGCCTTCCACACCGGGCGCAGTGTCGAGGAGATCGAGCGCGACTCCGACCGCGACCGCTGGTTCACCCCGCAGCAGGCCCTTGAATACGGCCTCATCGACAAGGTGATCACCAACGCACGAGAGACCGAGGCCTGAGATGAACTACTACATTCCCCAGTGGGAAGAGCGGACCTCCTACGGCTTCCGCCGGATCGACCCCTACGGCAAGCTCTTCGAGGAGCGGATCATCTTCCTCGGCACGCCGATCAGCGACGACGTCGCCAACGCGGTGATGGCGCAGCTCCTCTCCCTGGAATCCATGGACCCGGATCGCGACATCTCGCTCTACATCAACAGCCCCGGTGGCTCGTTCACGGCGCTGACGGCCATCTACGACACGATGCGCTTCATCAAGCCGGACGTGCAGACCGTCTGCCTCGGACAGGCAGCCTCCGCCGCGGCGGTGCTGCTTGCAGCGGGTGCGCCGGGCAAGCGACTCGCCCTGCCCAACGCCCGCATCCTGATCCACCAGCCCTACACCGAGGGCACGGGCGGACAGATCTCCGACCTGGAGATCCAGGCCAACGAGATCATCCGGATGCGCGAGCTGCTCGAGTCGATGATCGCCGACCACAGTGGCAAGGCGATCGAGGACGTCAGCCGCGACATCGAGCGCGACAAGATCCTCACCGCGGAGGCCGCGGTGGAGTACGGACTGATCGACGCGATCCTCGAATCGCGCAAGTCGGCCGCAGCCCTGGCCTGACGTGGTTGACCCCGTGTCTGCCGCCCGCTGGGGGCAGGCACGGGGTACCGTCAAGAAGTTGATCGCTGAGGAAGGATGACCGCCCGTGGCACGCATAGGTGACGGAGGCGACCTGCTCAAGTGCTCTTTCTGCGGAAAGAGCCAGAAGCAGGTGAAGAAGCTGATCGCCGGCCCCGGCGTCTACATCTGCGATGAGTGCATCGACCTGTGCAACGAGATCATCGAGGAGGAGCTCAGCGAGCGCTCCGACGTCGGGCTGGAGGAGCTCCCCAAGCCCAAGGAGATCTTCGAGTTCCTCAACTCCTACGTGATCGGCCAGGAGCAGGCCAAGAAGTCCCTGGCCGTCGCCGTCTACAACCACTACAAGCGGGTCCAGGCCGGCGTCTCCGAGATCGGCAAGCACGCCAAGGACGAGGCCGTCGAGGTGGCCAAGTCCAACATCCTGGTGATGGGGCCGACCGGTTGCGGCAAGACCTACCTGGCCCAGACCCTGGCCCGGATGCTCAACGTGCCGTTCGCGATCGCCGACGCGACCGCGCTGACCGAGGCCGGCTATGTCGGCGAGGACGTCGAGAACATCCTGCTCAAGCTGATCCAGGCGGCCGACTACGACGTCAAGAAGGCCGAGACGGGCATCATCTACATCGATGAGATCGACAAGGTTGCCCGCAAGGCGGAGAACCCGTCGATCACGCGCGACGTCTCCGGTGAAGGCGTGCAGCAGGCGCTGCTGAAGATCCTCGAGGGGACCTCGGCCTCGGTCCCGCCGCAGGGTGGTCGCAAGCACCCGCACCAGGAGTTCATCCAGATCGACACCACCAACATCCTCTTCATCGTGGGTGGTGCCTTCGCCGGCCTCGAGCACATCATCGAGCAGCGCGTCGGCAAGAAGAGCCTTGGCTTCACCGCGGAGGTCCGCGGCCAGGCCGAGCGCGAGGCCGAGGAACTGCTCGCCCAGGTCCGTCCCGAGGACCTCACCAAGTTCGGCCTGATCCCCGAGTTCATCGGCCGCCTGCCGTTGATCGCCAGCGTGAACAAGCTGGACCAGGCAGCACTGGTGCAGATCCTCGTGGAGCCCAAGAACGCACTGATCAAGCAATACCAGCGCCTCTTCGAGCTGGACGGGGTCGAACTCGAGTTCACCGACGAGGCCGTCCGTGCCGTGGCCGACAAGGCGATGGAGCGGGGCACCGGCGCCCGCGGGCTGCGCGCCATCATCGAGGAGACCCTGCTCCACGTGATGTACGACGTGCCCTCGCGTGACGACATCGAGAAGGTCGTCGTCACCGACGAGGTCGTCAACGACGGCGTCGCCCCGACCCTGGTCCCGCGCGAGACAAAGAAGAAGAAGTCCGCCTGACCGAGGACCGCCTGACCACGACCGCCTAGTCCTTTTGGGCCATTTTTCACGGCGGATGCGGGATCAGCGCCTGCCACGGGGAAGAATGGGGCCGATCGTCCGTCGGTGGGACCAGGGAGCAGGATGAGTTCACAACACAAGAAGCCGCTGTATGCGTTTCTTGTCCTCACCCTCCTGTGCGCCACCTTCATGGCCTATACGGTCCGCGCCCAGGCGTTCATCGATGTGCTGCGCGGGGGCTCCGATGCGTTCCACAGCGCCAGCATTGCCCACGAGATGCGCCTGGTGAGCACCGAAGTGGCCGGCGGCGGTGCGCGCCGCGCCGAGGCCGAGGAGCCCGCACCGGCACAGGCTCCCGCCGAACCGGCGACTCCGGCGCCCGAGCCTGAGGCCCGGTCCGCGGCGAAGCAACAGCCCGCACCGCAGCGAGGCACGGACCGCGCGCCCCGGGCGCCGCAGGCGAGCGACCGTGGCACGGCCAAGTCCGGCAAGCAGGGTGCCGGGCACGGCAACCGCGGCAAGGCCCGCCCTGACCAGCGCGCCGGCCGTGGTGACGACCGCTCCCGGTCGGAGTCGAACCGCGGCAAGGCGAAGGGCAAGCAGCAGGACAACGCCAGCCGGGGCAGCGCCAACCGTGGCAAGGGCAAGGCGAACCAGGGCAAGGGCAACCACGCCAAGCCGAAGGGCAACAAGCCCCGGGGCCGGGACGGGAACCGGGGCCGCCGGCACTGAGCCCGCGCTGCGTTGAAGCAGTGCGAGGCCCGGATCACTCCTGCTCGGGCACCTCGGCCAGGTCGACCTCGGCACTCAGTTCGGTCGCGCCGTCGACGACCTCCAGGACGATGTCGCCGGTGACACTGCCGACCCGGATGAGGTCCTCGCGTGCCTTCTCCACCCCGGCAATGACGTCAGCCGGCCCGCTGAACCTGACCTGGTCGACCGGGTGGCGCTGCTTGACCTTCGCCCGTGACTTCGCGCCGCGGATCTCTGCCAGGGCATCGGCGACGTGGCCCAGCAGTGCGGGGCTGGCCGAGGCAGCGGAGCCGAGGTCGGTCGCGACCGGCCATGCGGCACGGTGCACCGAACCCTCCTGCCACCAGGACCAGACCTCCTCGGTGACATAGGGCAGGAAGGGTGCCAGCAGGCGCAGCACTGCATGCAGTGCCACTGCCAGGGTCGCCCGGGCGGACTCGGTCGCGCTGCCGCCGTCGGCGTCGTACGCCCGCTCCTTGACCAGTTCGAGGTAGTCGTCGCAGAACTCCCAGAAGAACTTCTCGATCGTCTCCAGGGCCGTCGTGTAGTCGTATTCGTCGAACGCGTCGGTGGCCGCGGTGATCGTGTTGGCCAGCTGGCCGATCAAGGCACAGTCGACCGGGGTGGTGATCGCCAGCAGGTTCCGCTCGCTGGCGCCCACGTTGCCCAGGACGAACTTGGATGCGTTGAGCACCTTCATCGCCAGGCGGCGGCCGACCTTCATCTGGGTCTCGTCGAACGGCGAGTCCAGGCCCGGTCGGGCCATCGCGGCCCGCCAGCGGACCGCGTCCGAGCCGAACTTCGACAGGATCTCGGTCGGGACCACCACGTTGCCCTTGGACTTGGACATCTTCTTGCGGTCCGGGTCCATCACGAAGCCGGAGACCAGGGCGTGCTTCCACGGCACCACGCCGTTCTCGTGGTGCGCCCGCACCACCCGGGAGAAGAGCCAGGTCCGGATGATGTCGTGGGCCTGGGTGCACAGGTCCATCGGGAAGACCCGCTCGAAGAGGTCGTTGTCGCTCTCCCAGCCGCCCGCGATGTGCGGGGTCAGGGACGAGGTTGCCCAGGTGTCCATCACGTCCGGGTCACCGATGAAGCCACCGGCCTGGCCGCGCTGCGCCTCGTCGTACCCGGCGGGGGCGTCGGTGGACGGGTCGATCGGCAACTGCTCCTCGGTGGGCAGCAGCGGGTTCTCGTAGTCGGGCTCGCCGTCGGCGTCCAGGCGGTACCAGACCGGGAACGGGATGCCGAAGAAGCGCTGGCGCGAGATCAGCCAGTCGCCGTTGAGGCCGCTGACCCAGTTGTCGTAGCGGTGCTTCATGTGCGCCGGGACCCAGGTGATCTCGGCGCCGTCGGCGACCAGCGCGGCACGCAGGTCCGCGTCCCGGCCACCGTTGCGGATGTACCACTGCCGGGTGGCGACGATCTCGAGCGGCTTGTCGCCCTTCTCGAAGAAGTTCGTCATCCGCTGCGTCGGCTTCGGCTCGCCGTCCAGGTCGCCCGCCTCGCGGAGCTTGGCGACCATCGCCTCGCGGGCGCTGAAGACGGTCTTGCCGGCCAGGTCGGCGTACGCCGTGGACGCGGCGTCCGCGGAGAGCCAGGCGGGGGTCTCGCGCAGGAAGCGACCGTCGCGGCCGATCACGGTGCGCACCGGCAGTTGCAGCTCGCGCCACCACTGCACGTCGGTGAGGTCACCGAAGGTGCAGCACATCGCGATGCCGGCGCCCTTGTCGGGCTCGGCGGCGGGGTGGGCGAGCACCGGGATCTCCACGCCGAAGACCGGCGAGGTGACCGTCGACCCGAACAGGTCGGCGTACCGCTCGTCGTCGGGGTGGGCGATCAGCGCGACCACCGACGGGATCAGCTCGGGGCGCGTGGTCTCGATGTGGATCGGCGAGCCGTCGGCACGGTGGAAGGCGACGCGGTGGTAGGCGCCGGCGTACTCACGGGCCTCCAGTTCGGCCTGGGCGACCGCGGTCTGGAAGGTGACGTCCCACAGCGTGGGTGCTTCCTGCAGGTAGGCCTCGCCGCGGGCGAGGTTGCGCAGGAAGGCGGTCTGGCTGACCTTCTGCGCCTTCGGGCCGATGGTGGTGTAGTCCTGCGACCAGTCCACCGAGACGCCGACGCGGCGCCACAGGTCCTCGAACGCCTTCTCGTCCTCGACCACGAGCTGCTCGCAGAGCTCGACGAAGTTCGGCCGCGAGATCGGGACCTGCTTCTTCGGGTCGGGCTTGGCCGGGGGCGTGAAGTCCGGGTCGTAGGGGAGCGAGGGGTCGCAGCGGACACCGAAGTAGTTCTGGACCCGTCTCTCGGTGGGCAGGCCGTTGTCGTCCCAGCCCATCGGGTAGAAGACCGTCTTGCCCTGCATCCGCTGGTAGCGGGCGATCAGGTCGGTGTGGGTGTAGGAGAAGACGTGCCCGACGTGCAGCGAGCCGGAGACGGTGGGCGGGGGTGTGTCGATGGAGTAGACGTTCTCCCGCGGCTGGGTGCGGTCGAAGGCGTAGGTGTCATCGGCCTTCCACTGCTGCGACCACTTCTCCTCCAGTCCCTCGAGCGCCGGCTTGTCCGGTACGACGACGGCACGCGGCTGGGCGGGCGTCGTCTCGGACAGGTCGGTGCTCTGCGGGTTCTGGTTCATGCGCGTGATCTTAGTTGCGCGTGTTGCGGCAGTGAAAACCAGTTCGGCGCCTCACCAGACCAGGACGGGCTTGACCACCTTCCCGGCGAGTACGTCGGCGGCCGCGGCGTTGATCTCGGTGAACGGATAGGTGGTGATCAGCGAGTCCACGTCGAAGGCGCCCGAGGCGGCCAGGTCGAGCAATTGCGGGATGGTCACCTGCGGGTCGGAGTCACCCTCGACCGAGCCGCGGACCACCTTGCCGTTCATCATGATGTCGACCGCGTCGAGTTCGAAGGTCGGTGCGCCGAGGCCGAGCACCACGAGCTCGCCGCGCGGGCGCAGCGCAGCCACCGCGTCCTTGATGACGGCGGCGACCCCGGTGGTGTCCACCGCGTGCGAGGCGCCGCCGCCGGTCAGTTCCTTGACCCGGTCCACCACGCTGGTCTCGCCGAGGTCGCCCGGGTTGACGCAGACGGCCCCGTGCGCGGCCGCGACCTCGAGGCGTGCCGGCTGCAGGTCGACGGCGACCACGGTCCCGACGCCCAGGGAGCGGGCGGCGGCCAGGGCAGCCACGCCGACGGCGCCGACGCCGTACACGACCAGGGAGTCGTCCGCGCCGGGTTGCAGCACGTTCAGCACCGTGCCGGCGCCGGTCTGGAAGGCGCAGCCGTAGGGCCCCAGCCGGGTCAGGTCCAGGGACTTGTCGACCACGACCAGGTTGTCGGCGTGGGCGATCGCGTGCTGCGCGAAGCTGGACTGCCCGAAGAACGAGCCATACAGCGGCGCGCCGTCGCGGGTGTACGTCGTGGACCCGTCCATCCGGAAGCCCATGTAGTTCAGTGCCACGGTGTCGGTGCAATAGCCCACGCCCAGCGTGGTGCAGTTGGCGCACGCGCGGCAGGCCCGGAAGCTGGCCACCACGTGGTCGCCGACCTCGATGCCGGTGACGTCGGCACCGACCGCCTCGACCACGCCGGCACCCTCGTGCCCGAAGACACGGGGGAACATCTCCGCCGGCAGCGTGTCGCGCACCGACAGGTCGGTGTGGCACAACCCGGTGGCGACGATCCGCACGCGCACCTCGTCGGCGCGGGGTTCGTCGAGTTCCACCTCGGCCAGGACGAAGTCGGCCCCGGGGGCCTCGCTCACTGCTGCGGTGGTCTTCATGCGTCGCGCTCCAGCCAGAAGTAGTAGAGGTCGGTGATGCCGTAGGTGGCCTGCAACTTGCCGTTCATGATCCCCATCAGCAGGCCGTCGTCGACGGCCTTGAAGTGGTCGAAGACCGGCAGCCTGTCATAGACCATGGTCGCGGTGACCTCCCCGCGGAACTCGAGGTCCCACAGGCTGGCACCGCCTCCGCCGGCCGCCTTCGTGTTCGCGACGAACTTGTCGTCCTCGTCGCGGCACACGATGGGGGTGACCTCCAGCAGCCCGTCGAACCACTTGCCGTGCCAGCGTGACTTCTCCAGGACGGTGGAGATGACGTGCCCGGTGGCGAAGTCGCCGCCGCGCCAGTGGCCGAGCAGGTCCGCTGCCCGCACCGGGGCGAGGTCGGCCCACAGGGCGTCCAGGTCATCGGTCGAGGGGGAGGCGGCGTCACGCAGCGTGCGGAACCGTTCGAGGGTCGACATGGCGCCAACCTATGACGATGACAGTGATGCTGTCATCGTCAGTGACCACGGGGTGGACGCATGGTCGCTCCGCATAGACTTGCCCCCGAGATGACTGACTCTGCGACGACTGACCCAGACGGCCACGCGCCCCGCCCCGCCCGCACCTTCGCCGAGGCCGAGGACGCGCTGCTCTCGCGGTGGCCCGAGACCCGGCTCGAACCGTCCCTGGACCGGATCCAGGCCTTCCTCGAACTGCTCGGCGACCCACAGGACGCCGTCCAGGTGATCCAGTTGACCGGCACCAACGGCAAGACCTCCACCAGCCGGATGATCGACTCCCTGCTGCGCACGCTCGAGTTGCGCACCGGGCGGTTCACCAGCCCGCACGTGGAGAAGATGAGCGAGCGGATCTGCATCGACGGCGAACCGCTCAGCGACGAGGAGTTCATCGAGGCGTTCAACGACGTCGCGCCCTACACGCACCTGGTGGACGCAGACCAGCCCCACCCGCTCTCCTTCTTCGAGACCGTGGTCGGGATGGCCTACGCCCGCTTTGCCGAGGCGCCTGTCGACGTCGCCATCGTCGAGGTCGGCATGGGAGGCCGCTGGGACGCCACCAACGTGGTGCAGAACAAGGTCGCCGTGATCGGGCCGATCGGCGTCGACCATGCGGCGTACCTCGGCGACAATGCGATCGCCATCGCGCATGAGAAGGCCGGCATCATCAACCCCGGCTCGACGGTCGTCCTGGCCGAGCAGAGCGCGGAGGTGGCCACCGTCCTGCTGCAGCACGCCGCCGAGGTGGGCGAGGTCACCATCGCCCGCGAGGGCATGGAGTTCGGCGTCGTCTCGCGCGCGGCCGCGGTGGGAGGCCAGGTGGTCACCCTGCAGGGGCTGCGGGCCCGTTATGACGAGGTCTTCCTGCCCCTGTACGGCGCCCACCAGGCGCAGAATGCCGCCGTCGCCCTGGCGGCGGTGGAGGCGCTGCTCGCCGACGAACCGCTCTCCGACGACCTGGTCCGCGAGGCATTCGCCGGGGTCACCTCGCCCGGGCGGCTCGAGATCGTACGCCGCAGCCCCACCGTTCTCCTCGATGCGGCGCACAACCCGCACGGTGCCACGGCCCTGGGTGAGGCGCTGGCCGACTCGTTCGCCTTCGACCCGCTGGTCGGCGTCATCGGGGTGATGGCCGACAAGGACTACGAGGCCTTCCTGGTCGAACTCGAGCCGCACCTGGCCCACGTGGTCTGCACCCAGAACTCCACCGAGCGGGCCCTGCCCGCCGAGGCCCTGGCCACCACCGCGATCGAGGTCTTCGGCGAGGACCGGGTCGCGGTGGCGCCACGCCTGGCCGAGGCGATCGACGTCGCGGCCACGCTGGCCGAGGCCGGTGAGGCGATCAGCGTCTCCATCGGCTCCGGTGCCGTCCTGGTCACCGGTTCGGTGGTCACCGTGGGGGAGGCCCGCACCCTGTTGCAACGCCGCCAGGAACCCGGACGCGCGACGAACGGGGGTCAGCAGTGAGCACCCCGGAGCGCGAGAAGTCGCCGCGGCGGGCGATGTGCGCGGCGATCCTGACCCTGGAGGCGGTCGCCCTGGGCCTGGCCACGCCGGTGATGATCACGGTCGCCGAGGTCGCCTGGCCGGCAGCGGTCGCGATCGGGCTCGGGCTGGCCCTGGCCGCGCTGGTCGTGGCGGGCATGCTCCGCAAGGAGTGGGGCTACACGCTGGGCTGGGGCGTGCAGGCCGGGGCCGTGGCGATGGGCTTCCTGGTGCCGATCATGTTCTTCATCGGTGCGCTCTTCGCGCTGCTGTGGGGCAGCGCCTACTTCCTGGGGCGCAAGATCGAGGACGAGCGTGCCGCCGCGTTCGCGGCGTACGACGCGGAGCAGGCAACCGCCGCTGGCGATGACCCGGCCGACGACGACGCTGCGGAGCCCGGGGGGCGTGCCCCGGCACGGTGATCCGGGCCGCGACGTAGGCTCGCCGCGTGGAGAAGCCCGAAGGACCGCTGCTCGCGGTCTGGCTGCTCTTCCTCGGCATCGTCTTCCTCCGCACCCAGGCGACGTACTGGATCGCCCGGGTGGTGACCAGCCAGGCACTCAGTCACACCGCGCCCGAGCACGGCTGGCGTGCCAGCGTGCACCGATGGCTCGAGGGCACCTCGGCCCGGCGCGGTCGTGACCTGGTCCAGCGGTGGGGACTGATCGCGGTCCCGCTCTCCTTCCTGACCGTGGGCGCGCAGACCGTGGTCAATGCCGCTGCCGGCGTGATCCGGATGCCGGCCTGGCAATACACCCTGGTGATGATCCCCGGATGCATGGCCTGGGCGCTGGTGTGGACCACGATCGGGATGTCGGCCTTCTATGCCGCGATCGCAGCCGGCCTGACCACCGGATGGGGGATCGCTGCGGCCCTCGCCGCGGTGCTGGCCGTGGCTGCCGTGGTGGGCTGGCGGCGCCGCCGGATCCGGCCCCACTAGGCTGTGGGGCGTGACTGAATCCATCGAGAGGTCCCTGGTCCTGGTCAAGCCCGACGGTTATCGCCGCGGGCTCAGCGGAGAGGTGCTGCGCCGGATCGAGGCCAAGGGCTATGTCCCGGTCTCGCTTGCTGTGGTGACGCCCACCCGGGAACAACTCGAGGCGCACTACGCCGAGCACGAGGGCAAGCCCTTCTACGAGCCGCTGCTGGAGTTCATGTCGTCGGGTCCGATCACCGCGATCGTGATCGAGGGCCAGCGCTGCATCGAGGGGTTCCGAGCCCTGGCCGGCGCCACCGACCCCACGGCCGCCCTGCCCGGCACGATCCGGGGCGACCTGGGCCGCGACTGGGGCCTGAAGGTCCAGCAGAACATCGTCCACGGATCCGACTCGCCCGAGTCGGCCGCCCGCGAGATCGCGATCTGGTTCCCCGGCGCCTGACGCCACCGGTTTTCCACAGGTTCGCCCGCCCCGGTTTCGGCCGAGGCGGTTTCGGGGTATGCATGTGGCATGGATCTCATGCCCGCTGCCGCCCTCATCGGTGACCCGTTCTGGGACACGGTGCGGGCCAGGCACCCCGACGTCAACCTGGTGGTCCTGCCCCCGGCACAGCCGGCCGATCCCGCTGCCGCGCCGTCCGAACCCGCTCCGGCAGGCCTTCTCGACCTCGACGAACTCGAGGAGCGCCTGGCCCGGGCGCGAGCGGCGGCACTGAGCCTCTGGGGCGACGACACGGACGCGGCGTACGACGTGCAGGTGCAGCACGGCTTCCACCGCGCCCCCGGCGCTGACCGCCACCAGGTCCGCGTCCGGGCCTGGGCGCGGATCGTCCACGTCCCGGCGGCTGCCCCCAGCAGCGATGAGGCCGGCCAGGCGTTCCTCGACCGCCTGGCCGACGCGCTCGGCGAGGCGGAGGCACGCCGCAGCGAAGGCCCCGTGCTCCGCCTCGACGCGGACAGCGACGGAGGCCCGGTCCACGCGACGTACGCCGTCGCGACGGGAGTGTGCCAACTCGAGTGCCACCTGTCGTGGGAGGCCGCCCTGCGCACCACCCTGGCCGAGTTGGACGGGGGAGCGCGATGATCCAGATCGATCCGATCGCCGTCGGCGCGATGGGCCGGGCCTGGGTCCAGCAGCAGGAGCAACTGGGCGAGGGATGCGCGCTGCTGGCCTCGCTGCCGATGGCCGGCTTCAGCGAGCGGGTCACCCCCGCCGCACGCGCCTTCACCGAGGACTGGACCAGCAACGTGGACGGCTTCGCCGCCGAGTCAGCCAGCATCGGGGAACGGCTCGGCTCCGTGGTGACCACCTATGTGGAGACCGAGCAGGTCGTCGAGGACCGGTTCTGCACCCTGGACCTCAACGGGGACGGACGATGAGCGGGACCGCGGCGTTCACCATCCAGGTGCCCGCCCTGCCCGAACTGCGCCTGGTCGGGGAATGGGACACCGGCCAGGTCCGTGACTTCGCCGACGGCCTGGTCGATGTGGCCGCCCGGCTGGTCGACGTCGGCGACCTGGACGCCGGACGGACCACGCCCGAGTGGGTCGGCGAGGACGCCGACCGCTACCAGGCGGAGATCACCGCCCTGGCCGGGCGGACCGAACCCTCGGCCGAGGCGCTGCGCGGGGTCTCGCTGGAGGTGGACGCCCATGCCGAGGCGCTCGACGGCCTGCAGTGGCGCCGCGACGAACTGAAGCATCGCCACACCGTGCTGGGGCGGGAGATCGACGAGTTGCGCCTCGCCCTGGATTCCTCCGACGAGGGCGACCGTGCCTGGCTGGAGCGGTGGTCACAGTCGCTGGCCGGACGGGCCCAGGTCCTCGACCAGGATGCGACCCGGTGGCGCGAGGACCTTGCTGCCGAGGAGTCCGCGATGGCCCAGGTCTTCGCCTCGCTGCGCACCATGGAGCAGGTGCGCCGCCACGTCGCCGGCCAGCCCGACCTGGCCAGCGAGGCGCTGGCCGGGCTCGACCCCGACGGGGACGCCGAGGACAACCACCTCTGGTGGGCGGCCCTCTCGCCGGCCCAGCAGCGCGCCGTGATCACCAGTGCACCGGAGGTGATCGGCAACCTGGACGGGCTCCCGGCCGCAGCGCGCGGGGAAGCCAACCGGGCCCGGATGAACGGCGACATCGAGAGGTGGCAGAACCTCCTCGACCGCGGCGTCAGCGACCCGGACACCCGGGCCGACATCGAGCAGCGCCTCGACAACGCGCTGGCCGCCCGTGATGCGCTGGAGAACCTCGGCGAGCGCGCCGACCCGGTCACCGGTGACCCGGTGGTGGCACACCTCTACACCTATGACCCCGGAGCCTTCGGCGGCGACGGCGGCGTGGCGATCAGCATCGGCGACCTGGACACCGCCGACAACGTGGCCGTCGCGGTGCCCGGGCTCACCTCCACCATGCAGTCGATCGGTGAACACAGCGGAGCCGCCGCCAACCTGTACGACGCCTCGCGCAGCATGCATCCGGACTCCTCGACCGCGGTGCTGGCCTGGATCGACTACGACGCACCGAGCGGCAACCCGTTCACCAGCGACTCCGCCGGCGTGGTCCGCGAGGACCTGGCCCGTGAGGGCGGGGCCCGGCTGGCCGACACCCTCGACGGGCTCCGCGCCTCCCGCCCCGACGACCCGGCCAACCTGACCGCGATCGGGCACTCCTATGGTGCGGCCACCCTGGCCCACACCCTGTCCAGCCACGACGTGGACGTGGATGCGGCCGTCGTGATCGGTGCGCCCGGGATGGGCCCGGCGGACACCGTCGCCGACCTGGACGTGCCCGAGGGGCGCTTCTACGTCGGTCGCAACAGCGAGGACTTCGTCGCCGACCTGGGCGACAAGGGTTGGGTGGGCAAGGGAAGCGTCGGCGGGATCGGGCTGGGCCGCGACCCGGCCGAGGACGACTTCGGTGCGATCCGCTTCCAGGCCGAGGACCCCGGCAGCGGACTGATCGAGATGCACACCAACTACTACGACCCCAACACGGAGTCGTTGTGGAACATGGGGCAGATCGTCACCGGCCACCACGACGACCTGATGCTGGCCGATCCGGTCACCGACCCGTGGTATCGCGGGAGCGTCGACCCGGAGGAGGACGCCACCATCGAGCAGCCACGCACGGACCAGGAGGTGCGGTGAGCCGCGCCTCCAGGCAGGCCGACGCCGAGCAGGAGCTGGCCCGCGCCCGGGCCGGGGTGATCGAGGCAACCGGACCGGTCGTGGCGGACCTGGTCCAGCAGGTGTCGGGCACGCTGCGGTTCAGCCAGGGGCGGTACAACCCCTGCGCCAACGACCTGGGTGGCCCCACGGCGTACTCGTGGAGCGTGCGCGGGAGGGTCGACCTCGCCGACGGGGCAGGGGTGGACCCCGAGGCGGCGGTGGCGCGCGCCGCGGAGCTGCTAGCCGGGCACGGCTTCACCATCGACGCTGACCAGACCATGGCGCAACGGGTCGTCGCCACCCGGGGCCCGGTCCGGGTCATGGTCGAATGCCTCTCCGGGGCGGCGGCGCTGGTCTTCACCGGCAGCGACGACACCTGCTTCGAACTGGGCCGGGAACGGGCCAGGGCCTACGCCGGAGCGGATCCGGACCCGCTCGGCTGAGCGAGGAGTGAGCCGGAGGTACGCCGAGGGACGAGGTGTGCTGGAGGTGAGCCCCGCAGGCTCAGCCGGTGGGGGCCGCTGACTGGCTGAGCAAGCGTCCGCGTGTCCTGCCGGAAGTCGGGTGGACACCCTCTTACGCTCGTCGTGGACGCACCTGTGGTGGTGTGCCCACCTTCCCCGAACACCACAACGAGCAAGGGTTTTCCGATGGCGAACAGCCTGATCGGGCGCGACATGGCCGTCGACCTCGGCACGGCCAACACGCTGGTCTACGTCCGCGGCAAGGGCGTGCTGCTGGACGAGCCGTCAGTGGTCGCGCTCAACGCCACCACCCACGAGGTCCTTGCCGTCGGCCACGAGGCCAAGCGGATGATCGGGCGCACCCCCGACAACATCGCCGCGATCCGTCCGCTCAAGGACGGCGTGATCGCCGACTTCGACGCCACCGAGCAGATGCTCCGCTTCTTCATCCAGCAGGTGCACCGCCGCCGCTACTTCGCCAAGCCGCGCCTGGTGATCTGCGTGCCGAGCGGGATCACCGCCGTCGAGCAGCGCGCCGTCAAGGAGGCCGGCTACCAGGCCGGGGCCCGCCGGGTCTACATCGTCGAGGAGCCGATGGCGGCCGCGATCGGCGCCGGCCTGCCGGTCCACGAGGCGACCGGCAACATGGTCGTCGACGTCGGCGGCGGCACCACCGAGGTCGCCGTCATCTCGCTCGGCGGCATCGTCACTTCCCTCTCCATCCGCACCGCGGGCGACGACCTGGACCAGTCGATCATCGCGTGGATGAAGAAGGAGTACTCCCTGATGCTGGGGGAGCGGACCGCCGAGGAGATCAAGATGAGCCTCGGATCGGCGTTCCCGCTGCCCAAGGAGCCCGAGGCCGAGGTCCGCGGGCGCGACATGGTCTCCGGCCTGCCGCGCACGGTCGTGGTCTCCAGCGCCGAGGTGCGCCAGGCCCTCGAGGAGCCGCTGCACAACATCGTCGACGCGGTGCGGACCACCCTGGACCAGACGCCCCCCGAACTGGCCGGCGACATCATGGACCGGGGCATCGTGCTCACCGGCGGCGGTGCGCTGCTGCGTGGCCTGGACGAGCGGATCCGCCACGAGACCGGGATGCCGGTCCACGTGGCCGACGAACCGCTCAGCTCGGTGGCGCTCGGCGCCGGCAAGTGCGTCGAGGAGTTCGACGCCCTGCAGCAGGTCCTGGTCACGGACGCCCGGCGGCTGTGATGGAGAAGCGCTGGAAGGGCTCCGGCTCGCGGGAGCGTCGCGGCCGTTCCTCGTCCTCGATCCTCCTGGCCCTGGTGCTGGCCTGCGCCACGTTGATCACCCTCGACGCCCGCACGGGCACCGACTCGCCCCTGGAACCGGTCCGCCGGGTGGCCGGGGAGGCGTTCGGACCGGTCGAGTCGGTCACTGCCGGCGTGGTCCGCCCGTTCGCGGCGATCCCGGACTACTTCCGCACCCGCAACCACCTGCGCCAGGACGTACGCCGCCTCGAGGCGGAGAACGCCGAACTGCGCCGCACCGTGAACGCTTCCGACCTGGACCGCAACCGCCTCGCCGAGTACGACGGCCTGACCAGGGCCGCCTCGGAGACCGGCCACGACCTGGTCCCGGCCCGGGTGATCGCGATCGGCTCGCGCCAGTCGTTCAAGCACACCGTGACCATCGACGCCGGCAGCGACGCGGGCCTGCACGCGGACATGACCGTGCTGAACAACGACGGCCTGGTCGGCCGGGTGATCCGGGTGACCAGCACGACCGCGACGGTGCTGTTGATCGTCGACGCCGACTCGGTGGTCGGCGCCCGGCTCGCCTCGAGCCTGGAGATGGGCTTCCTGTCGGGGCGCGGCGAGATCGGTGGCGAGGCGCGCCTGGACCTGGACCTGATGGACGACTCGATCATCGCCGCGACCGGGGACGTCGTCTCCAGTTGGGGCAGTGAGAACGGTGCGCCGTACGTCGCCGGCGTGCCGATCGGCCGGGTGGCCTCGGTCTACAACAGCCCGCGCGACACCTCCCGGCGCGCCGTCATCGAACCCTTCGTGAACTTCACCGCACTGGACCTGGTCGGTGTCGTGGTGCCGCGGGGCACCACCTCGGACCGGACGGTGATCGAGGCGAGGGAGCGCCCATGAGTGTCGTCCGCGCCGTGGTCGCCCTGCTGGTCGTCGCCGTTGCCCTGGTCCTGCAGGTGAGCCTCTTCCCGCACTTCGCCTGGCAGGGCGTGGTGCCCAACCTGGCGCTGCTGGTGGTGGTCGGCGCGGCCCTGGTCCGCGGGCCCGAGTTCGCGGCCGTGCTCGGCTTCGTCGCCGGCGTCCTGGTCGACCTGGCACCGCCAGCCGACCACGTGGCGGGCCGCTGGGCGCTGGCCCTGGTGCTGGTCGGCTACGTCGCGGGCAGGGTCCGCCAGGATGCCCGACCCACCGCCAGTGCGGTGGTGCTCACCGTCGCTGCCGCCTCGTTCATCGGCACCTCCATCTTCGCGCTCAGCGGGCTCATCCTGCGCGACCCGCTGGTCCCGGTCGCGGAGATGATCCAGGTGATCCTGATCGCCGTGGTCTGGGACGTGCTGCTCACCCCGTTCGTGCTGCCCGTGGTGATGGCCCTCTTCCGGCGGATGCGACCTGCGCCCGCCCAGGTGGCCTACTGATGGACACCCGGACCCGCAGCCGGTTGCGCCTGCTCGTCGTCCAAGCGCTGGTGATCAGTCTCTTCGCGACCCTCTTCGCCCGCCTCTGGTATGTCCAGGTGGCCGGCGGCGAGGTCTACCAGGCCCGCGCTGCCTCCCAGTCTGTCCGCGAGATCGTGCTCCAGCCCGACCGCGGCCTGATCGTCGATGCCCAGGGGCGGCCGCTGGTCACCAACCGCAGTTCCTGGGTGGTCGCGATCGACCGGACCACGCTCGGCAAGTTGCCCGTCGAGGAGCGCGCGCTGCTGGTCGAGCGGGTGGCCACCGTGGTCGGCATCGAGCCGGAGGCGATCCAGGCCCGGTTGCTCAACTGTGGTGACGCCGATGCGGTGCGGGGCACCTGCTGGAACGGATCGCCGTACCAGCCGGTGCCGGTGGCCAACGACGTCGACCCCGACGTGGCGTTGAAGATCAAGGAGCAGGCCGAGGACTATCCGGGGGTGATCGCCCAGCGCGAATCCGTGCGCGCCTACCCGCAGCCCTACGGGATCAACGCCGCCCACCTGCTCGGCTACCTGAGCCCGATCACCTCCGGCGAACTGGACGAGGCCGAGGAGGCCGGCGACACCTCGGTCAACGGGGCGTCGCGGGTCGGCCGGGCCGGCGTCGAGAAGCAGTACGACGCCTACCTGCGCGGGATGCCCGGCTACCAGCGCGTCGAGGTGAACTCGATGGGCATGGTGATGAACGAGCACAGCCTGGACGCCGGCACGCCGGGATCCACCCTGGTCACCACGCTGGACGCGAAGGTCCAGTCCGTGGTCGAGCAGCAACTCGCCGAGACCATCACAACCGCGCGCGCCACCCACGACCCGGTCTCGGGCAAGAAGTACGTCGCCGACTCGGGCGCCGTGGTGGTGCTGGAGGCGCAGACCGGCCGGGTGGTCGCGATGGCCAGCCAGCCGACGTACGACCCGGGCGTGTGGGTCAACGGGATCAGCCAGGCGGAACTGGACCGCCTCTATTCGGAGGAGGCCGGCACCCCGCTGCTCTCCCGCGCCACCCAGGGCCAGTTCGCGCCCGGGTCGACGTGGAAGCCGATGATGACGGTGGGCGCCCTGACCAACGGCTACGGGATGGACACCCGGCTGAACTGCTCCTCGTCGTTCCAGGTCGGCAACCGGGCCTTCAAGAACTACGAGTCCGGTGCCTATGGCTCGATCGGGTTCGACCGGGCGCTGGAGGTCTCCTGCAACACCTTCTTCTACCGGATCGGCTATGACTACTGGAACCGCTTCGGGCGCGACGTCTCGGATGTGAACGCCAAGGACCCGCTGGTCGAGGAGGCCAAGGAGTTCGGGTTCGGCGCGACCACCGGGATCGACGTGCCGGGTGAGGCGCCGGGGCGGATCGCGGACCGGAAGTGGAAGCGGCAGTACTTCGAGTCGCAGAAGGACTACTACTGCGGCATTGACCAGGACCCGCCGGCCGACGCCAGCGCGTTCCTGAAGAAGTTCGCCCACGAGTTCTGCCTCGAGGGCTATGCCTACCGGGCCGGCGACGCGGTCAACTTCTCCATCGGCCAGGGCGACACGATCGTCACCCCGCTGCAACTGGCCCGGGCGTACGCCGCCTTCGCCAACGGCGGCACGCTGTACGAGCCGCGGGTGGCGAAGGCGATCGTGGACCCGGACGGTGCCGTGGTCAAGGAGTTCGAGCCGACCGTGCAGGCCACCGTCGACGTGCCCCCGGAGGTGCTCGGCTATGTCGACGACGCGCTCAAGGGCGTCACCCGCCGGGGGACGATGGCCTGGCGGATGAACGGGTTCCCCCTGGACGAGGTGGAGATCCGCTCCAAGACCGGGTCGGCCGAGGTGCACGGCAAGCAGTCGACCTCGTGGGTGGCGTCCTATTCCGATGACTACGTCGTGGTGATGATGGTCTCCCAGGGCGGCACCGGCTCGGGCACCTCGGGCCCGGCAATCCGTCAGATCTGGGAGGCGCTGTACGGCGTCGACGAGGGCGACGTCGACCCTGCCCGGGCAGCGGTGCCCGGCGTCGTGCAGAGCGACGAACTGCCGGTCTTCGCCGAGGACGGCTCGATCCTCCCGCCGGCCAGGGAGCGCTGATGGCACGGCGTACTCCGGGACTGGACTGGATCCTCACCGGCGCGGTGATGGGCCTGGTCGTGCTGGGCTCCCTGCTGGTCTGGTCGGCGACCTCGGCCCGGCCCGCGCTGACCGGCGGTGATTCGACGGCGTACCTGGAGAAGCACCTGGTCAACGTGGCGATCGGTGCGGTGCTCTTCGTGGTGGTGTTGGCGATCGACCACCGCTGGCTGCGGATCGTGGCGCCGCTGGTCTACCTGGCCTCGATCGCCGGCCTGGTGATGGTCCTGGCGATGGGGACCACCGTCAACGGTTCGCGCTCGTGGCTGATGCTGGGCGGCATGTCCATCCAGCCCTCGGAGTTCGCCAAGCTGGCGGTGGTGGTCGGCATGGGGCTCCTGGTCGCGGAGCGGACGCAGGGGGCGTGGCGGCGCCGGGTCAACAGCGTCGACGTGATCGGGATGCTGGTCATTGCCGGGATCCCGGCGGCCCTGATCCTGCTGCAGCCCGACCTGGGCACGATGCTGGTGCTGTCGGCCACCGTCTTCGGGGTGCTCGCCGTGGCGGGGGCCTCGCGGCGCTGGCTGGTCGGGCTGGTCCTGGCCGGGGGAGCGGCGGCGGTGGCGGCCGTGGTGCTCGGCTTCCTCAAGCCCTATCAGCTCGACCGGTTCATGGCCTTCACCAACCCGGACCTGGACCCGCGGGGTGCCGGCTACAACGTGGAGCAGGCGCGGATCGCGATCGGCAACGGCGGCGTCTTCGGGCAGGGCCTCTTCGACGGGTCCCAGACCCGCTCCGGGTTCGTCCCCGAGCAGCACACCGACTTCATCTTCACCGTCGCGGGGGAGGAACTCGGCCTCCTCGGGGCCGGCGCAATGATCGCGCTGCTCGCCATCGTGGTGTGGCGTTGCCTGGCGATCGCGGTGCATGCCGATGACATGTTCGGCCGGATCGCCGCCTCCGGGATCGCCTGCTGGATCGGGTTCCAGGCGTTCCAGAACATCGGGATGTGCCTGGGCATCATGCCGGTGACCGGCGTGCCGCTGCCGTTCGTCTCCTACGGCGGCTCGTCGATGTTCGCCGGGATGCTGGCGCTGGGCCTGGTGCAGAACATCCACCTGCGCTCCAGCTCCCTGCTGCCGACCGGCCTCGCGCTCAACGCGCGTCCGCTGCTGCGCCTGTGACGCCCGCCCCCTTTTTCCAGGTGTAACGCGGGGAACGGTCGCTGGAGTAGTGCTGTGCGACCCGTTTCCGTCCACAGCACCGCACAAGTGAGCCCCGCCGCGTATCCTTGAGTGCTGCCTGTCGTTCCCCAACCCCATTGAGGTCCTCTCGTGTCACCGCAGTCCGTCTTCGCCCGCCTGGAGCCCCGTCTGCCGTCGGTGCAGAAGCCGATCCAGTACGTCGGCGGGGAACTGAACTCGACCGTCAAGGAGTGGGACTGCGCCGAGCAGTCCGAGACGGGTGGCCCGACCGTGCGGTGGGCCCTGATGTATCCCGATGCCTATGAGGTCGGCCTGCCCAACCAGGGCGTCGCGATCCTCTACGAGGTGCTCAACGAGCGTGACTGGATCCTCGCGGAGCGCACCTATTCGGTGTGGCCGGACATGGAGAAGGTGATGCGCGCCGGTGACGCCGACGGCCCGATCCCGCAGTTCACCGTCGACTCCCACCGGCCGGTGCGTGCCTTCGACGTCTTCGGGATCAGCTTCTCCACCGAACTCGGCTACACCAACATGCTCAACGCGCTCTCCCTGGCGCAGATCCCGCTGCACGCGACCGAGCGCACCGACGAGGACCCGATCGTCCTCTCCGGCGGACACGCCTCCTTCAACCCGGAGCCGATCGCCGACTTCGTCGACGCGGTGGCGCTCGGTGACGGCGAGGAAGTGGTGCTGAAGATCTCCGAGGTGATCCGCGAGCACAAGGAGCAGGGATCGCCCGGCGGGCGCGACGAACTGCTCTTCCGGCTGGCGGCCTCCGGCGGGGTCTATGTCCCGAAGTTCTATGACGTCACGTACGACGAGACTTCCGGCGAGATTGCCTCGGTCACGCCGAACCGTCCCGGCGTACCGGCCCGGGTCTCCAAGCACACCCTGATGGACCTGGACGCCTGGCCCTACCCGGCCAAGCCGCTGGTGCCGCTCGCCGAGACCGTGCACGAGCGGTTCAGCGTGGAGATCTTCCGGGGCTGCACCCGTGGCTGCCGCTTCTGCCAGGCAGGGATGATCACCCGGCCGGTGCGGGAGCGTTCCATCGAGACCATCGGCAACATGGTCGAGAACGGGATCCGCAAGTCCGGCTTCGAGGAGGTCGGCCTGCTCTCGCTCTCCAGCGCCGACCACACCGAGATCGGTGACGTGGCCAAGGGCCTGGCGGATCGCTACGAGGGATCCAACGTCTCGCTGTCCCTGCCGAGCACCCGGGTGGACGCCTTCAACATCTCGCTGGCCAACGAGTTCTCCCGCAACGGTCGTCGCTCGGGGCTGACCTTCGCGCCCGAGGGGGGATCGGAGCGGATGCGGAAGGTGATCAACAAGATGGTCACCGAGGAGGACCTGATCCGCACCGTTGCTGCGGCGTACTCCCACGGCTGGCGCCAGGTGAAGCTCTACTTCATGTGTGGCCTGCCGACCGAGACCGACGAGGACGTCCTGGAGATCGCCGACCTGGCCCGGAAGGTGATCGCGAAGGGGCGTGAGGTGTCGGGGCGCAACGACATCCGGTGCACCGTCTCCATCGGCGGGTTCGTGCCCAAGGCGCACACGCCGTTCCAGTGGGCTGCGCAGCTCGACCACGAGACCACGGACGTCCGGCTGCAGAAGCTGCGCGACCTGGTCCGTGCGGACAAGAAGTTCGCCCGGGCGATCGGGTTCCGCTACCACGACGGCAAGCCCGGCATCATCGAGGGACTGCTCTCGCGTGGGGACCGTCGGGTGGGCCGGATCATCGAGGAGGTGTGGCGCGACGGCGGTCGCTTCGACGGCTGGAGCGAGCACTTCTCCTTCGAGCGGTGGACCGATGCTGCCGAGCGCGCACTCGAGGGCACCGGGGTCGACCTGGACTGGTTCACCACGCGCGAGCGCGGGTACGACGAGATCCTGCCCTGGGACCACCTCGACTCCGGCCTGGACAAGGACTGGCTCTGGGCGGACTGGGAGGACGCGCTCGACCCCGACTCGATCGATGTCGAGGACTGCCGCTGGACGCCCTGCTATGACTGCGGCGTCTGCCCGGAGATGAACACCGAGATCCAGATCGGCCCGACGGGCCGCAAGCTCCTGCCGCTCTCCGTCGTCTGAGCCGCGGGAGCGAGGTACGAGCGGGTCGCGGTGAAGCGACCGTAGGGACTGTCGTCTGAGCCGCGAGAGCGAGGTACGAGCGGCTGATCACATCGAGTGGTCACTGGGAGCGCCCAAACGGGCTCCCAGACCTCTCCGAGTGACCACTCGAAATGACTCCGGGCCGGCATCCAGTGGATGCCGGCCCGGAGTAGTGGGATCGATCAGCCGATCTTCTCGGTGAGCTTCTTCTTGTCCGCGCGCTGCACGTAGCAGGCGAAGGTGTCGTCGTCGTCCGGGTCGTCGGCCCAGCGGACGATGTTGTACTTGAGGTCGCCGTCGACGCTCGACTCGAGCGCCGAGACGTCCGAGCCCAGCAGGGACTGGCAGACCGCGTAGGAGACACCCGCGTCGGTCAGGTCGTCCATGTTCGTCGGATTGAGGTTCTTGTCCTTGATCTCGCCGAACGTGCCGACATAGACGACCTGGGCGTCGTGGGACTCCGAGCATTCCTTCTTGCGCAGGCCGACACTGTCGCCTGAACTCTCGCTGACGTTCATGCACATCCCGGCGGCCACGTTGTCCTCGGTCACCATCGACTTGGCGAAGACCCAGATGCCGACGCCGATGCCGACACTGGCCAGGGTCAGCACCGCACCGATGGCGATCGCGGAGACCGCGGCCCAGCGCCCCTTGCGCTGGCCTCCCTTGGTGCGCCCCAGGCCGACGAAGCCCAGGATCATGCCGACGATGGAGAGGCAGCAGGTCAGGCTGAGCACGAAGGCGGCGATGGAGAGGCCGTCGGTGCTCTTGCCGGCGTCGTTGCCACCCTGCCACTGGCCGTAGGGCTGGCCCGCCGGATAACCGCCGGGCTGCTGGCCGTACGCCGGCTGCTGGCCGTAGGGCTGGTGGGTGAACGGTTCGTTGTTGCCCGGCTCCTGGTTGTCACCGGCGCCCGGGTACTGGGGAGGAGTAGTCATCGCCAGATCACCCGACCGTCTTGCCGGTGAGCTTGTCACCCTCGCTGTGGCGGGTGAAGCAGACCACGAGGTCACCCTCGGACGGCGAGGAGCTGGCGACCAACGGTCGGACCTCCTGGCCCTCGTCGGCGAGGTCGCTGAGCGAGGTGCCCTTGTCGGTCAGCTCGGCAACGCACTTCTCGCCGGCTGCGTCGATGTCGAAGTCCTTGGCCTCGTCGGCAGAGATCTCGTAGGTGGCATAGATCTCGGCGTCGTGCTCGGAGTCGCAGTTGACCTTCTCGATCGAGTTGATCGACCCCTTGCCGCCGGCGATGTCGGCGCTGTTCACGCACTCGCCAGCCTTGAGGTCGTTGACCGCCACGCCACTGGACTTGTTGTCGTCGTCGCCGGTGAGGGCGAGGATGCCGAAGACGAGGCCGACGATGGCTGCGATCAGGACGATCACCAGGACCACGATCAGCCAGATCTTGGAACCACCCGACTTGCCGCCGGGGCCGCCCGGGCCCTGCTGGCCGTAGGGGCCTTGCTGCCCGTACTGCTGGGGCCCGCCGTACTGGCCCTGCTGGCCGTACTGCTGTCCGTACTGGCTCTGTTGGGGCTGGCCGTACTGCTGGCCACCTTGCTGGGGTGCGCCGTACTGCTGGCCCCCCTGCTGCGGGGCGCCGTACTGCTGGCCACCCTGCTGGGGCGCACCGTACTGGCCGCCCTGCTGGGGCTGGCCGTACTGCTGACCGCCTTGCTGGGGCGCGCCGTACTGCTGGCCACCCTGCTGCGGGGCGCCATACGGGTTCTGGCCCTGCTGCGGGGCACCATAGGGATTGCCTTGCTGGGGCTGCCCGTAGGGGTTCTGGCCCTGGGGCTGGCCCACGTGGCGGGTGGGCTCCTCCGGCGGACCGGCGGGGGGCTGGTTCGAAGACATGTGTGACCTTCCGGGGCGGCTGGCTTCACCGAGACACTTCTGGATTCCGCAGCAGACTATCCGAACGTGGGCCTTGCCAAACGTCCCACCTCGTTGGGAGCGGCAGGGTGTCGCCGCAAGGATTGCCCCGATCGACGGCATGCTGGCGGTCGTGCGCCACATCGATGACAACGAACGCCGGGCCCGGTTGGCTGCCCGCCACGGGATCGCAGCGGACCATCGGCTCGCCGATCCGGTCGCGGCGACCCGGGCGATGACGGTGCTGCACGCCACCGAACCGCCCACCGTGCACCTTTCACTCGCGGCACGCATCGACGGCCTCACCACCGCCGACGTGGACCGGGCGCTCTACGGGGAGCGCAGCCTGGTCCGCCAACTCGCCATGCGGCGCACGCTCTTCGTCTTCCCGCGCGATCTGCTCCCCGCGGCCTGGGGGAGCGCCTCGGCCCGGGTGGCCACCCAGGAGGCAGGCAAGATCGCCCGCGACGTGGTCCGCGCCGGCCTGGCCGACGACGGTCACGCCTGGCTCGCGGCGTGCGAGGCGGAGGTCCTGGCCGCGCTCGAGGGCGCCCCGGCAAGCACGGCCGAGTTGCGGCAGGCGGTGCCGCGGATCGACTCCCGGGTCACCTCCGGCAGCGGCAAGTGGAGTTCGTCGTCGCCGATCGCCTCCCGGGTGCTGACCTGGCTGGGTGCCCGTGGGGTGGTGGTCCGCGGCGAGAACGCGGGCCATTGGCGCCTCTCACGCCACGCCTGGACGCGGGTAGGTGACTGGCTCGACCCGGTGCCGCCCGCCCTCGACGAGGACCAGGGGTACGCCGAGTTGATCCGCCGCTGGCTGGCGACGTTCGGCCCGGGCACCACCCGCGACATCCAGTGGTGGCTGGGTGCCACCGTCTCCGCCGTACGCCGTGGCCTGGCCGACGTGGGTGCGGTCGAGGTCTCCCTCGATGGCGGCGCCACCGGCTGGGTGCTGCCCGACGACGTCGACGAGGCGCCCGCGGTGGCGCCGTGGGCGGCACTGCTCCCGGTGCTGGACCCGACCACGATGGGGTGGAAGGAGCGCGACTTCTACCTGGACCCGGACGACGTGCCCTACCTGTTCGACAGCAATGGCAACGGCGGCACCACCGCCTGGTGGGACGGCCGGATCGTCGGTTGCTGGGTGCAGGACGAGGCGGGTCGGGTCGAGGTGGTTGCCCGGCATCAGTTGCCGCCGGAGGCAGGACGGGCGCTCGCGGTGGAGGCAGAGCGGCTGGGTGCCTGGCTGGACGGGACGGTGATCAACTCGGTCTACGCCTCGCGGCAGATGAAGGCCGAGCGCCTGCCCTGAGCCGCCCGGGGCCGGATAGGGTTCTTCCGTGCGTGAACAGCCCGAACAGCAAGCCCCGCCGGTCCAGCGGCTCCGCATCCGCTACGCCAAGCGCGGTCGCCTGCGCTTCACCAGCCACCGCGACTTCAGCCGCGCCTTCGAGCGCGCCGTCTTCCGGGCCCGGGTGCCGATGGCTTACTCGTCCGGCTTCAACCCCCACCCGCGGATCTCGTACGCCGGTGCGGCGCCGACGGGTTCGGCGAGCGAGGCGGAGTATGTCGAGATCGCCCTGGCCGAGGTCGTCGACCCGGCAGCCGTCCAGGCACTGCTCTCCGAGTCACTGCCCGACGGGCTGGACGTGCTGGCGGTCGCCGAGGCCACCAGTACGTCGTTGGCGGACCTGCTCCAGGCCAGCCGCTGGTTGATCGACGTACCGGCGGAGCCGGCCCGGGTGGAGGCCGCTGTGGCTGCGTTCCTGGCCGCGGACGAAGTCCTGGTCGAGCGGATGACCAAGAAGGGGATGCGCACCTTCGACAGCCGGGCCGCGGTGCGGCAGATGTCCGCAGGCCCGGGGGAGAGGGGCGCCCGGATCGACGTACTCCTGGTCCACGGCACGCCCAGTGTCCGCCCCGACGACGTGCTCACCGCGCTGCGCCAGGTGGCCGCGGACGACCTGGACGTGGACGGGGTGCTGCTCACCCGGGCCAGCCAGGGACCGCTCCTCGAGGACGGGACGATCGGCGACCCGTTCGCCTGACCGGCCGGTGTGTCACCGAGAACACATGCGTTCGTCGATCGGTGTGCGATACTCGACAACAGGTCACCGTGATGCGGATGGTTCGCACACAGACCCGACGACGTTTCTCGCCGGAGCCACCAGGCCCCGGCACAGTGAGTGGAAATCGTCGCCAGACCGCGACGCGGCACCGCATTCGTGACAGGGATGCGCCAGCCCGGCGACCGCGGCAGGTGACGGGAGTTCGCCCAGTGACGCACGAGCGGAGATGCTTCGTCGCCACCTGAAGGCTTTGCGCCGGCTCCTCCGCGGAGGGCCGGCGTCCGACTGGCACCGCGCCGATGGGAATCGGACGGCGCCGAGGAGCACACATGCTCGACGAAGAGAACACCAACGCCAGCGCGACGAACGACGCGATCGAGACCGCGCAGGACCAGCCGGCAGCGGCAGAGCCCGCTGCTGCGGAGGCCGAAGCGGCCCCCGCCCCGGCCAAGAAGGCTGCGGCCAGGAAGACCGCTGCCAAGAAGGCTCCGGTGAAGAAGGCCGCCGCCAAGAAGACCACCACGCGCAAGACGGCGGCGAAGAAGACTGCCGCGACCGAGGCGCCCGAGGGTGAGCAGCCCACCGATGCCGCCGCGACGCCGACCGACGACGCGTCCGCTGAGGCCGCGGCTGCTCCGGCGAAGAAGGCCGCCGCCAAGCGCACCCGCAAGGCACCGGCCAAGAAGGCCGCGGCCAAGCAGGCCAGCACTGACCAGGCCGGCACCGAGCAGGCAGAACTCCCGCTCGACGATGCCCCGAGCGACGCCGCGAACGAGGAAGCCAAGGCCGAGGAGAACTCCGCCACGGCTGTCGTCTTCCAGGCTCCGGTGAAGACCACCACCCGACGCCGTACGACGAAGAAGGTCGCCGCCCCCGAGCCTGCTGCGGACGAGCCCGCCGAGGACGAGCCTGCCGAGGGCGAGGACACGGCCGCCGAGGAGAAGCCGAAGAAGAAGGCCGCCAAGAAGGCCGCTTCCGGCAAGAAGAAGGACGGCGACACGCCGACCGACGCCGATGGCGCCACGGCGGAGAAGTCCGACAAGTCCGAGAAGGCTGACAAGGGAAGCGAGTCCGCCTCCGACGACGAGGCCGCGACCGACGAGAACGGCAACGACGAGAACGGGTCCGACGAGAACAACGCCGACGAGGGCGAGGGGAGCGGCGGACCGCGCCGTCGCCGTCGCCGCGGTGGCCGCCGTCGCCGCAAGTCCGGTGACTCCAACAACGACGGTGCGTCCTCGGACGACTCCGATGACTCCGACGGCGATGGGGACGACGACTCCGACGCCACCGACGGCAACAACGAGAGCAGTGGCGGCAGCAGCCGTCGCCGTCGTCGTCGCCGCCGTGCCGGCGACAACGGTGGGGGCAGTGACGACGACCCGGAGAACACCGTCACCCGGGTCCGCCAGGGCCGCTCGGCCGAGGACCAGATCACCGCGGTCTCTGGCTCCACCCGGCTGGAGGCGAAGAAGCAGCGCCGCCGCGAGGGCCGCGAGGCCGGCCGTCGCCGCGCACCCATCGTGAGCGAGGCCGAGTTCCTGGCCCGCCGCGAGTCGGTGGAGCGGGTCATGGTCATCCGCCAGCGCGAGGACGTCACCCAGATCGCGGTGCTCGAGGACAAGGTCCTCGTCGAGCACTACGTGGCCCGCGAGTCGCAGACCTCCCTGATCGGCAACGTGTACGTCGGCCGGGTGCAGAACGTGCTGCCCTCGATGGAGGCCGCCTTCGTCGACATCGGCAAGGGACGCAACGCCGTCATCTATGCCGGTGAGGTCAACTGGGCGGCGCTGGGCCACAAGGACGGCCAGCCCCGCAAGATCGAGTCGGTCCTGTCCAGCGGCCAGTCGATCCTGGTCCAGGTCACCAAGGACCCGATCGGCCACAAGGGCGCCCGCCTGACCGGCCAGGTGTCGCTGCCCGGCCGGTTCCTGGTCTACGTGCCCGACGGCACCACCAGCGGCATCTCCCGCAAGCTGCCCGACACCGAGCGCGCCCGCCTGAAGAGCCTGCTCAAGGAGATCGTCCCCGACACCGCCGGCGTCATCGTGCGCACCGCGGCCGAGGGCGCCTCCGAGGCCGAGCTCACCCAGGACGTGGAGCGGCTCAAGGCGCGCTGGGAGGACATCGAGACCAAGTCGAAGTCCGGCAAGGCGCCGCAGCTCCTCTACGGCGAGCCCGACCTCACCCTCAAGGTGGTGCGCGACCTCTTCACCGAGGACTTCACCAAGCTCGTCATCGAGGGCGACACCGCCTGGGAGACCGTCCAGGGATATGTCTCCCACGTCGCCCCCGACCTCGAGGAGCGACTGGAGCGCCACGAACCGGAGGACGGCCGCGACGCGTTCGCGACCTACCGGATCGACGAGCAGATCGCCAAGGGACTCGACCGCAAGGTCTGGCTGCCCTCCGGTGGTTCGCTGATCATCGACCGCACCGAGGCGATGACCGTGGTCGACGTCAACACCGGCAAGTTCACCGGCTCCGGGGGCAACCTGGAGGAGACCGTCACCAAGAACAACCTCGAGGCGGCCGAGGAGATCGTGCGCCAGCTCCGACTGCGCGACATCGGCGGCATCATCGTCGTCGACTTCATCGACATGGTCCTGGAATCCAACCGTGACCTGGTGCTCCGTCGCCTGGTCGAGTGCCTGGGCCGCGACCGCACCCGCCACCAGGTCGCCGAGGTGACCTCGCTGGGCCTGGTCCAGATGACCCGCAAGCGGATCGGGACCGGTCTGCTCGAGGCGTTCAGTGAGGACTGCCCGCACTGCCAGGGACGCGGCTTGCTCGTCCACGAGATGCCGATCGAGCCGAAGTCGAACGACGACCGTGGCGGTCGCTCGAACAACCGCCGCTCGCGCGGCAAGGGCCGTGGTGACCAGGACAACCAGGAGAACAAGAAGCCCTCGCCCAAGGACGTCGCCGCCGTGGCCCGCGCCGAGAACGCGGACAAGGCACCCCTGGACGAGGCTCCTGCCGAGGACGCCAAGGGCGACGCCGGCGAGAAGCGGACCGACACGAAGGACGCCGACAAGGCCCCCGCAGAAAAGTCCGGCGCAGAGAAGCCTGCGGAGCAGACGGACGAGCGTGACCGCTCCGGCGCCGCGAGCGGCCGCGGCCGTGGTGGCCGTTCCACGGGCAAGGACGCTGACCAGGCCATTGGCAAGGACACCGACAACGACGCGGACCAGGGCACAACGCCCGCGGCCGATCCTGCCGTCACGACCGCCGACCAGCCCGCCGCCCCGACCGCGGACCAGTCCGGGGAGCAGGCGGGCGAGCCGGCAAAAGGAGACGCTGGGACGCCGGATGCTGGCCAGGATGGGGCTCAGGCGACGCAACCCAAGGTCGTGACCCGGACCCGTCGCCGGGCCAGCCGCCCGACCGGGGTCTCCACGCCTCCGGTCGAGCCGGTCACCTTCACGGCCAGTACGCCGGCACCCGCTGCGGCACCGGACGAGGAGGCCCCGGCGCCGAAGGTGGTCACCCGGACCCGCACCCGTGGTGGGGCGAGTCGGGCGGCCGGCAGCGCTGACGCACCGGCGACCGAGGCCGAGGCGGACTCCGCACCGGTCGACGTACACGTGCCGATCAAGAAGAAGGGCTCGCGCAAGCACTGAGCGGCGTACTGCGGGAAGCAGAGTGGCTCGTTTTGCACCAAGCCGCCAGGTGACCGTAGTATTGATCCTCGGTGTGCATCCGCACGCCCATCCTGTGCGGCCCCGGCGAGGGCCCCAGGCCCAGAAATTTTGAGCAGTTGGAACCGACGAAGGAGACCGCGGTGTACGCGATCGTGCGCGCAGGCGCCACTCAGCAGAAGGTTGCCGTGGGCGACGTCATCGAGATCGACAAGCTGGAGACGGCTGTCGGTGAGTCGGTCACCCTTCCGGTGCTGCTCGTGGTCGACGGCGAGGCTGTCACGACCGACGCCTCGGCCCTCGACAAGGCCTCGGTGACCGCCGAGGTGCTCGGTGCCACCAAGGGCCCGAAGATCATCATCCAGAAGTACAAGAACAAGACCGGCTACAAGAAGCGCCAGGGCCACCGCCAGAAGTACACCCAGGTGAAGGTCACCGCGATCAACGCGTGAGCCTCGGACTGACGATCTTCCACTGAACTCCTAAGGACTGAAAAATGGCAAGCAAGAAGGGCGCCTCCTCCACCAAGAACGGGCGCGACTCCAACTCCAAGCGCCTGGGCGTGAAGCGCTTCGGCGGTCAGAGCGTCAACGCGGGCGAGATCATCGTCCGCCAGCGCGGCACCCAGTTCCACCCGGGCACCAACGTCGGTCGCGGTGGCGACGACACCCTGTTCGCCCTCGCCGCCGGTGCGGTCGAGTTCGGCACCCGTCGCGGTCGCCGTGTGGTGAACATCGTCCCGGGTGAGTGACTGACGCTCACCTGACTTCGTGGCCGGAGCAGTTCCGGCCACATCCTCAAAGGCGTCCCTAGACTCGGGGGGCGCCTTTGGCATTTACCCCAGGAGATCTCCATGGCAGTTCCGACATTCGTCGACGAGGTACGCCTCCACGTGGCGGCGGGTCGTGGCGGCAACGGCGTTGCGTCGGTGCACCGGGAGAAGTTCAAGCCGCTGGGCGGCCCCGACGGCGGCAACGGCGGACCCGGCGGGTCGGTGATCCTGCGCGTGGACCCCGACGTCACCACGCTGATCGACTACCACCACAGCCCGCGCCGCAAGGCCGAGAACGGCGCCCAGGGCGCCGGCGCCCACCGCAACGGTGCCCACGGTGCCGACCTGGTGCTCCCGGTGCCCGACGGCACCGTGGTCTCGGATGCCCGCGGCAACGTGCTGGCCGACATGGTCGGCGCAGGCACCGAGATGGTGATCGCCCAGGGCGGACGCGGGGGACTGGGCAACGCGGCCCTGGCCTCGTCCAAGCGGAAGGCCCCCGGCTTCGCCCTGCTCGGCGAGCCCGGTGACGAACTGGAGATCCGCCTGGAGTTGAAGGTCGTCGCCGACATCGGCCTGGTCGGCTTCCCCAGCGCCGGCAAGTCGTCGCTGATCGCTGCGATCTCCCGGGCCCGGCCCAAGATCGCGGACTACCCCTTCACCACGCTGGTGCCCAATCTGGGCGTGGTCCGCGCCGGTGACACCACCTTCACCGTCGCCGACGTGCCGGGCCTGATCGAGGGCGCCGCCGAGGGACGCGGACTGGGGCACGAGTTCCTGCGCCACATCGAGCGGTGCGCGGCCCTGGTCCACGTGGTCGACACCGCCAGCATCGAGCCCGGGCGCAACCCGGTCGACGACCTCGCGGTGATGGAGAACGAACTGGCCCGCTATGGCGGTCTCGAGGACCGGCCGCGCCTGGTCGCGCTGAACAAGGTCGACGTGCCGGACGGACGCGACATCGCCTCCTTCGTCGTCGACGAGTTGCGCGAGAAGGGACTGCGGGTCTTCGAGGTCAGCGCCGCCTCCGGCGAGGGGATGCGCGAACTCACCTTCGCGATGGCCGAGATCGTGGCCCGGGCCCGCGCAGAGCGGCCGGTGGTCGAGGCACAACGGATCGTGTTGCGTCCCGGGGCGGCTGATGGCAGCGACACCTTCACCGTCAAGCAGACCGGCGAGGGGTGGCGCGTGCGCGGCGAGAAGCCGGAGCGGTGGGTGCGCCAGACCGACTTCAGCAACGACGAGGCCGTGGGCTTCCTGGCCGACCGCCTCAACCGGCTCGGGGTCGAGGACCGCCTGGTGCAACTCGGTGCCGTCGAGGGCGACACCGTGCTGATCGGCCACCCGGACAACGCCGTCGTCTTCGACTTCAAGCCCGGCATCGAGGCGGGGGCCGAGATGCTCGGACGCCGCGGTGAGGACCAGCGGTTCCTCGAGGACCGCCCGGCAGCCCAGCGACGCCGCGACATCGACGAGGCGATGGAGCAGCGCAGCGAGACCGAGACCCGCGCCGACGTCGCCCGCCGCCTCGACCGCGGGGACGACGCCGGGCCGGGGCGGCCGATGGCGTATGAGATCGGCTCGACCGAGGACCCGGACTGGAACGAGTACGACCCCGACGGCGTACAGGGAGAGGACGACGAGGAGTGAACCTGCGTCCCGAGGTGACCGCGGCACGCCGGGTCGTGGTCAAGGTGGGCTCCTCGTCGCTGACCACCGCTGCCGGCGGCATCGACCCTGACCGGCTCCGCGGCCTCGTCGACACGCTGGCCGCCGTGCGCGCACGCGGCGCCGAGGTCGTCCTGGTCTCCTCCGGTGCGATCGCGGCGGGGCTGGCACCACTGGGCCTCAAGCGCCGCCCGCGCGGGCTGGCCGCGCAGCAGGCGGCCGCCTCGGTGGGGCAGGGCCTGCTGGTGCGCCACTACACCGAGGACCTGGCCCGCCACGGCATCGTCACCGGGCAGGTGCTGCTCACCGTCGACGACGTGACCCGGCGTGCGCACTACCGCAACGCGCACCAGACCTTCGCCAAGTTGCTCGAACTCGGCGTGCTGCCGATCGTCAACGAGAACGACACCGTGGCCACGTCGGAGATCCGCTTCGGCGACAACGACCGGCTGGCTGCACTGGTGGCGCACCTGGTCCATGCCGACCTGCTGGTGCTCCTCTCCGACGTGGACGGCCTGTACGACGGCAACCCGGCGCGCGAGGGCACCTCACTGATTCCTGACGTGCGCGGCGAGGCCGACCTGGTCGGCGTGGAGATCGGCACGGTCGGTGCTGCCGGGGTCGGCACCGGGGGGATGACCACCAAGGTCGAGGCGGCCCGGATCGCTACCGGTGCGGGGATCCCCGTCGTGCTCACCTCCGCGCCCAACGCTGCTGCCGCCCTGGCCGGGGAACCAGTCGGCACGCTCTTCCACGGCCGCGGCAAGCGCCGTCCGACCCGTCTGCTGTGGCTGGCGCATGCCACCGAGGCCAAGGGACAGGTGCTCGTCGACGCTGGTGCGGTGCGTGCCGTGGTCGAACGGCGCGCGTCACTGCTGGCCGCGGGGGTGCTCGGTGCCAGCGGCGCCTTTGCCGCCGGTGACCCGATCGATGTGGTCGGACCGGACGGCGCGGTGGTCGCGCGGGGACTGGTGAACTTCGACTCCGAAGAGATCCCGGCCCTGGCCGGCAAGTCGTCCCACGCGCTCAAGCGCGAGCTGGGTGCGGCGTACGAGCGCGAGATCATCCACCGCGACGACATGGTGATCCTCTGACATGAGGGTCCGGGCCTGATAGGAAAGAGGCGCCGCGGCAGCAGCCCGGTACTCGACCTCAGGCAGGTGGCATGACGGGCACCGAGGAAGCCCTTGTGGACTTCGACCCGGAGTTGATCGGGCGACTGAACCGCTGGGAGCGCCGTGCCGCGCAGTGGTGCTATCGCCGGTGGCCGGATGAGTCCGGTCGATACCCACGGGCGATCGTGCCGATGCCGTGGCCTCCCTCGCGCGCCTCCAGGGGCCGCGATGCCGCGATGGCCGGCGTCGCGATCTCCGCAGTCCTGCTGACGCTGGGCTGGGGTGTCGTGCTCATCGTTGTCCTCGCGGCCGATGCGACCGGGATGGTGGACCTTCCGCAGTCCGTTGTCGACAGCGATCTCGTGGTGCTGCCGGCCGCCCTGCCGATGGCCTGGATCTTCGTTCGCTGCTTCTACCTGAACCGCTTCTTCATCGCACGCCACGGCGACGAGTTGCGCCCGTTCCCCTTCCACCTGGAGCGAGAGGTGCCGCTCCTCGATCCGGAACAGTCACCGGGTTCGAAGCAGAACCGCACAGCGGCGGCGTATGCACAGATCAGGGAGCAGGGGGACCCACGAGTGGTGGCGCCCGAGGTCGTGGCTGACCTGACGCGCTGGGAGCAGGCCCACCTGGACCTCCGGCTCAGGCACCGCCTTCGGCAGGTGGGTCTGAACGCCTTCCGCTATCCGGATGACGAGCCGGCATCGTCCATCGCCCGGAGGATCGGAGTGGGGGCCGTCGGCAGCCTGGCGCGGAGGATCGCTGCACGCGTCGGGCTGGTCGCCCTGGCAGCATTCGCGGTGCTCGTCGTCGAGGTCGACCTGGAGCACGAGGTGGCTTCCCCTGCGGCACGGATGGTGCTCCTGGCCTGCCTCGGGATCCTGATCGTCCTGGTCCCGGTCTGGGTGGTGCGGCGTTGGCAAGTGGGTCGCTGGTTCGCCCGGGTGGCCGGGAGGCCCACTGCGTAGTCCACGAAATGGTTCTGGTTCGGGCACGCCGTACCCTTGAGGATGCAATGACCACCGTTTACCTCGACCACGCCGCGACCACGCCGATGCTGCCGTGCGCCGTCGACGCGATGGCCGAGCAGTTCGCGCGCACCGGCAACCCGTCGTCGCTGCACGCCTCGGGGCGCCACGCGCGCCGGGTGGTGGAGGAGTCGCGCGAGCGGATCGCCCAGGCGCTCAACTGCCGCCCCGGTGAGGTGGTCTTCACCTCCGGTGGCACCGAGGCCGACAACCTGGCGGTCAAGGGCATCCACTGGGCGCGCGGGCGCGCGCGGATCCTGTCCACCGCCGTCGAGCACCACGCCGTCCTGGACCCCCTGCACTGGCTGGCCGAGTCCGGCGGCGCCGACGTCACGCTGCTGGGGGTCGACGCGCAGTGCCGGCTCGACCTGCCCGCCCTCGAGGCGGCCATCGCGCAGGGCGGCGACGACATCAGCCTGATCTCGGTGATGTGGGCCAACAACGAGGTCGGCACGCTGCAGACGATCTCCGAGGTGGTCGCACTCGCCGCCGCCCACGGCATCCCGGTGCACACCGACGCAGTCCAGGCGATCGGTGCGGTGCCGGTCGACTTCGCTGCCTCCGGGGTCGATGCGCTCACCCTGACTGGCCACAAGGTCGGCGGCCCCTTCGGCGTCGGTGCGCTCGTGGTACGCCGTGAACTCGAGGTGGCGCCGCTGCTGCACGGCGGCGGCCAGGAGCGCGACATCCGCTCCGGCACGATCGACACCCCGGCGATCGCCGGGTTCGCCGCCGCAGTCGAGGAGACGGTGAAGCACCAGGCCGAGCACCACGCCCGGCTGCGGGCGCTGCGCGAGCGCCTGGTCGACGGCGTACGCCGTGCAGTCCCCGATGTGCTCGTCTCCGGCGACCCCGAGCGTTCCCTGCCCGGCCACGCCCACCTGCGCTTCCCCGGCTGCGAGGGGGATTCGCTGCTGATGCTGCTCGACGCCCGCGGCATCGAGTGCTCCACCGGCTCGGCCTGCAACGCCGGCGTGCCGCAGGCCTCGCACGTGCTGCTGGCGATGGGGTGCACCGACGCCGAGGCGCGCAGCTCGCTGCGGTTCTCCCTGGGCCACACCAGCACCACCGCCGACGTGGACGCCGTCATCGACGCCATCGCCCCCGTGGTCGAGCGGGCCCGCGCGGCCGGTGTGAAGCGGGGCCTGGCATGAGGGTCCTTGCTGCCATGTCCGGGGGCGTCGACTCCGCGGTCGCCGCCGCCCGCGCTGCCGAGGCCGGCCACGACGTCACCGGCATCCACCTGGCACTCTCGCGCAACCCCAAGTCGTATCGCTCCGGGGCCCGTGGCTGCTGCACCATCGAGGACAGCAACGACGCCCGCCGCGCCGCCGACGTGATCGGCATCCCGTTCTATGTCTGGGACATGTCGGACGAGTTCCACGAGGCGGTCGTCGAGGACTTCATGGACGAGTACGCCGCCGGCCGCACGCCCAACCCGTGCCTGCGGTGCAACGAGAAGATCAAGTTCGCCGCCGTCCTCGAGCGCGGGCTGGCACTCGGGTTCGACGCGGTCGCCACCGGCCACTACGCACAGCTGCGCACCGGCGACGACGGGCTGATCGAGATGCACCGGGCCATCGACCACGGCAAGGACCAGTCCTACGTGCTCGGCGTGCTCACCCAGGAGCAACTGGCCCACTCGCTCTTCCCGCTCGGCGATTCGGTCAAGGACGACGTGCGGCTCGAGGCCGAGCGGCGCGGCCTGATGGTCGCGCACAAGCCGGACTCGCACGACATCTGCTTCATCGCCGACGGCGACAACGCCGGCTGGCTGCGCGAGAAGCTCGGCGACCGCGCCCCCAACCAGGGCGGGGACATCGTCGACCAGGCCACCGGTGAGGTGCTCGGCCAGCACCAGGGCACCACGGCCTACACGATCGGGCAGCGGCGCGGCCTGCGGATCGGCCGCCCGGCACCCGACGGCAAGCCCCGCTTCGTGCTCGACATCGAGCCGGTCTCCGGCACCGTCACCGTCGGCCCGCGCGAGGCGCTGCGGATCGACCGGATCTCCGGCATCCGCGCGCGCTGGTGCGGCACCGTCCCCGACCTCCTCGAAGGCACCGTGCAGTTGCGGGCGCACGGCGCCGAGCACCGGGCACGCGTGCGTACGTCGCACAGTGCCGACGCAGGCCAGGGCGAGGCCGACCTGGTGGAGATCGAACTGCTCGACCCCGCCGAGGGGATCGCCCCCGGCCAGGCCGCGGTGATCTATGACGGCACCCGCGTGGTCGGCTCGGCCACCATCTCGGCCACGGCCCGCAGCGAGGCCCTGCTCTGATGGTGCTGGCGAGTGGCATCGGCTCGATGCCCGGCGGTTCAGCGCAGGCCTCCGAAGCCGACAACGCGCGCGCCTTCGACGAGGCCGCCCGGGTCGTGGTCGGCGAACTGACCGACCTGCTGGCGATCCCGGAACTGCCCGGACGGGGCGCGATCGCCTCGATGACCGGGCGCACCCTGGGCCTGGTCACCGAGATCCCTGCCGACCTGCAGCCCTTCGGGTGGCGGCTGGCCGGTGCCACCGGGATGGACCAGCGCCGGGCGCGTTCGTTGCTGGCCCAGGACCTGGACCGCATCGAGGAACTCACCCAGGGGTTCACCGGCATCATCAAGCAGCAGGTGGCCGGGCCGTGGACCCTGGCCGCCACGGTCGACAAGCCCCGCGGTGACAAGGTGCTCTCCGACCACGGCGCCCGTCGTGACCTGGCCGAGGCGCTCGGGGAAGCCCTTGCCGCGCACGTGGCGGACCTGCGACGCCGCGTCCCGGGGGCAGGCGAGATCATCATCCAGGTCGACGAGCCCGCGCTGCCGGCGGTGCTGGCCGCCCAGGTGCCGACCCTCTCCGGCTGGGGCAAGCACCGCGCCGTTGCCGTGCCGGATGCCTCCGCGATGCTGGAACGACTCTTCGCCACCATGGAAGGGGCAGGCGCGACCCCGATCGTGCACTGCTGTGCGCCCGGCTTGCCGATCAGCCTGGTCCGTGGCGCGGGCGCCCGCGGCGTCGCCGTCGACCTGGCCATGCTCGACGCCGGCGGGTACGACGACCTGGCCGCCACCCTGGAAGCGGGGGAGCGGGTGCTGCTCGGGGTGGTCCCGACGACGGGCGACGTGCCTGGCGATGCCCGGGTGACCGAGCAGGTGCTGCGGTTGTTCGACCTGATCGGCCTGGAGCCGACAGCATCCCTGGTGATCACGCCTGCCTGCGGGCTGGCCGGCGGGAGCATGGAACGGGCCCGCGCCGCGATCACGGTGGCGCGCAAGGTCGCGGCGAACCTCTCCTGAGCCCCGGCGCGGAGGTGTTCAGCCGAGCATCGCCAAGGCGCGGCTGATCGCGAACTCGTTCCACGCCGCGATGTCCCGCAGCATGTAGTGCCCCACCTGCCCCATGTCGTGCATCTCCGTCGTGCTGGCCACAGCGGCCGCGCGGTCGACGTACCGCTTGGTCGCCCCGGAGCTGGTGATCCTGTCCCGTCGCCCGTGCGCGGCGGCCAGGTGGCGGCCGCGCAACGCGCCGATCGGGTCGTCGACCGGCAGCCAGGGCGCCAGCGCGACCACGCCGCTCACCGACTGGTGATCGGCTACGTGGACCGCGGTCCGGGCGCCCATCGAGTGGCCGAGGAGCACCACGGGCACGTCGCCGAGCGCGGCGACCACCTGGTCCAGCGCCCACCGGGCATCAGGCACCGGCGACGGCGAGTGCACGTCGTTCCAGCCGCGGTGCCGATAGCGCAGCAGCCAGGTGCTCACCTGGCTCCGGTGCGCGATCGGGGTGATCGCCCGTTGCATCGCATGGGATCGGCGCCACGACATGCTCCGCCAGTCCACCGGCGAGGTCGAGTGCTCCTTGCCGCCGTGCAGCATCAGCAGCACCGCATGCGGATCGGGTGCGTCGTGCCGCGTCAACGCCGGAGTGGTCACGGGTCGGATCCTGTCATGCCCGGCCACCTCCGCGGCCCCGTCATACTCGATCACATGAAGGCATTCGTCCCCGCCGGGCTGGTCGGATTGCTCGCCGGGATCCTGCTCAGCGGGCTGGCCCTGCTCGGGGTGGGCCAGCCCTCGCGATGTCGGTGGCACCCGGCAAGATGGTGCCCATGAGCAGCGACGAGGTCTCCACCGCCACCCCGGAAGCGCGCGAGCGGCACCGGGAACTCTCCGAACAGGTGGAGGACGCCCGCTGGCGCTACTACGTGCTCGACGACCCCACCCTCTCCGACGCCGACTTCGACACCCGGATGCGGGAACTGGAGGAGCTGGAGGTCCAGTTCCCCGAGCTGCGCACCCCCGACTCGCCCACCCAGAAGGTCGGCGGAGCGGTCTCCACCCAGTTCACGGCGATCGACCACCTGCAGCGGATGGAGAGCCTGGACAACGCGTTCTCCTTCGAGGAGATGGACGCCTGGCACGCCCGCCTGGCCCGCGACGGCGTCGCAGACCCCGCACTGCTCTGCGAGCTGAAGGTGGACGGCCTGGCGATCAACCTGCTCTACGAGGGCGGCAAGCTGGTCCGGGCGCTGACCCGCGGCGACGGACGCACCGGTGAGGACGTCACCCCCAATGTCAAGACCATCTCCTCGATCCCGCACCGGCTCACCGGCACCGACGCGTTCGGCGTACCGGACCTGGTCGAGGTGCGCGGCGAGGTCTTCTTGCCGGTGGAGGCGTTCGAGAAGCTCAACGAGTCGATGCTCGACGCCGGCAAGCCGCCCTTCGCCAACCCCCGCAACGCCGCCGCCGGCTCGCTGCGGCAGAAGAACCCGAAGGTGACCGCCACCCGCGCCCTGGGCATGGTCTGCCACGGCATCGGCGCGCGCGAGGGGTTCGAGCCCGGCGCCCAGTCCGAGGCGTACGCCGCACTGGCGGCCTGGGGGCTGCCGACCTCCGAGCGGGTCCGGGTGGTCGCCACCCTGGCCGAGGTCAAGGAATTCATCGACCACTGCGGCGAGCACCGCCACGACGTCGAGCACGAGATCGACGGGGTGGTGGTCAAGGTCGACGACTACGCCCTGCAACGCCGGCTCGGATCCACCAGCCGCGCCCCGCGCTGGGCGATCGCCTACAAGTACCCACCCGAGGAGGTCCACGCCAAACTGCTGGACATCCGGGTCAACGTCGGCCGCACTGGCCGGGTGACGCCGTACGGCGTGATGGAGCCGGTCCGGGTCGCCGGATCGACGGTGGAGAATGCCACCCTGCACAACGCCCACGAGGTGAAGCGCAAGGACGTCCGCCCCGGCGACACCGTGATCCTGCGCAAGGCGGGCGACGTGATCCCCGAGATCCTCGGCCCGGTCCTGCCGCTGCGCCCCGAAGGACTCGCAGCCTGGGTGATGCCGAGCGAGTGCCCCGCCTGTGGCAGCACGCTGGTCGAGCAGAAGGAGGGCGACAAGGACCTGCGCTGCCCCAACCACCGCGACTGCCGCGCCCAGGTGGTTGAGCGGGTCTTCCACGTCGCCGGCCGCGGCGCCTTCGACATCGAGGGACTCGGCTATGAGGCAGCAGTCGCGCTGCTCGACGCCGGCGTGATCCAGAACGAGGGCGACGTCTTCCGGCTCACCGCCGACCAGTTGCGCCGCGCGCCGCTCTTCACCCGTGCCCCGAAGAAGGACGAGGGCGAGGCGCCGGTGCTCTCGGCCAACGGGCAGAAGCTGCTGGACAACCTCGACCAGGCCAAGGAAGCACCGCTGTGGCGGGTGCTGGTGGCGCTCTCCATCCGCCACGTCGGCCCGACCGCGGCCCGCGCGCTGGCCACCCGGCTCGGCTCGATGACCGCGATCCGCGAGGCCGACGAGGCCGTGCTCGGCGACATCGAGGGCGTCGGCCCGACCATTGCCGCCTCGGTGCGCGAATGGTTCGACGGCGCCGAAGCGGAGTGGCACACCGAGATCGTCGACAAGTGGACCGTCGACGGCGTCCGGATGGCCGACGAGCGCGACGACTCGATCCCGCGCACCCTGGAGGGGCTCACCATTGTCGCCACCGGGTCACTGCAGAACTTCACCCGCGACTCGGTCAAGGAAGCGATCATCGCCCGCGGCGGCAAGGCGTCCGGATCGGTCTCGAAGAAGACCGACTTCGTGGTGGTTGGCGAATCGGCCGGCTCCAAGGCGGACAAGGCCGAACAACTCGGCGTAACGATCCTCGACGAGGCCGGCTTCGAGAAGCTCCTGGCCGAGGGGCCCGCCGCCTTCGGTGACCCGGACGACGAACCGGTCAGCCCGCCTGCCTGACCACCTCGACCACGGCCGCGGCCGCAGCCTCCTGCTCGGCGGCGAACGGGTGGTACGCCGCCGCCCGGTCGGGCAAGTCCACCGCACCGTTGACCCACGGGTCATCGGCACAGATGTCATGGCCCTCACTGAGGGCGAACATGTCCACGAACTCCGCGCCGTGGTTCGCGGCCGCCTCGGCGAGGGCCGTGTTGAAGGCGACGTTCAACTCCCGGGCATAGGCCATGTCGCCCTCGGTGATCGGGAACCGGTCCGGGCAGGCGCCGCTGGCCGGAGCCAGTTGCGGATAGCCGACCACCACGACCAGGGCGTTGGGGGCACGCTCGACGATGCCGGCCAGGACGGCGTCGACGCGACGGGTGGAGGCCTCCACCTTGGCCAGCAGGCTCTTGTCGTCGTCACCCTCCTTGATCTCGCGGCACGGTGATCCCTCGCCGAACTCCTGGGCGATCACCACGCAGTCGGTCAGCAGGCTGGCGAAGACGCCCTCGTCGTTGCCGCCGATGGTGATCGTGACCAGGTCGGTCTCCTCGTCCAGGGCGTCGAATTGGGGAGGTCGCCCGGGGCCCTGGGACTCGCTCATGTGCACCGTGCTGGCGCCGCCGCAACTGGCGTCGACCAGGGTCGCCACCTCGAGTTCCGCGGCGACCAGTGCGGGGTAGTTGTTCGACGAGGGGAAGCACGGGTTGTTCGCATCTGTTTGTGGCACGCCCGGCGCCGTCACGTAGGAGTCGCCGAGCGCGACATAGGCGATCCCGTCGCCGCCGTCGCCGGATTCGCGCCAGTTCGCCGGCGTGACGACTGGCTCCTCCTTGGCCTCCTGGGCAGGACAACCGGCGAGCACCAGGGCGGCGGCCACCGCCGCGGTGGCAGCGAGGGTACGGCGTACGGGACGGGTCATGGGCATGGCACCAGCATGCCAGTGCCGTTCACCGCAGGCGCAGTCCCAGCACCGCGTTCTCCAGCACCTCGGCCATCGCCGGGTGGATCCAGTACTGCCCGCGTGCCATCTCGGGCGCTGGCAGGCCGAAGGAGAGGGCCTGGATGGCGGGCTGGATCAGCGTCGATGCGTCCGGCCCCATCACGTGCGCACCGAGCAGCAGGCCGGTGCCGCGGTCGGCGATGACCTTGCACAGGCCCGTGGTGTCCTCCAGCGCCCAGCCGTACGCCGTGTCGCCGTACGCACGGGTCGAGGTGACCACGTCGTGGCCGGCCTCGCGTGCCGCCGCCTCGGTGAGCCCGACAGTGGCGATCTGCGGCCGGGTGAAGACGGCCGAGGGGACGAAGCGGTGGTCGAAGGAGCGCTGGTCGTCGGGGTTGGCCAGGTTGTGCGCGATGGTGCGCGCCTCGTGGTTGGCGACGTGCTTGAGCTGGTACGGCGAGGAGATGTCGCCCAGCGCCAGCACGCCGTCGACGCTGGTGCGGCCACGTTCGTCGACCTTGATCCGCCCGTCCGGGTGCACCTCGATGCCGGTGGCCTCCAGCCCGAGCCGGTCGCTGTTCGGCACCCGTCCGGTGGCGACCAGGAGCAGGTCGGTCTCGACCCGGGTGCCGTCGTCGAGGTCCAGCGCCACGGCGCCGGAGCGGTCCGGGTCATCGAGGGAGGTGGCGCTGGCGACGGTGCGGCCCAGGTGCACGGTCCACTGCTCCTGGGCGAGTGCGGTGTAGGCGTCGCGCAGGTCGTCGTCGAGGCGGCGCAGCAGGGCGGGGCCCCGGTTGACGATGGTGACCTCGACCCCGAGCCCGGAGAGGATGTGCGCGAACTCGGCAGCGATGAAGCCGCCGCCGATGATGGTGGCGGTGCGGGGGAGTGCGTCGATCCGCATCACAGTGTCGCTGGTGTGGAACGGCACGTCGGCCAGTTCCGGCGGCACCGTGGCGCGGGCGCCGGCGGCGATCACGATCGTGTCCGCACTGACCTCCTCCTCGCCGGCATCGGTGGCGACCAGCAGCGTGTGGTCGCCGGTGAACCGGGCGTGGCCGGCGTACACCGTGGTGTTGGGGCCGTCGCGGCGGGCCTGGCGGGCCGAGGCGGAATAGGGGTCGATCCGGTCGAAGACCCGGTCGCGGATGTCACCCCAGCGCACCCCGGCCAGGTTCGCGTCGATCCCGAGCCGGGCCGCGTCGCGGACCTGGTCGGCCACCTCGGCAGCATGGACGAACATCTTGGTCGGGATGCACCCCACGTTGAGGCAGGTGCCGCCGAAGAGGCCCTCCTCGATCACGGCGAACTGCTTGTCGGCCAGCGCCCGGTTCATCAGGAAGTTCCCGGAGCCGGCCCCGATGACGGCGATGTCGAAGTGGGTCATGGGGCCAGCATAGGATCGGGTCCATGCCAGAGATTTCCCGTGACGAGGTCGCCCACCTGGCCGACCTCGCCCGCATCGACCTGTCCGAAGCCGAGCTGGAACAGATGGCACCCCAGCTCTCGGTGATCCTCGAGTCGGTAGCCTCGATCAGCGACGTCGCTGCCGCGGACATCCCGCCGACCTCGCACCCGCTGCCGCTGACCAACGTCTTCCGCGAGGACGTGGTCGTGCCCGGGCTCACCGCCGAACAGGCCTTGGCCGGTGCACCGGAGTCGGAGCAGCAGCGCTTCTCCGTCCCGCGGATCCTGGACGAGGAGGCGTGATGACCGACTCCCGCTTCCTGCGCGCCTCTGCTGCCGACCTGGCCGAGGCGCTTGCCGCCGGTGAGGTCACCAGCGTCGAACTGACCCAGCTCTTCCTGGACCGGATCGCCGCCGTCGACGGCGCCGTGCACGCCTTCCTCCACGTCGACGCCGAGGGTGCCCTGGCCCAGGCCCGGGCGGCCGACGAGCGCCGTGCCGCCGGCAACCCGGCCTCGCCGCTGGACGGCGTACCGGTGGCGGTCAAGGACGTGCTGACCACCGAGGGCCTGCCCACCACCTGCGGCTCGAAGATGCTCGAGGGCTGGATCCCGCCGTACGACGCCACCGTGGTCACCCGGCTCCGCGAGGCCGGCCTGCCGATCCTGGGCAAGACCAACATGGACGAGTTCGCGATGGGCTCCTCCACCGAGCACTCCGCCTACGGGCCCACGCACAACCCGTGGGACCTGGACCGGATCCCCGGCGGTTCCGGTGGTGGCTCGGCCGCCGCGGTGGCCGCCTTCGAGGCGCCGCTGGCGATCGGCACCGACACCGGCGGCTCGATCCGCCAGCCCGGCGCCGTCACCGGCACCGTGGGCGTCAAGCCGACCTACGGCGCCATCTCGCGCCACGGACTGGTCGCGATGGCCAACTCGCTCGACCAGGTCGGCCCGGTCACCCGCACCGTGCTCGACGCGGCACTCCTCCACGAACTGATCGGCGGGCACGACCCGCGCGACTCCACCAGCATCGCCGAGCCGCTGCCGTCGCTGGTCGACGCCGCCCGTGCCGGCGCCGCTGCAGACCTGCGCGGGCTGCGGGTCGGCGTGATCAAGGAACTCGGCAGCGACGCCTCCGCCGAGGCGGGCTGGCAGCCGGGCGTGATGGCGCGCTTCTCCGAGTCGCTGGACCTGCTCGTCTCCGCCGGCGCCGAGGTGGTCGAGGTCTCCTGCCCGAACTTCGTGCATGCGCTGGCGGCGTACTACCTGATCATGCCGTCGGAGGCCTCCTCCAACCTCGCCAAGTTCGACGCGATGCGTTATGGCCTGCGCGTGGTGCCCGATGGTGACCCGAGCGCCGAGGACGTGATGCGTGCTTCGCGCGACGCCGGCTTCGGTGACGAGGTCAAGCGCCGGATCATCCTGGGCACGTATGCGCTCTCCAGTGGCTACTACGACGCCTACTACGGCCAGGCGCAGAAGGTGCGGACCCTGATCAGCCGCGACTTCGAGCAGGCGTTCGCCTCGGCGGAGGTGCTGGTCTCGCCGACCGCACCGACCACGGCGTTCAAGCTGGGGGAGAAACTGGATGACCCGATCGCGATGTACCTCAACGACCTCGCCACCATCCCGGCGAACCTGGCCGGCGTACCGGGCATCTCCCTGCCCAGCGGCCTGGCTGACGAGGACGGCCTCCCTGCCGGGTTCCAGATCCTCGCCCCGGCGATGGCTGATGACCGGCTCTACCGGGTCGGTGCCGCACTGGAAGCACTGCTGGAGAAGAAGTGGGGTGGTCCGATCCTTGACCGCGCCCCCGAGCTGAGCGGAGGCCAGGCCTGATGAGCGACACCCTGCTCTCCTTCGAGGAGTCCCTGGAGAAGTTCGACCCGGCGATGGGCCTGGAGGTCCACGTCGAGTTGAACACCAACACCAAGATGTTCTGCGGCTGCCCGGCCGTCTTCGGCGGCGAGCCGAACAGCCAGGTCTGCCCGACCTGCCTGGGCCTGCCCGGCGCGATGCCGGTGGTCAACGCCAAGGCCGTCGAGTCGGCGATCCGGATCGGGCTCGCGCTCAACTGCGAGATCGCCGAGTGGTGCCGCTTCGCCCGGAAGAACTACTTCTATCCGGACATGCCGAAGAACTTCCAGACCTCGCAGTACGACGAGCCGATCGCCTTCGAGGGCTACCTCGACGTCGAGCTCGCCGACGGCGAGATCGTCCGGGTGGAGATCGAGCGCGCGCACATGGAGGAGGACACCGGCAAGTCGCTGCACGTGGGCGGTGCCACCGGGCGGATCCACGGCGCCTCCCACTCGCTGGTCGACTACAACCGGGCCGGGATCCCGCTGATCGAGATCGTCACCAAGCCGATCCTGGGCACCCGGGAGAAGGCACCCGAGGTGGCCAAGGCGTACGTCGCCCAGTTGCGCGAACTGATCGTCGCGCTGGGTGTCTCCGATGCACGCATGGACCAGGGGTCGATCCGCGCGGACGTGAACCTCTCCCTGGCGCCGGTCGGCACCGGTGAACTGGGCACGCGGACCGAGACCAAGAACGTCAACTCGCTCCGCTCGGTGGAGCGGGCGGTCCGCTACGAGATGCAGCGGCACGCGGCGGTGCTCTCCGATGGCGGGTCGATCCTGCAGGAGACCCGGCACTGGCACGAGGACACCCAGATCACCACCAGCGGCCGACCGAAGTCGGACGCCGACGACTACCGCTACTTCCCCGAGCCCGACCTGGTGCCGGTGGCGCCGAGCCGCGAGTGGGTCGCCGAGTTACGGGGCACCCTGCCCGAAAACCCGCGCGAGAAGCGGGCCCGGTTGCAGGCCGAATGGGGCTTCTCCGACCTGGAGATGCGCGACACGGTCGGTGCCGGGGCACTGGGCCTGGTCGAGGAGACGATCGCCGCCGGTGCCGCCCCGCAGGCGGCCCGCAAATGGTGGCTCTCGGACCTGGCCCGCCGGGCCAACGACACCGGTGTCGAGATCGCCGACCTGGGCGTCAGCCCGGCCGACGTGGCCGCGGTCCAGGCGCTGGTCGAGGAGGGCAAGCTCAACGACAAGCTGGCCCGCCAGGTCTTCGACGGCCTGCTCGCCGGTGAGGGCACGCCTGCGGAGATCGTGGCCGCCCGCGGACTGGAGATCGTCTCCGACGACGGCGCGCTCGGCGCGGCCGTGGACAAGGCGATCGCCGAGAACCCCGACGTCGCCGACAAGATCCGCGACGGCAAGGTGGCCGCCGCCGGCGCGCTGATCGGCTCGGTGATGAAGGAGATGCGCGGCCAGGCCGACGCCGGCCGGGTCCGCGAACTGATCCTGGAGAAGCTCACCTGACACGAACGCTCACTCGTTGTGTCGCGAACGCTCACTCGTTGCGTCGCGAACGCTCAGTCGTTGCGCCTCGAGAGCTCAATCGTTGTTGTCGTGCCTGGTGACGTGAGCGGGCTGGCATCAATGATTGAGCTTTCGGACATCAACGGTTGAGCGTTCGTGTCACTCGAGGGTGAGTTCGAGGATGCGGTCGTCGCCCTGGGCGGGGTCGCCGCGGCCGTCACGGTTGGACGTGGTCAGCCACAGGTTGCCGTTGGGGGCGACGGCAACCGTCCGCAGGCGGCCGTAGTCGCCCACGAAGTACGCCGTGGGGTCGCTGGCCTGCCCGTCGGTGACGGTGACCCGCCACAGGCGTTCGCCCCGCAACGACGCCATCCACAGGTGCCCGCCGGCGTACGCCAGGCCTGAGGGGGAGGCATCGTCGGTCGGCCAGGTCACGTGGGGATCGATCAGGCCCTGGCCGCCGCCGGTGCCCTCGACCTGCGGCCAGCCGTAGTTGCCCCCGGCCTCGATCCGGTTCACCTCATCGAACGACTTGTCGCCGAACTCGCTGGCCCACAACTGCCCGGTCTCGTCGAAGGCGAGCCCCTGCACGTTGCGGTGGCCCAGTGACCAGACCAGGCCACCATCCGGGTTGCCGGGTGCCGGGTCGCCCTCAGGGGTCATCCGCAGGATCTTGCCGCCGAGCGACTCCTCGTCCTGGGAGAGGCCACGGTCGCCGGAGTCACCGGTGGAGGCGTAGAGATAGCCGTCCGGGCCGAAGGCGAGTCGGCCGCCGTCGTGGGTGAATCCGTGCGGGATCCCGGTCAGGATCGGCTCGGGCGTGCCCAGGCGTTCACCGTCGAAGGTGGCCTTCACGATCCGGTTGTCCGAGCCGGTGGAGAGGTAGAGGAAGAGGGTCTGGTCCTCGTCGAAGTCGGGGGAGACGGCGATGCCCAGCAGGCCTGCCTCGCCCTGGGCGACCGCCTCGGAGAGGACGCCGATCTCGCGCGCCTGGCCGTCCTCGATCACCAGCACCCGCCGCGAGTCGCGCTCGGTGACCACTGCGGTGCCGTCGGGCAGGAAGTCCAGGCCCCACGGAGCCGCCAGCCCGGAGACCACGGTGTTCGCCACCGCCGGCTCCGGGGGAGCGGTCGGGGTGTCGGCCTGGGAGGGTGGGGCATCCGGGCTCGCCGACGGCGTACCGGACGGGGCGTTCGACGACGGTACGCCGGCCCCGCCCCCGGGTGCCTCGGCGTCATCGGCGCCGCAGCCGGCCAGGAGCGTGGCGCCCAGCGCCAGGGCCGCGAGGCGTACGTGCAGGGTCGAAGATCGATCGTGCCGCATGTGCACGAGGCTAGCCAACCGATGGGAACGCAGGCGCGCTCCGGATGCGGCTCAGGACCCGGAGGCGACCCGCTCCAGGAAGTCCTCGAGCAGTTCCTGGAAGCGGCCCGGCTGCTCCATCGCGATGAAGTGGCTGCCGCTCAACTCGGTGTACGACGCCCCCTCGATGCGCTCGGCGGCCGTGGCCATGTCGCGGGCCCCGGCCAGGATGTCCCAGGAGGCGCCGACGAAGGCGACCGGGACCTTCACCTTGCTCAACGAGACCCGGCCGTGGCGCGAGGTGGTCAGGGCGAGGTGGAAGTACCAGTCGATCGGGGTGGTGAGGAACTCCCGGATCGCGTGCGCGGCAAGGGTCTCGTCCTCGACGGAGAACATGAAGCCGGTGTGACCCAGCAACCGCACCGCGGTCTCGCTGATTGGCAACCGCCGGGCGATCGGGGTGAGCGCCGATCCGGTGAGGGCCAGGGTGCGCGACAGGTTCACGGTCAATGCCCGGGCGACGAACCGCGGCAGGTGCAGCGGGGCCAGCATGGTGGCGAAGGTGTCCCCGGGGACACCGGCATAGGCGAAGAGGCCCAGCACCCGGTCGGGGTGGCGCACCGCGAACTCGAACATGGTGTTGACGCCCATCGACCAGCCCATCAGGACGGCCTGGTCCACCCCGGTGTGGTCCATCACCGCCACGGCGTCCTCGACGAAGGAGTCGATCCCGACCTGGCGCCGGTCGGCCGGCCGTGCGGACCCACCGGTGCCGCGGTGGTTCCACGAGATGACCCGGATGTTGCTCTCCGGGCGCAGCAGCGACGGTGTCGTCCACGGGTTGGTGCCGAGCCCGTTGCAGAGCACGACGGTCGGGCCGTCGAGCAGGCAGTCCGGGTCGTTGGTCCATGCCTTGAGCACGGTGCCGTCGGCGGAGACGACGTCGAAGAAGAAGACCTCGGGGATCGCGGTGCTGGTGGCGGAGTCGGGTCGGGCGATGGCGGCCATGCCCAGCATTGTGAGGCATCGGCCGGGGCCGGAGCGGGAAACGTGATGCAGTCCTCAACCCGGGGCGGTCAGTCCGGGACGGGTTCGTGGTGCAGGCGCGTGCTGCGGGTGGCCCCGATCGACGCCGCGATCACGCACCCCGTCGCCACGGCCTGCACCGGTGTGACCAGTTCGCCCAGGACCAGCGCGGCGGCCAGCGCGGCAGCGGCCGGCTCCAGGCTCATCAGGATGCCGAAGACGGCCGGTCGCAGTTCACGCAGCGCGGCCAGTTCCAGGCTGTAGGGGATCACCGAGGAGAGCATCCCGACCGCCGCACCGAGCAGCAGGATGTCGACGTGGAGCAGTGCCCGCCCGCCTGCGGTGACGGCGTGCGGGAGAAAGAGCAGGGCGGCGAAGGCGCTGGCCATCGCCAGGCCGTCCATCCCCGGCCAGCGTCGCCCGGTGCTCGCGCTGAGCAGGATGTACGCCGCCCAGGCAGCGCCGGCGAGCAGCGCGAAGCCGACGCCGACCACGGTGACTCCCGTCGGGTCGAGGCCGAGCAGGAGTACGCCGGTCCCAGCCAGCGCCACCCAGACCAGGTCACGCAACCGCCGCGAACCCACGATCGCGATCGTCAGCGGGCCGATGAACTCGATGGTCACCGCCAGCCCGATCGGAATCCGCGCGAATGACTGGTAGATCGCCCAGTTCATCAACCCCAGGCTGAGCCCGAAGCCGGCCACCACCAGCCAGTCGGTCCGGCTCCGGCCGCGCACCGAGGGGCGGGCCACGACCAGCAGTACGACGGCACTGGCGAGCAGGCGGAGCAGCACCATGCCGGTCGGTTCGATTCGGTCGAAGAGTCCCTTGGCGATGGCGGCACCGAACTGGACCGAGGCGATCCCGCCCAGCACGAACCACACCGCGCGCCTCATCGGGTTCCTTCCTCTTCTGCCTGCCCCGTGGCACGATCCGAACATGTCGGCTTCCCGGGTCTCCCGAAGGGTAGCCCTGGCTGCTGCCGCGCGGGCGCTGGGCCAGTCCCGCCTGCACCCGGTCGGCAAGCGCTTCGGCGGCGCCCGGACCGACCTGTGGCGGGTCCGTGACGAGGACGGCCGGGCACTGGTGGTGAAGGCCTACCGCGACCCTGACAGCAACACCTGGCGCCGCGAGGCAGCCGGTCTGGCCACGGCACGGGGCGCCCGGGGCCCGGAACTCCTGGCTCAGGTCGCGGACCCGGCACTGGTGGTGATGGGCGACCTGGGCATCGGACCCACCCTCGCCGACCAGGTGCTGGGCCGTGACCGTCCCGCCGCGGTCGCAGCGACCCGGGCGTGGGCCCGTGCACTGGGGGAACTGCACGCCCACACACTGGGGCGGGCCGAGGTCTTCACCGCCCACCTGGGCGATGACGTCGCCCCGGCGGTGGTCGCCGACGAGGTGGACCGCCTGCCGGCGCTGCTGGAGGCCCTCGTCAGCAACCACGACCTGCCCACGCTTCCCAGCCTGGGCCGGCTCCTGTCCGGTCCGGCCGGACGGCTGGCCGATCCTGCGCACTGGGTGATCACCCCGGGCGACACCTGCCCGGACAACAACCTGTTCACCGACAGCGGCGCCTGGCTGCTCGACTTCGAGTTCGCCGAGGCGCGCCACCCGGCCTGGGATGCGGCGTACCTGCGGGTGCCGTGGCCGACCTGCTGGTGCGCCTGGCAACTGCCCACCGAGGTGGCCGATGACGCACTGGTGGTCTATCGCAGTGCCACCGGCATCGACTGGATCACCGCAGACGGCTTCGCGGCCGACGTCGAGGCAGCCACCTTGCTGTGGTGCCTGGTCAGTTCGGCGATGTTCCTCGGCGACGCGCTCACCGAGCAGGGCGACGGAGGCAACGCGCGGCGCCCGGGTCGCCGCACGATGGTGCTGTACCGGCTGGCACTCGCCTCCCGGATCACGACGTACGCCGAACTGGCGGCGTACGCCGGCGAGTTGGGGGAGGCGCTCACCCGACGCTGGGGCCCACACCCGCTGGCGATGGCTCCTGCGTTCGCCGGGTGAGCCTCGAGCCCGGGCCGATGTACACAGTGCGGGACTCCTGCCTCGCCGGACCCGGCGCGGGACTAATCTGGGTCCATGAGCCAGACCCCCGACATGAAGCCCCGCAGCCGCGACGTGACCGACGGACTCGAGAAGGCAGCCGCCCGCGGCATGCTCCGGGCCGTAGGCATGGGCGACGACGACTGGGTCAAGCCGCAGATCGGCGTGGCGTCGTCGTGGAACGAGATCACGCCGTGCAACCTCTCCCTGGACCGCCTCGCCAAGGCTGCCAAGGAGGGTGTCCACGCCGCGGGGGGCTTCCCGCTCGAGTTCGGCACCATCTCCGTCTCCGACGGCATCTCGATGGGGCACGAGGGGATGCACTTCTCCCTGGTCTCCCGTGAGGTGATCGCCGACTCGGTGGAGACCGTGATGATGGCCGAGCGCCTCGACGGCTCGGTGCTGCTGGCCGGCTGTGACAAGTCCCTGCCCGGCATGCTGATGGCGGCGGCCCGCCTCGACCTGGCTTCGGTCTTCCTCTATGCCGGTTCCACCATGCCGGGCCAGCTCGACGGTGAGGACGTCACCATCATCGATGCCTTCGAGGCCGTCGGCGCCTGCCTGGCGGGCAAGATCACCCGCGACGAGGTGACCCGGGTGGAGAAGGCGATCTGCCCCGGCGAGGGTGCCTGTGGCGGCATGTACACGGCCAACACGATGGCCTCGGTCGGCGAGGCGCTCGGCATGTCGCTGCCCGGGTCCGCCGCGCCGCCGGCCCCGGACCGCCGGCGTGACGAGTTCGCGGTCAAGTCCGGCGAGGCCGTGGTGGAGATGCTCCGCAAGGGCCTCACCGCGCGCCAGATCATGACCATGGAGGCGTTCGAGAACGCGATCGCCGTGGTGATGGCCCTCGGCGGCTCCACCAATGCGGTGCTGCACCTGCTCGCCATCGCCCGTGAGGCAGAGGTGCCCCTGACCATCGACGACTTCAACCGGATCGGTGACAAGGTGCCGCACCTGGCCGACCTGAAGCCGTTCGGCCGCTACGTGATGACCGACGTCGACCGGGTCGGTGGCATCCCGATGGTGATGAAGGCGCTGCTCGAGGCGGGCCTGATGCACGGCGACGTGATGACCGTGACCGGCAAGACGATGGCGGAGAACCTGGCCGACATCGCGCCCCCGCCCCTTGACGGCGACGTGATCCACACGATGGACAACGCGATCCACAAGTCCGGCGGGCTGACCATTCTCAAGGGCTCGCTCGCCCCCGAGGGCGCCGTGGTCAAGAGCGCCGGCTTCGACAACGACGTCTTCACCGGCACCGCCCGCGTCTTCGACGGCGAGCGGGCGGCACTGGACGCGCTCGCTGAGGGCAAGATCGTGGCCAACGACGTCGTGGTGATCCGCTACGAGGGCCCCAAGGGCGGTCCCGGGATGCGCGAGATGCTCGCCATCACCGGCGCGATCAAGGGCGCCGGGCTGGGCAAGGACGTGCTGCTGATCACCGACGGACGCTTCTCCGGCGGCACCACCGGCCTCTGCGTGGGCCACATCGCCCCCGAGGCCGTCGACGCCGGCCCGATCGCGTTCATCCGCGACGGCGACCAGATCACCCTCGACGTGGCCAACCGGCTGCTCGAGATCGCGGTCTCGCCCGAAGAACTCGAGGCTCGCCAGGAAGGCTGGGCGCCGCACCCACCGAAGTACACCCGCGGTGTGCTCGGCAAGTACGGCAAGACCGTCCAGTCCGCCGCCCACGGGGCCGTCACCAGCTGAATGGGTTGGCGGTCTGTTGCCGGCCGCTGACATGCTGGGCTGATGGACCAGCGGATCAGTTTCATCACCCTTGCTGTCAGCGATCTCGAGGCCACCCGTGCCTTCTATCTCGACGGGCTGGGCTGGCAGGCCGAGTTGTTCGTGCCCGGTGAGGTCCTGATGATCAAGGCGGGGGAGCACCTGGTGCTCTCCCTGTGGTCGGAGTCCGGGTTCGAGGCCGAGGTCGGCCCGATCCGCCGCGGTGAGGGGATCGTGCCGCTCACCCTGGCCCACAACGTGGCCACCGAGGCCGAGGTCGATGCGGTCCTCGACCTGGCCCGCCGTGCCGGGGCGGACCCGGTGCACCCCGGCGAACTGCGTGACTGGGGCGGTTACACCGGCTACTTCGCCGACCCCGACGGCTTCCGGTGGGAGATCGCGACGAACCTGGGCGAGATCGGTCAGCTGGTGCTGCCATGAGCGGCCTGCGTTTCCCACGCCCGCTGCGTCCGGGCGACACCATCGCCGTCACGGCACCCTCCAGCGGCGTCCAGCGCAGCATGCGACCTCGGCTCGAGGTGGCCGTGCGCGACCTGGAACGGCGCGGGTACGTCGTACGGATGGGGGAGTGCATGGACGGCACCAGCCACGTCTCCGCGCCAAAGCAGGAGCGTGCCGCCGAGCTGACGGCGATGCTGCTCGACCCCGACATCGCCGCCGTGGTCCCGCCCTGGGGCGGTGAACTCGCCATCGACCTGCTGGACCTGCTCGACTTCGACGCGCTGGCCGACGCCGAGGCGACCTGGCTGGTCGGCTACTCCGACACCAGCACGATCATGGTGCCGCTCACCCTGCGTTCCGGCTGGGCCACCCTGCACGGCGCCAACCTGATGGACTCGCTGTACGCCGCTCCCGACGGGCTGGCGCACTGGACCGAGGTGGCCGCAGCGACGGCACCGTTCACCCAGCGCAGCCCCGGCCGCTTCCGCACGGCTCGCCACGGTGACTATGTCGGCAATCCCGAGCTCGACACTTATGAGCTTGACGCGGTGGGCGGCTGGTCGGTGCTGGGCGGGGGAGACGTCGAGGTCAGTGGTCGACTGATTGGCGGCTGCACCGAGACGCTTGGAGCGATCTCCGGCACGCAGTACGCCGATGTCGCCGCCTTTGGGCGCGAGCACGCCGACGAGGGGATCGTGGTATATGTCGAGGCGTGCGACTTCGGTGCCTATGACGTGGCCCGCATCCTGCACGGCTTCCGCCTCGCTGGCTGGTTCGAGCACGCCAACGCCGTCTTCGTCGGGCGACCGATGGCCCCTGATTCCGACGGCTTCTCGCAGGCGGACGCCGCAGCAGATGCCCTGGGCGACCTGGGCATCCCGGTGATCCTCGACGTCGACTGTGGCCACGTGGCGCCGTTCCTGCCGCTGGTCAACGGGGCGCGTGCCGAGATCTCGGTGACCGACGGGATCGGTGAGGTCACCCAGTCGTTCGAGGGGACGGAAGCCCCGTTGTGATGTCGCTTGCTGTCACGGGGTGACGGTGACCGACACGCTAGCGGGGGTGGGCTCACTCCTCAGGCGCGGCCGGTGATCCGGTGGAGCAGGACCACCTCGTGGTTCGGGGCGACGCCGTACTTCTTGTCCAGTTCGAGGATCGCCTCCAGGGGCGTCACCTCGACATCGCTGAAGCCGGCCGCGGCGATCCGGTCCGCGACCTCGTCGATGGTGCGCGCAGTGGCCAGGGTCAGGCTCTCGCGCACCGGAGCGTCGTAGAGCCGCTGGAAGTCGGCGGTGCGGTCACCGTCCATGCCGTCGGGATACCAGGTGCCATCCACCACGACCAGCCGCCCACCCGGGCGCAGCAGCCGCCGCCAGTTTGCCAGGGCCACATCGGGCTCGCGCAGGGTCCACATCAGGAACCGGTTGGTGATCGCGTCGAAGCTGTGCTCGGCGAAGTCCGGCGCCACCGCATCGCCCTCGGCGAAGGCCGGCGGAGTCACCATGTCGGCCGCATGCTTCGCGGCCTGCTCGAGCATCCCGGCGGACAGGTCAGTGGCGGTGACCCGGTGCCCCATTGCCGCCAGCAGGCACGCGACGTATCCACTGCCCGTGCCCAGGTCGAGCACGTCGGCAGGCGCCTCGGGCAGGGCGGCGGCGAACGCCTCGCTCCAGGCGCGGTTGTTCTCCTCCAGCCGGTTCGGCTCCTGCTGGTAGGCGTCGTACTCGGGGGCACGCAACGTCCAGTACTCGTTGAGCTTCTCCTGGACGGTCGCGGCGGTGTCGGGCGTGGTCATCAGGACATCCTTGTCAGTTCGGGCAGGGAGGAGAGCAGTGCAGCGTCCGGGGCGTCGTGCGAGCGGAAGAGCAGGTGGAGTTCGCCGTCGACATTCACCCGGCGTACGCCGATCCCGTAGACCGCCTCGAGCAGGCCCGGGTCCAGGACGTCGTCCACCGGGCCGCTGGCGGCCACCTTGCCGCCCTCGAGCAGCAGCAGGTCGTCGCAGTAGCGGGCGGCCAGGTTCAGGTCGTGCAGCACCACGACCACGGTGATCCCCAGGCCGCGGACCAGTTTCAGCAGGTCGTGCTGGTAGCGGATGTCGAGGTGGTTGGTCGGCTCGTCGAGCAGCATGTGGTCAGTCGTCTGGGCCAGCGCCCGGGCGATCAGCACCCGCTGCTTCTCACCGCCTGACAAGGCGGCGAACGGCCGGGCGGCCAGCGCGAGGCCACCGACGGTGGCCAGGGCCTCGCGGACATGGCGCTCGTCCTCCGCCCCGAAGCGCTGGAACGTGCCCAGGTGCGGACCCCGACCCAGCGCGACCATCTCCGCAGCGGTCAGGCTCGACTCGCCACCGGTCTCCTGCACCACGGCCGCCAGGCGCTGGGCGACCTGGCGCACCGACAACGTCGCCAGCGGGACACCGTCGACCTCCACGGCACCGGCCTCGGGTGCCAGCGCGCCATACAACATCCGCAGCAGCGTTGTCTTCCCGCTGCCGTTGGGGCCGATCAGGCCCAGCACCCGGCCCGGTCGCGCGTGGACGTCGACATCGGTGACGACCCGGTCAGCGCCGTAGGAGAAGCAGAGCCCGTGGCCACGGATCATGACTGCTCACCAAACCTCTCGATGATCTTCTCCAGTCCGTCGACGGCCAGGGGCGTCGGCGGCTCGGTGTAGTTGAACAACTGCGGCAGGATGTCGCCGTTGCGCACCGCGGTGAGCGTCCCGGCTCCCGGCAGCGTGGTGACGGCGTCGATGACCTGCTGCGGGTCGCCGTCGGAGTAGAGCAGGATCAGTACGTCGGGGTTGCGGTCGAGCAGCGTCTCCACGGAGACCTCGAAGACGCGTTCGTCCTGGTCGGCGAAGACGTTCTTGAACCCGGCGGCCTCCAGTTGCGGGTGGGCCATCGAGCGGGTGCCATAGGCATAGGTCACCCCGCCGCCGACGGTGGGGTAGAGGACGGCCGCGGTGCGTTCCTGTCCGGTCGGTGCCTGGGCCTGGAGGTCCGCAACGCGTTCCTTGAGTTCCTGGACGGTGGCGGCTGCCTCGTCGGCGCGGTTGAAGACCTTGCCCAGGAACTCGACCTGCGCATAGATGTCGTCGAAGCCGGGTTGGGCCAGCCCCTCGCCGCACATGGCCGGGTTCTCCACCAGCGGGATCTTGACCGCGGCCAGGGTCTCGCGGCTCAGGTTGTCCACCTCGCCGAAGACCAGATCGGGCTCGGCCTCCATGACGACCTCCTTGGAGATCTGCAGGTGACCGCTGGAGTCGGACTTGCTGGTCAACGACTCGATGGCGTCCAGTTCGGCGTTCGTCGCCTCGTCGTAGTAGGCGTCAGGGAAGGCGCCTGCCTTGGCGATGCTGCGCTCCAGCACGCCGAGGCTGTGCAGCGCGGGGACCTCGGAACTCTTCAGCAGGACCAGCTTCTGCGGTTCGGAAGGGATGGTGACCTCAGCACCGCAGTTCTCCACGGTGATCGGGTAGTAGCCGTCCGACCCGGTCGCCTCCTCGTCGTCGCCGGCGACCAGGCCGCAACTGCCCAGGGTGGCGGCCAGGGCAAGGCAGGAGGCCAGTGCGGCGAGGCGGGTGCGGCGGGTGGTGTGCATGGGGTTCCTTCGTGGACGGTTCAGACGGAGGTGGCGTGCAGGCGGCGGATCAACAGGAGCAGGAAGGGGGCGCCGATGATCGAGGTGATGATCCCGATCGGGATCTCCTCGGGGGCGAAGGCGACCCGGGCCAGGACGTCGGCCCAGATCAGCAGGATGGCGCCGAGCAGGGCCGCCACCGGTACGACGCGCACGTGCGCGGAGCCGACCAGACGGCGGGCCACGTGCGGGATGACCAGACCGACGAAGCCGATGCTGCCCGATGCTGCGACCAGGACGCCGATGCACAGGGCCACCACGACCAGGAAGATGATCCGGACCCGCTCGGGTGAGACACCCAGGGTGTGGGCGGTCTCGTCGCCGACGCTGAGCGCATCGAGGTGGCGGCTCCAGATGGTCAGGAAGGCGATCGTGGCCAGCACGACCACGACCAGGACGGCGAACGGTCCACTCCACGCGGCCAGGGCCAGGGAGCCGAGCAACCAGAACATCACCGAGCGCGATCCCTCGGCGGAGTCGGCGGCGAAGATCAGGAACGAGGTGAGCGCATAGAGCGCGTAGCCGACCGCGACGCCGGCCAGGAGCAGGCGCACCGAGGTGACCCGGCCGCCGCTGCGCGCCACGAAGAAGACCAGGCAGGAGGCGGCAAGCGCCCCGAGGAAGGCACTGAGCGGCAGCGCGTGTGCCCCGAGTCCGGAGCCGACCCCGAAGAGGATCAGGGCCGCCGCGCCGCTGGAGGCGCCGGAGTTGATCCCGAGCAGGTAGGGGTCGGCGAGCATGTTGCGCACCATCGCCTGCAGCGCCACCCCGCACACCGAGAGCCCGGCGCCGACCAGGGCGGCGAGCAGCACCCGTGGGACGCGGACGTCCCACACGATCGCATCGCGCGGTGCGCTCCAGTCGGCCTGGGCAGGGACGGCGAAGAGGTGGTGGCCCAGGATCCGGAGCACGTCGCCGGGCGGGATCGCGACGCCGCCCAGCGCGATCCCGGCACCTGCCGAGACGGCCAGCAACACGCCCAGGCCCAGCAGCCAGGCCCGGGCGCGGCGGGACTGGGCCGCCATGCCCAGGTCGGGTTCGTCCCGCGGAATCGGGGGAGCGGGGTCGCGGACGGCGTCGGCCAGCACCGGATCACCCCTGCCCATGACTCGTTGTTGCAAACAATCTGCAACAAGACTAGGGCATCGGGATCGGTGGCGCCTGCCTGCCTCGGAATGATCCACTAGGGTCGCCTCCGTGAACCACGCACCGCGCGTCAATGACCACGGCCAGCCGATCGGACCCGCCCTGCCCGGATGGGCACCGGCGCCCTTCCCGGACGTGACCCCGATGCAGGGGCGGTGGTGCCGGGTCGAGCCGCTGCTGGAACTGCACGCCGACGAGCTGTACGACGAACTGTGCGGCCCCGGCAACGATGCGCTGTGGACCTATCTGAAGGACGGACCCTTCCGGCTCCGCGAGGAGTTCGTCACCTACATCGAGGCACGCGCCACGGCAACCGACTCGGTCTCGGTGCTGATCCGCGACGCGAACGGCGTCGCCTGCGGGCTGGCCAGTTACCTGCGCATCGACCGGGCCAACGGAGCAGTCGAGGTGGGCAACATCATCCTGGGCTCCCGCCTGCAGCGGACCACGGCCGCGACGGAGGCGATGAGGCTGCTCGCCGGCCACGTCTTCGACCTCGGCTATCGGCGCTATGAGTGGAAGTGCGACGCACTCAACGCCCCCTCACAGCGCGCGGCGGAGCGACTGGGCTTCGTCCACGAGGGAACGTTCCGGCAGGCAGTCGTCTACAAGGGGCGCTCGCGCGACACCGACTGGTGGGCGATCACCGATGCCGACTGGCCGTGGGTACGACGTGCCCTGGATGCCTGGCTGGTCCCGGAGAACTTCGTGGACGGCGTGCAGGTGCAGTCGCTGGAGGCCCTCCGCGCCAGCGCCGGGTGACGAGGACCCGGCGGAAGGTGGGAGACTGGAGCCCGCGACGTGTCGAGCAGGCCCCAGTGGTCGCATTGTGGGACGAGCGTTCCAAGATGTGGGACAACTGGTTCACTGTCTTGACGCCGACCAACGCCGGCAACGAACGTAGACGCATGCGCATGAACCTTCTCGTACGCACGCGACGCGTGAGCTGAGGCCCCAGGCCTCGCCGCACACGCGTCATCCCCTCGTTGCCCACGGTGGCCGAGGGGTTTTTTGTTGGGCAGAACTCTTGAGGACAGGAACGAACGATGAGCGAGCAGGGCAGCGGGGCAGCCGGCGCAGAGATCACGGGTGCACAGAGCCTGGTGAATTCGCTGGAGGCGGCCGGGGTCGAGCACATCTTCGGCATCCCCGGGGGCGCCATCCTCCCGGCGTACGACCCGCTCTTCGACTCCCGGATCCGCCACATCCTGGTGCGCCACGAGCAGGCCGCCGGCCACGCCGCCCAGGGGTACGCCGCGGCCAGCGGCAAGGTGGGCGTGTGCATGGCGACCTCCGGGCCGGGCGCGACCAACCTGGTCACCCCGCTCGCCGACGCACACATGGATTCCACCCCGATCGTCGCCGTCACCGGCCAGGTCGGGGCCGCCTCCATCGGCAGTGACGCCTTCCAGGAGGCGGACATCCGCGGCATCACCATGCCGATCACCAAGCACAACTTCCTGGTCACCGACCCGGCCGAGATCCCGCGCACCGTTGCCGAGGCGTTCCACATCGCCAGCACCGGTCGCCCCGGCCCGGTCCTGGTCGACGTGGCGAAGTCCGCGCTGCAGGCGATGACGTCGTTCGCGTGGCCGACCGAACTGAACCTGCCCGGCTATCGTCCGGTGACCCGCCCGCACAGCAAGCAGATCCGTGAGGCGGCGAGGTTGATCCTCGAGTCGCGCCGCCCGGTGCTCTATGTGGGTGGCGGCGTGATCCGGGCCCGCGCATCCAAGGAACTGCGGATCCTGGCCGAGGCGACCGGGATCCCGGTGGTGACCACCCTGATGGCCCGGGGCGCCTTCCCGGACAGCCACGCGCAGCACCTGGGCATGCCCGGCATGCACGGCACCGTTGCTGCGGTCGCCGGCCTGCAGAAGAGCGACCTGATCATCAGCCTGGGTGCCCGCTTCGACGACCGCGTCACCGGCAACCTGGACTCCTTCGCCCCCGGTGCGAAGGTGATCCACGCCGACATCGACCCGGCCGAGATCGGCAAGAACCGCTTCGCCGACGTGCCGATCGTGGGCGACTGCCGCGAGGTCATCTCCGACCTGGTCCTCGCCCTCCAGGCCGAGGCGGACCAGGGACGCCACGGTGACTTCGAGGCGTGGGTCGCCTTCCTGGCCGGCATCAAGAAGCAGTACCCGCTGGCCTACGAGAACCCGCCGGCCGGGATGCTGGCACCGCAGTACGTCCTCGAGCGGCTGGGCAAGATCGTCGGCCCCGAGGCGATCTATGCCTCCGGGGTGGGCCAGCACCAGATGTGGGCCGCGCACTTCGTGGGCTACGAGAACCCCAACACCTGGATCAACTCCGGGGGCCTGGGGACGATGGGCTTCTCGGTGCCTGCGGCGATGGGCGCCAAGGTCGCGATGCCCGACCACACGGTGTGGTCGATCGACGGCGACGGCTGCTTCCAGATGACCAACCAGGAGCTGGCCACCTGTGCGCTCAACGACATCCCGATCAAGGTCGCGCTGATCAACAACGAGTCGCTGGGCATGGTGCGCCAGTGGCAGACGCTCTTCTACAACGAGCGCTACTCGAACACCGACCTGCACACCGGACCGGACCGGCGGATCCCCGACTTCGTGAAGCTGGCCGACGCGATGGGGTGCGTGGGGATGGCGTGCGAGTCGCCCGACGACGTGGACGCCACCATCGAGAAGGCGATGGCGATCGACGACCAGCCGGTGGTCATCGACTTCCGGGTGCACCGTGACGCGATGGTCTGGCCGATGGTTGCCGCAGGCACCAGCAACGACGAGATCAAGTACGCCCGCGACCTCGCGCCGCAGTTCGACGAAGACGACCTCTGAGGACCAGGAGAACACCGATGACGAAGCACACCCTGTCCGTCCTGGTCGAGAACAAGCCCGGCGTCCTGACCCGGATCGCGGCACTGTTCAGCCGGCGCGGGTTCAACATCGACAGCCTCGCGGTCGGCCCGACCGAGAGCCCGGACGTCTCCCGGATGACCATCGTGGTCGCCGTGGAGGGCAAGCCGCTCGAACAGGTCACCAAGCAGCTCAACAAGCTCGTCGAGGTGATCAAGATCGTCGAACTGGACCCGACGGCCTCGGTCTCGCGCGAGTTGCTCCTGGTCAAGGTCCGTGCCGACGCGGAGACCCGTGGCCAGGTGCTGGATGCGGTCCAGTTGTTCAAGGCCAAGGTGATCGACGTGGCCCCCGACGCGCTGACCATCCAGGTGGCCGGCAACGCCGACAAGCTTTCCGACTTCCTGCGCGTGGTGGAGCCGTTCGGCATCCGCGAACTGGTCCAGTCCGGCATGGTCGCGATCGGCCGCGGTTCCCGCTCCATCTCCGAGCGCACCCTGCGCCCGGTCGCGATCCCGGCCCCGCCCCCGGTTGCCGGCTGAACGGTTCCCACCCACCTCCCATGTAACGCGGGGTTATCGTCGCTCCACACGGGCTGTGACGCCCCGAAACGTCGACAACACCGCACAAGTGCACCATCACACCCAACCTGAAGGAGAGAGCCCCAGTGGCTGAGATCTACTACGACGATGACGCCGACCTGTCCCTGATCCAGGGCAAGAACGTCGCCGTCATCGGCTACGGCAGCCAGGGCCACGCCCACGCGCTCAACCTGCGCGACTCCGGCGTGGATGTCCGGGTCGGCCTCCAGCCCGGCTCCAAGAGCCGCGCCAAGGCGGAGGAAGAGGGCCTGCGGGTCGTCACTCCGGCCGAGGCCACCGAGGAAGCCGACGTGGTCGTGATCCTCGCCCCCGACCAGCACCAGCGCAAGCTGTACGCCGAGGAGATCGCGCCGAACCTGGCCGAGGGCGACACCCTCGTCTTCGGGCACGGGTTCAACATCCGCTTTGGCTACATCACCGCGCCCGAGGGTGTCGACGTGATCATGGTCGCCCCCAAGGCTCCGGGCCACACCGTGCGCCGTGAGTACGTCGCCGGGCGGGGCATCCCGGACATCATCGCGGTCGAGCAGGACGCCTCGGGCTCGGCCTGGGACCTGGCGAAGTCGTACGCCAAGGCGATCGGTGGCACCCGCGCCGGCGTCATCAAGACCACCTTCACCGAGGAGACCGAGACGGACCTCTTCGGCGAGCAGGCGGTCCTCTGCGGCGGCATGTCGCACCTGGTGCAGGCCGGCTTCGAGACCCTGACCGAGGCGGGCTACCAGCCGGAGATCGCCTACTTCGAGGTGCTCCACGAGCTGAAGCTGATCGTCGACCTGATGTGGGAGGGCGGCATCGCCAAGCAGCGCTGGTCGATCTCCGACACCGCCGAGTACGGCGACTACGTGTCGGGCCCGCGGGTCATCGACGCCGGTGTGAAGCAGCGGATGAAGGACGTGCTGGCCGACATCCAGAGCGGTGCCTTCGCCGAGCGCTTCATCTCCGACCAGGACAACGGCGCGGTCGAGTTCAAGAAGCTCCGCGAGCAGGAGGCCGCCCACCCGATCGAGGCGACCGGCAAGACCCTGCGTGGCCACTTCGCCTGGCAGCAGCAGGACGCCGACTACACCGAAGGCTCTGCCGAGCGCTGAGGAGTGAACCGGAGGTAGGGCGAGGTACGAGCCCTGCTGGAGGCGAGCCCCGCAGGCGTGAGGCGTGGAAGGTGCTGCCGAGCGGTGAGCGCTGAGGAGTGGGCCCCAGGTAGGGCCCGCCCAGACCACGACGGCCCGCCACCCATGAAGGGTGGCGGGCCGTCGCGCATTTCCTGACGGAGTGGCTGGATCAGTCCTCCTCGTAGAGCCAGTAGCCGTCTCGCTTGACCAGCTTGACGTCGTCGCTGGAGTTGGTCTCCCCGGCCACGGTGGTGTTCATCGTGACGGTGGCGGTGTTGCCGCTGACCTTGATGTTGGTCATCTCGAAGGTGACCGTCTGGCCATCGACGAACTCGATCGACTCCTTGCAGTCCTGGATCGAGTCGGCGTCTGCCTCGAGGAAGAACTGGCCCATGTCCTCGCACGCGGCAGCGTTGCCACTGTAGATCTCGGTGAACCAGGCGTTCAGGTCGCTCTCGAGCTGCTTGAGCTGCGCCTCGTCGGAGCCGCTGGGCGCCGTACGCCGGTCCATGGTGCCGCCGTTCGTCGGCGGGTCGGTGGGCCCGTCGGTGGTGGGCGGGTCGGTGGGCTCCTCCGTGGTCGGGGGATCGGTGGGCTCGTCCGTCGGCTCGTCGGTCGGGTCATCGGTCGGTTCGCCGTCCGTGGGGTCGCCGGAGGGTTCCCCGCTCTGGCCGGTGCTCGGTTCCTCGGTGCCGGTCTTCGTGTCGTCGTCATCGCCGCGGGTGAGCAGGAAGACGGCGACCGCGATGCCTGCGATGAGCAGGACGGCCAGGGCGACGATGAGGGGGATCAGCCACGGCTTCCGCTTCTCGTCCTCGGGCTGGCCGGGCGGGACCGGGTTGCCGAACTGGTCGGTGGCGTACGGTGCCGCGGCGCCCGGGGCGCCGTACTGCTGGGCCTGCGCGCCCTGGACCGGACCGCCTTGGGCAGGGAACTGCTGGGTGGGGGCGCCCTGCCCGGGAGCGCCGCCGGTGAGGGGCATGCCGCAGCGGGGGCAGGCCGTCATCGAGGCGTCGAGGGGGTTGCCACAGTTGGGACATGCTGGTGTGTTCATGGCGCCCATCCTCCCCACGTGTCCACGGTCCTAATCACCTGATCGCGGAATCACTTCACCTCCGAGCGCCGCAGCAGGACCAGCCCGAGGGCCAGCGGGACGAGCACCCAGAGCGTGGTGGTGAAGGCGAGCTGGCTCCATTCGGTGCTGCTCAGTTCGCTGTCGAACAGCTTGTACGTCGTCCAGTTCAGGTCGACCCAGCCCACGTTGTCGGCGTACCACTGCTGGCTGGCGGCCAGGGCGCCGGAGATGCCGGGCAGGACCAGGGAGAAGACGAAGTAGCCGACGATGGCGCCCGGCGAGTTGCGGATCAGCACGCCGAGGGTGAAGCCGATGAACATCCCGATCTCGTTGGCCAGCACGATCTGGCCGAACTCGCGCAGGCTGAACGACCAGACCGGGTCCACGCCGGCGATTGCGGTGCCGACGACGTTGCCCAGGGCGCCGACCGCGGTGGCGATGACCATGGAGATCACTCCGACGAGCACGGTGACCACTGCCTTGGCGGCGATTACCCGGTTGCGGCTGGGCACCAGGGTGAACGTGGTCAGGGCGCTGCGCTGGCTCCATTCACTGGTCACGGCCAGGACCGCCACCATGGGCAGGATGATCGCCATCGGCGTGCCGATGGCACCGGCGAAGCGCCCGTAGTCCAGGTCCTCCGGGTCGGTGAAGAGGATCGTCGTCGCGGTGGCGGCCAGGGCCAGGAGGACGATGCTGGTCATCATCCAGAAGCCGGAGCGGGTGTTGAACATCTTCCGCGCTTCGACGCTGACCAGGCGGGTGAACGGGATCGGGGCGTGGTCCCGGTGCGCGGCTGGCCTGCTGGGCGTGGTCCGCGGTGCGGTGGTTTCCGTGGCGGTGGTCGTGCTCATGCTGCTGCTCCTTCACGCTGGGTCTCGGCGGTGAGCTCGAGGAACATCTCCTCGAGCCCGGCAACCTCGGCCGAGCGGAGCTCGGTGAGGGGGATGTGGGCGGCCAGGGCGATCTCGCCCACGACCTCGGCGCTGGCCTCGGTGTGCAGGGCGCCGTCGGCGGACTGGGTGACCGGCTGGCCCGCGTTGCGCAGCGCCTGGGCCAGTGCTGCGCCGGCGTTGCTGCGAACCAGGGTCCCGGCGGCGGTGAGCAGTTCGGCCTTGGTGCCCTCGGCGACGATCCGGCCGTTGCCGATCATCACCAGGTCGTCGGCGATGACCTCGATCTCGTGGAGCAGGTGGCTGGAGAGCAGCACGGTGCCGCCGCGGTTGGCGTAGTCACGGAGCAGGTCGCGCATCCAGCGGATCCCGGCCGGGTCGAGCCCGTTGGCCGGCTCGTCGAGGATCAGCACCTCAGGGTCACCGATCAACGCGGCGGCGATGCCCAGGCGCTGGCGCATGCCGAGGGAGTAGTGGCGCACCCGGCGCTGCGACTCGGCCTCGGTGAGGCTCACCAGGTCGAGCATCTCGTCCACGCGGCGCCGGGGCAGCCCCATGGTGCGCTGGGCTACGGTGAGGATCTCCCGGCCGGTGCGCCCGGCATGCTGCGCCGAGGCGTCCAGCAGTACGCCGACCTCGCGGCCGGGATTGGGCAGCTCGGCGAAGGCGCGGCCCAGGATGGTCGCCCTCCCGGAGGTGGCCTCGGTGAGGCCGACCATGATCCGCATCGTGGTGGACTTGCCGGCTCCGTTGGGCCCGAGGAAGCCGGTGACGCGCCCGGGACGGGCCTGGAACGAGACGTCGTTGACCGCGGTGAAGCCGCGGTAGGTCTTGGTCAGGGATTCGACTGTGATCATGGCTCCACCCTGCTGCGCCGGGTGGGGTGTGCACATCGGGGAGAGTGCCCCGCGCCACCCCCGGATGACCCCGAGAGAACCCTGACGTCGATCCCGGGCGAGGATGGTACGCAGAGTCGATGGAGGTGGATGGTGGAGGCGCTGACGACGGAGGAAGCCCTGGCCCGGGCGCTGGCCGACCGGGATCTCCTGGCGGTGTCACGGGTGCTCGAGCACCTGGGCGACCGCGAACTGGTCGACCTCATCGAACGTTCCTCGCAGCGTCGTTCCGCGGTGCTGTTCCGGTTGCTTGCCAAGGATGTCGCACTCCGGGTCTTCGAGCGCCTCGACCCGTCGGTGCAGGGGGAACTCTTCCTCGGCCTGGCCGACCGTGAGGTTACGGACCTCTTCACCGACCTGGACCCCGACGACCGGGTGCTCCTGATGGACGAGTTGCCGGCGGCAGTGGCGCGACGGTTGATCCAGCAGTTGACCCCGCACGAGCGTGACCTGACCTGGGTGATCCTGGGTCACCGGGCCGGTTCGGTCGGGCGCCGGATGAGCCCGGAATACGTCAGCGCCCACCCGCACCTGACGGTGGCGGAGGCACTCGACGTGGTGCGCCGCCGGGTGGCCCAGGCCGAGACGATCTACACGCTTCCGGTGACCGATCCCGACAAGAAGCTGGTCGGCGTACTCAGCCTGCGTGACCTCTTCGAGGCCGGCCCCGAGGACATGGTCGGCGACATCATGGGCACCGTCCACTTCGCGCACGCCAACGACGACGCGGAGGAGGTGGCCCGCCTCTGTGTCGACCTCGGCGTGCTGGCGATGCCGATCGTCGACAGCGAGACCCGCCTGCTCGGGATCCTGACCGTGGATGACGCGCAGCGGATCCTGGAGCAGGCCGAGGAGGAGGATGCTGCCCGGGCCGGTGCCACCGAGCCGCTGCGCCGGCCCTACCTCTCCACCTCGATTGCCAAGGTGGCGCGCGCCCGGGTGGTGTGGCTGCTGGTGTTGGCGATGTCGGCGATCCTGACCGTGCAGGTGCTGGAGATCTTCGAGGCGACGCTGGAGCAGAAGGTCGTGCTGGCGCTCTTCATCCCGCTGCTCACCGGCACCGGTGGCAACACCGGTTCGCAGGCCGCCACCACGATCACCCGCGCCCTGGCGATGGGCGACGTACGGACCTCCGACGTGTGGGCGGTGATGCTGCGCGAGGTGCGGGTCGGCGCCATGCTGGGCCTGCTCCTGGGGTCGCTCGGCTTCGCGCTGGCCGCCCTGGCCTATGACACCGACACCGGACTGGTGATCGGCCTCACCCTGTTCTGCGTCTGCTCGATGGCGGCCACGGTGGGCGGGGTGATGCCGATGATCGCGAAGAAGCTCCGGGTGGACCCGGCCGTCTTCTCCACGCCGTTCATCACCACCTTCTGCGATGCCACCGGCCTGTTGATCTACTTCATGATCGCCAAGGCGGTGCTGGGGATCTGAGACTCCCGACCGGTGCGGCCAATCGGGAATGTCCCGCCGTCGCCGGTGGTTGACCAGGCATGCGAATCGACGTGTGGTCCGACGTGGTCTGTCCCTGGTGCTACATCGGCAAGCGCCGCCTGGAGAAGGCCCTGGCAGGCTTTGTCCATGCCGACCAGGTCGAGGTGACCTGGCACTCCTACCAACTCGACCCCGGGGCGCCGGTGGTGCCGAGCGAGAAGACGGTGGAGTCGCTGGCCAAGAAGTACGGCGGCGGCATCGAGCGGGCCCAGCAGATGATGGACCAGGTCGAGGCCGTTGCCGCTGAGGAAGGCCTGCTCTACCGCCTCTCCGAGACGTTGCGGGTCAACACGGTCGACGCGCACCGCCTGCTCCACCTCGCCCTGGAGGCAGGGGGACGCGACCAGCAGTCCGCACTCAAGGAAGCGCTGCTGTCGGCGTACTTCGTCGAGGTCCGCAACGTGGCCGACCACGACGTACTGACCGAGATCGCGACCGGGGTGGGCCTCGACGCCGAGCGGGTCCGCGAGGTGCTGGCCGGATCGACGTACGCCGAGCAGGTGCAGGACGACATCGCCCGCGCGCAGGCCTTCGGGGCCTCCGGGGTGCCGTTCTTCGTGATCGACGAGAAGTACGGCGTCTCCGGGGCGCAACCCGTCGAGGTGTTCACCAGGGTGCTGGAGCAGGCCTGGCAGGAGTCACGTCCGGCGTTGCAGATGGTCGACGCGGACGGAGAGGCCTGCGGGCCCGACGGGTGTGCCCTCTGACGAAGGGGCCGACCTGAAATAGGCTGTCCCCGTGGAAGAAGCCCGCGGGTCCGGAGCACGCCCACCGTGGCGCCTGCCCCGGTCGGTGATGGCCATGGCCCTTGCCTTCCTGGTGGTGGGCGGCCTGGTCGCCCTGGGCCTGCGCCTGGCGCTCGACGACGAGCCACACCGCGTCCCGGTGGTCGTCGCCACCGCACCGGTGGTCGCGGTTTCCCTGGCCGAGGAGGCGAATGCCCTGCCCGGCGAGCCGTTCGCCGCACGCGCCGCGATCGATGAGGAGTCGGCCCGGCGGGCGGTGGCGGAAGGAACGGCCGCCGCGGCACTGGTCGTCGACCTGGCCGGCACAGCGGACGTCCTGGTGGTCAGTGGCGCCCTTGCCCCGGAGACGGCGGATGCCGTCATCGAGCGCGTCACCGGGCTGGAGGACTCCTACCGCAGGACGGTCACGGTCCAGGCGGTGCCCACGACGTACGCCGATCCAGCCACCGTTGACCTCTTCTCGCTGAGCACTCACGTGGTGGGGTTCGTCGTGATCCTGGTGATCTCGCTGCTCCGCGGTCCGGTGGGCCGGACGTCTCGACGGAACCGGGCACGCCACCTGGTCCTGGCCGGCATCGCCGCGGTGACCGGATTGCTCCTGTCCGTGATCGCCCCGGGGCCGGGCGGTCCCTTCCTGGTGGTGGCGGCCTTGCTGGCGTTGGCGGTCGTCCTTGCTGGCGCTGTGACGCTGGCACTGGAAGCGCTGGCTGGACTGGCCGGGCTGGGCCTGGCAGTCCTCCTCTTCCTGGCCCAGGTCGTCCCCTTGCTGTTGCGCAGTGATGTCGCCTTCCTGGGGCAGCCGTGGTCGGGCCTGGTCGGGGCCACGCCGGTAGGAGCGCTGGACCGGGTGTTGAGCGCAGTCCTGCTCCATGACCAGACTGCGGTGCCGCTGTGGCCAATGGTGGTCCTGGTCGCCTGGCTTGCGGCAGCCCTCCTGGTCTCTGCTGGGGCCAGCCGACGACATGCCGCCGCTGCCGACCCCGCGGCCACCCGGGGGGAGTGGCGCTGGCGGGTGGTCGCGGTGGTGACGCCGGTCGTGCTCCTGGCGCTCGGCGTGGTCTGGCTGGTGCCGGCCGGGCTGGGCGAGGAACCCGAGGGCCCGCCGCTCCGGGCGGCGGAGACGGGATGCGTCGAGACCGGCCCGGTCAAGGATCTCGATGACCTTGACCGGATCACCGACCGGTTGCGCGGCGGCGAGGAGGTGCAGAGCAACTTCCAGGGTGGTGATGTCGGCGCCAGCATTGAACTCCAGGACGGTCGCCGGATCTTCGTCTTCGGCGACACCCTGCGCGACCCCGGCTTCGAGGGGCAGGCATTGGTGCGCAACTCGATGCTCGTGGTCGAGCCGGACTGCCTGCGGGTGGTCACCCCGGCCGACCATGGCGCGCTGGTGCCGGACCGGATCGACCCCGGGCGAGGGGCACCGGTCGGCTACTGGCCGATGTCGCTGGGACGGGAGTCGCGCACCGGCTATGACCTGGTCGTGGTCGCGATGCAGCGGGTGCGGGCCCAGGGGCAGGGCACGTTCGACTTCGAGGTGCTGGGGCCGTCGGCGGCGGTCTTCGTCGTACCGGTGGGCAAGGTGCCCCAGTTGGTGAAGGTCGTGGACATCGGCCCCGATGACCCCGACCCGGGGCGCCCGATGTGGGGCGCCGCCTCGGCGATTGACGACGGGTGGGTCTATCTCTACGGGACCTCCCATCCCGACGAGGAAGCGTTCGGCTATGCGCTGCAGGTGGCCAGGGTGAGGGTCGATGACGTCCTCGACCGGTCCGCGTGGCGCTTCTTCGACGGCACCGACTGGGTGGTTGACGAGGCGGAGGCGGTCGAACTGATTCCCGCGGTCAAGGGTGTCTCCCAGACCCTCAGTGTCTTCGAGCAGGACGGCACCTGGTTCGCGCTGAGCAAGCGCGACGACTTCCTCGGCACGGACCTGGTCGCGTGGACGGCGCCGTCGCCGACCGGGCCGTTCACCCCGAGCGAGCCACTGGCCCAGTTGCCCACGGATGCGGCCACGGGGGAAATGCGCTACATGCCCCTGGCCCACCCGGGCCTGCTGCCCGAGCCGGGCACGATGGTGGTCTCCTACAGCCGCAACCGCACGGACATCAACGAGGTGATCCGGGATCCGATGAAGTATCGGCCGAAGTTCATCCGGGTCGAGTTGCCGGAGTGAGGCGCCAACCCAGATTGTATAAACATGCAGGAGTATGCATATACTCTCTGCCATGTCCAAGGTACTGACTTCACTCCCGGTCGGCGAACGCGTCGGCATCGCCTTCTCCGGTGGCCTCGACACCTCCGTGGCGGTGGCCTGGATGCGTGACAAGGGCGCCGTCCCCTGCACCTACACCGCTGACATCGGGCAGTACGACGAGCCCGACATCGAGGGCGTCCCGGGCCGAGCGCTGGAGTACGGCGCCGAGATCGCCCGCCACGTGGACTGCAAGGCGGCACTGGTCGAGGAGGGCCTGGCCGCACTTGCCTGCGGTGCCTTCCACATCCGTTCCGGCGGGCGTGCCTACTTCAACACCACGCCGCTGGGCCGCGCCGTGACCGGCACCATGCTGGTGCGTGCCATGCACGAGGACGGCGTCGACATCTGGGGTGACGGCTCCACCTTCAAGGGCAACGACATCGAGCGGTTCTACCGCTACGGCCTGCTGGCCAACCCTGACCTGCGCATCTACAAGCCGTGGCTGGATGCCGAGTTCGTCACCGAGCTCGGCGGGCGCGCCGAGATGAGCCAGTGGCTCGTCGAACACGACCTGCCCTACCGCGACTCGAAGGAGAAGGCCTACTCCACCGACGCCAACATCTGGGGCGCCACCCACGAGGCCAAGACCCTGGAGCACCTCGACGTCTCCCTGGAGACGGTCGAGCCGATCATGGGCGTGAAGTTCTGGGACCCGTCGGTGCAGATCGAGACCGAGGACGTCACCATCGCCTTCGAGCGTGGCCGCCCGGTCGCGATCAATGGCCAGCGGTACGACGACGCCGTGGCGCTGGTCCACGAGGCCAACGCGATCGGTGGTCGGCACGGACTGGGGATGTCGGACCAGATCGAGAACCGGATCATCGAGGCCAAGTCCCGCGGCATCTACGAGGCCCCGGCCATGGCGCTGCTCTTCGCGGCGTACGAGCGACTGGTCAACGCGATCCACAACGAGGACACCGTCGCGCAGTACCACAACGAGGGGCGCAAGCTCGGGCGACTGCTCTACGAGGGCCGCTGGCTGGACCCGCAGGCGCTGATGATCCGCGAGTCGATCCAGCGCTGGATCGCCTCCCTGGTCACCGGTGAGGTCACCCTGCGCCTGCGCCGCGGTGAGGACTACACCATCCTGAGCACCTCGGGGCCGGACTTCTCCTACCACCCCGACAAGCTCTCCATGGAGCGCACCGAGAACGCCGCCTTCGGTCCCACCGACCGGATCGGGCAGCTCACCATGCGCAACCTCGACATCGCCGACTCCCGTTCCAAGCTGGAGCTCTATGCCACCCAGCCGCTGGACGAGGGCCAGGTCCTGGTCGAGAACGGGACCCTCTTCGGGGCGCTCCCGGCCGGCGGCGCCGACCGGATCGCAGCCCGCGAGGAAGCCGTGGACGAGGACGAGGCCGCACTCGAGCGGGCCGCGATGGAGTTCGGCACGGACTGAGCAGCACGCCGTGCCCGGGCTCCGGGCGCTGCTGAACGAGGAGATCCTCCGGCACCAGGCGCCGGAAGATCTCCTACGTTGCGCCGTCCAGCGTGATGTGCCGCTCCACGCCGATCTCGGCCAGGAAGGTCTCGTCGTGGCTGACCACGACGAGCGCACCCGCATAGGAGCCCAGCGCGCCGACCAAGGCGTCGTACGACGCGAAGTCGAGGTTGTTGGTGGGCTCGTCCAGGAGCAGCAGTTGCGGTGCCGGATCGGCCAGCAGCACCGCGGCCAGGTGGGCCCGGAAGCGCTCGCCTCCCGAGAGCGTGCCCGCGGGCCGATCCGCGCCGTGGCCGCGGAAGAGGAAGCGGGCCAGGCGCGCACGCACCTCGTTGTCGTCGCTGTCGGGCGCCCGCAACTTCACGTTCTCGAAGACGGAGAGCGATTCGTCCAGGCCGGTCAGGCGCTGCTCCAGGATCCCGAGGGGCACGTGCACCGCCACCTCCCCGACCGCCTCGAGCCGTCCGGAGAGCATGTGCAGCAGGGTCGTCTTGCCGGCTCCGTTCGCGCCGGTGACCGCGACGCGTTCCGGCCCCCGCATCTCGAACTCGACGCGGGCACCCGTGCGCAGTTCGAGCCGGGCGGTGAGCACCTCACGTCCGCGCGGGACCTCGGTGCCGGGCAACTCCACCCGGATCCCGCGGTCGTCGCGGACGCGGGCCTCGGCCTCGTCGAGCCGTTCCCGTGCTGCGTCGAGTCGCCCCTCGTGGAGTTGGCGATACTTCGCGGCCGAGACCTGGGCCGAGCGCCGCTTCAGCTTCATCACGGCCCGTGGCTCCCGCTTGGTGGCATACATCTTCTCCGCATAGCGCTTGCGCCCGGCGAGCACCTGCTGGCTGGCAACGAGGTCGTTGCGCTGCCGACGTACTTCCTCACGGGCAGTCGACGCCGCACGCACCGCAGCCTCTTGCTCGGCCTCCACCTGGGCGGCGTACGAGGTGTAGCCCCCGCCATACCAGCGCACGGTGTGCTCGCGCAGCTCGCCGATCCGGTCCACGCGCTCCAGCAGCTCCCGGTCGTGGCTGACCACCAGCAGGGTGGCGGACCACCCCTGGACCACGGCGTACAGCCGCTGGCGGGCCGCAGCGTCCAGGTTGTTGCTGGGCTCGTCGAGCAGGAGCACGTCCGGGCGCTGGAGCAGCAGTCGGGCCAGGTCCAGCTGGACGAGTTCGCCACCGGAGAGCTGGCCGAGGCGGCGGCCGAGGACGTCCTCGGGGAGGCCGAGCCGGGCGAGCTCCGCGGTGATCCGGTCGTCGATGTCCCACGCATCGCCGATGGTGTCGAAGTGGGCCGGGTCCACCGATCCACCCTCGACGGCGCGGATGGCGTCGCGGATCCGGCGTACGCCGAGGTGCTGGTCAACCGGGGTGGCCGGGTGCAGGGCGAGATCCTGGCGGAGTACGCCGACCCGGCCCTCCCGGCTGACCGAGCCGGAGGAGGGGAGGAGGTCGCCGCTGGCCAAGTGGAGCAGGGTCGACTTCCCGGCTCCGTTGGCGCCGACCAGACCGGAGCGGCCGGCGGGAACGAGCAGGTCCAGATCGTCCAGGACGACCGAGCCGTCGGGCCAGGCGAAGGAGACGTTCGAGAAACGTAGGGGAGTGCGCATGAGCAGGCCTCGATCCGGGAATCGGGGGAACCACCCGCCGACGGCGGGCTTCACGGGCTGCTCAGGACTTCACCGCGCCAGTGTCGCAGGCCCCTCCGGCGGCGGGCAAACGTTTTTCCGCGGCTGGCGCCCGGCGCCTCAGCCATCGGACGGCCATCCGGGGTTGCCCGGCGGCGCGATAGGGTTGCCGCGCATCGGGCAGCGTGTCGTACGCCGCTGGCCATCCACCACGAACACACCTCGAGGAAGCCGCCGTGAGCAAGCCCGTCGTACTCATCGCCGAAGAACTCAGCCCCGCCACCGTCGAGGCACTCGGTCCCGACTTCGAGATCCGCAACTGCAACGGTGCCGACCGCGCCGAGTTGATCCCGGCGATCGCTGATGTCGACGCGATCCTGGTCCGCTCGGCCACCAAGGTCGACGAGGAGGCGCTGGCTGCGGCGAGGAAGCTGAAGGTGATCGCCCGCGCCGGTGTCGGGCTGGACAACGTCGACGTCAAGGCTGCCACCCAGGCCGGCGTGATGGTCGTCAACGCGCCCACCTCCAACATCGTCTCCGCAGCCGAACTCGCGGTGGGCCTGATGCTCGCCGCGGCGCGCAACATCAGCCCCGGCCACGAGGGCCTGCGCAACGGCGAGTGGAAGCGCAGCAAGTACACCGGCATCGAGCTCTACGAGAAGACCGTCGGCATCGTCGGCCTGGGCCGGATCGGTGTCCTGGTCGCCCAGCGGTTGAGTGCCTTCGGCATGCAGGTCATCGCCTACGACCCCTACGTGCAGGCCGGTCGCGCCGCGCAGATGGGGGTCCGTCTGGTCGACCTCGAGACGCTGATGGCCGAGGCCGATTTCATCAGCGTGCACCTGCCCAAGACGCCTGAGACGGTGGGCCTGATCGGTGCCGAGCAGCTCGCGAAGGCCAAGTCCAGCCTGGTCCTGGTCAACGCCGCCCGCGGTGGCATCGTCGACGAGGGTGCCCTGTACGACGCCCTCAAGGAGGGGCGGATCGCGGCCGCTGGCCTGGACGTCTTCGCCAAGGAGCCGTGCACCGACAGCCCCCTCTTCGAACTCGAGAACGTGGTTGCCACCCCCCACCTAGGTGCCTCCACCGACGAGGCCCAGGAGAAGGCCGGCATCGCGGTGGCCAAGTCGGTGCGCCTCGCCCTCTCCGGCGAGCTGGTCCCGGACGCCGTCAACGTCCAGGGCGGCGTGATCGCCGAGGACGTGCGCCCCGGCATCGGGCTCACCGAGAAGCTCGGCCGGGTCTTCACCGGACTGGCCGGCGGTGCCGCGCAGCAGATCGACGTCGAGGTTCGCGGCGAGATCACCGAGTACGACGTCAAGGTGCTCGAACTGGCCGCCCTCAAGGGGGTCTTCGCTGACATCGTCGAGGACCAGGTCTCCTATGTGAACGCTCCGCTGCTCGCCGCCGAGCGGGGCATCGACGTACGCCTGGTCACCGAGGCCGAGAGCCCCGACCACCGCAATCTGATCACCATCCGCGGCACGCTCGCCGACGGCACCCAGGTCTCCGTCTCCGGCACCCTGGTCGGCATCGCCCAGCGCGAGCGCCTGGTCGAGGCCAACGGCTTCGACATCGACGTGGAGCTGACCGAGCACCTTGCCTTCGTCCGCTACGAGGACCGCCCCGGCGTGGTCGGCACCGTCGGCGGCATCCTGGGAGGTGCCGGCGTGAACATCGCCGGCATGCAGGTCGCGCGCGACGGCAAGGGCGGCTCCGCCCTGGTCGCCCTCGCAGTGGATTCCACCATCCCTGCCGAGACCCTGGCCGAGCTGGGCGAGGCAATCTCGGCCGAGAGCGTGCGCGCGGTCGACCTGTCCTGACGTTCATCGGGGTGGGCCATGGTCGATGACCGATCGGTCATGATCCATGGCCCTGGGTGATCATCCACTCGGCTTTCGCTAGGGTTTCGGGTGCCCGGGTTGCAACGATTGATCCTGCCGCCGACGAACCCGACCAGGAGCCCAGTCGTGAACATCACCCGCATGGTCGTTGCCCTCTTGCTCGGCGTCGGCTTGCTCCCTGCCGGGGTGCTGGGACAGTTCGGCGTGGAGCGGGCCAGTGCCGCGGCGCCCACCGTTCGGCCGGTCCTGAACCTGCACGTGCACACCAATGGCCGGGTGCGGTTGACCGGGGAGACCCGCCTCAAGAGCGAGACGCTCTACGTCGAGCGCTACACCGTGTTCGACAAGAAGTACACGCGCATGCAGGCAATCACGAGCACCAACCACAGGTTCTCGGTGCTGATGCCGGCCCGGACGGTCTGGACGATCTACACGGTGCGGGAAGCGCGGACCGGCGTCCATTCACACCTGCGCAGCATCCAGCCGCGTTTCGATGCGTGTGGGCTGAGGCCGTTGCGCGGTGACGGCACGCTGTACTACTGCTCGTGGAACGAGGAGTTCAACGGCACCAGACTGGACGCCAGCAAGTGGTACGTGCACTCCAAGGAGACGCCGGTCAGCGGCAACCGAGCCGGCGCGGCCGCCTGCTACAGCCCGGACAACGTGAGCGTGAGCAACGGCTCTCTCCGACTCGTGGCCCGCTATGCGTCACTCCTCGAGTGCCCCGGGCTCACGGGCGCACTGAAGATCCTCACCTCGGGCCAGGTCTCGACGTACCGGAAGTTCTCCCAGAAATACGGCCGCTTCGAGGTCCGATCCCGGAACACGGCCACCACCAGATCGGGCTTGCATGAGGCGTTCTGGCTGTGGCCCGATGACCGCTACGTCGATGTGAGCAGCTGGCCGGTCAGTGGCGAGATCGACGTCAGCGAGACCTACTCCAACTACCCTGACCTCAGCGTGCCGTTCGTGCACTCGCGCCATGACGCCAACGGCCAGATCCTCACCGGACCGAACACGAACACTGCATGGCACTGCGCAGCCAGGCGTGGGGCATGGAACACCTACCGCCTGGACTGGACATCGAGGCGGCTCGACATCTACGTGAACGGCAAGTTGTGCATGACGCACGCCTCCGGCGACGCAGCCTTTGACCAGCCGTTCATCCTGGCGCTGACCCAGTTGGTCGGCAGCGGGACCAACACGTTCAACCTGCTCGCACCCCCGCCCATCCCGGCGACGTACGAGGTCGACTACGTCCGGGTCTGGAACTGAGACAAGCCGTACGCCGCGGCCTCAGGAGCGCAGCGCGGCGAGGAGCTTGATCCGGGCCCCGGTGCGCAGCACGCCGCGGCTGTAGAGCCGGCCGGCCAGCCAGACCAGCAGCGGCAGCAGGACCAGCGTCAGGCCGACCGCGAGCAGTGCCTCCAGCGTCGACGCGCTGCCGAGCGCGATCCGCATCGGCATCAGCATCGGGGAACAGAACGGGATGTAGGAGAGCACCACGACCAGGACGTTGTCCGGATCCCAGGGAGCCACCGAAACCCCGATGATGTAGGGGACCATCATCAGCATCATCACCGGCGTCAGCGCCGAGCCGACGTCCTCCTGCCGGGAGACCAGGGCGGCCAGCCCGGCCATGGCCAGCGCATAGGTCGCGTAGCCGAGGACGAACCAGACCAGCGCCCACACAGCGGTCGGTCCCACGGCCAGGGAACTGGTGTCGACCAGGCCGAACCCGAGTGCAGTGCCCGCAGCGGCGACCACGATGGCCACGACCTGGATCAGGCCGACAGCGCCGATGCCGAGGACCTTCCCGGCCATCAGTTGCCAGGGACGCAAGGTGGCCAGCAACAGCTCGACCACCCGGCTCGACTTCTCCTCGACCACCCCCTGGGCGACCATCTGACCGGTCGTCATCAGGGCCATGAAGATCAGGATCCCGGCGATGAATCCGGCCGCGATCTGGCCGCCGTCGCGCTCCGCGGGCTCCTCCAGGGCCTCGACGGTCGGCGCGGCCGTGGCGACCACCTCGCCGACCCGGCTGGGATCGCCACCGAGTTCCTCGATCTCACCACTGAGCGCCTGCTGCTGGGCCAGCGCAGCGAAGACACTGGTCAGGGAGGAGTTGAGTTCATCGGCGACCAGCAGGGAGACCTCCTCGTCAGCGGAGAGGACGAGCACGTCGAGATCCCCGTCGCGCAACATTTGCTCACCACGCTCGCGGTCGGCCACATCGACGATCTCGACCTCCGTCCCGGAGGCGGTCGAGACGGACTCCACCGGGCCACCCAGGGCAGCAGACGCGGGCAGTACGCCGACACGGTCCGGTTCCGAAGAGCCCAGGAACGAGTAGAGCACGCCACCGAGGATGATCGCGGCGACCGTGGCGATGGTGGTCCAGATGAAGGACTTGGCGAAGACCTTGGCGCGGATCTCGCGGCCTGCGACCAGGCGGATCGCCTCGACGGTGCCGAGCTGTTGGTTGCTCATGCGGTCTCCTCCTCGGTGGCCGCGGTGACGACGTCGCGGTAGAGGTCGGTCAGGGACGGACGCTGCTGGGTGAAGGTGGTCACCGGGCCCGCGGCCAGTGCGGCGGCGAGCAGCCGTTGTTCGGCGCCGGCCTCGGTCTCGGGTACCTCGACGACGGTGCCGGCTGCGTCGTCGGCGACCACCCGGAACCCGGCAGGGACCCAGGTGGCATCCGCGGGGCCCTGGACCACCCAGCGAGGGGTGTCATGGCGGGCCAGTTCGTCGACCGTGCCGACGGCAACCATCCGGCCGTCGCGGATGATGCCGACCCGGTCACAGAGCCGCTCGACCAGGTCGAGCTGGTGGGAGGAGAAGAGCACGGGTACGCCGCTCCCGGCCCGCTCGCGGAGCACCTCGCTCATCACGTCCACGGCGACCGGGTCGAGGCCGGAGAAGGGCTCGTCGAGAACCAGTGCTTCCGGCTCGTGGGTCAACGCGGCAGCCAGCTGGATCCGCTGCTGGTTCCCCAGTGAGAGGACCTCCACCGCGTCACCGATCCGCTCACCGACGCCGAGGCGCTCGGTCCAGCGCTCCATCGAGGCGCGGGCATCCGCCGCGGAGAGGCCGTAGAGCCGGGCCAGGTAGGCCAGTTGGTCACCGACCTTCATCTTCGGATACAGCCCGCGCTCCTCGGGCATGTAGCCGATCCGGCGCCGGTGGTCGGCGCCGACCGGTTCACCGTCCCACGTCACCGACCCGGAGTCCGGCTGCAGGACCCCCAGGATGATCCTCATCGTGGTGGTCTTCCCGGCCCCGTTGGACCCCACGAAGCCGAAGATCTCGCCCGGGGCGACTTCGAAGGAGGTCTGGTCGAGGGCGACCTTGTCGCCATAGGCCTTGGTCAAGCGGTCCACCGCGAGTCTTGGCATGGGGCACAGTCAAGCATGCCGCCCCATGAGCCCTGCGGCCGTGCGTCAGGCGACCATCACCTTGTCGCTGGTCCTGGCAACGCTCCGCGCCGGTGACGCGTCCCAGGCCGCGGCCATCCTGCGGACCGCCTCGCGCAGTTCGTCCGCAGGCCGTGCGTACGGGACCCGGACATATGCGTCGTACCCACCGTCGACGGCGAAGAGCGACCCGGGCGCGAGCGAGACACCGTGCGCCTCGGCGGACGCGGTGAACGCTCCCGCGCCGGCGCCGGGCAGGCGGCACCACAGCCCCAGCCCGCCCCGGGGCACCCGGAAGGACCAGGTCGGCAACTGGTCGCCGATCGCGGTGACCAGGGCATCGCGCTGCTCGCGCAGTCGGGCGAGATGGTCGGCCAGGGTCGGTGCGGGGTCGGCCAGGAGGTGGAGCACCGCGCGCTGTTCGAGCACGGGCACCCCGAGGTCGAGCGTCAGTCGGGCGGCAGCCAGGGCGTCCATCAGGTGATGGGGTGCCCGGATCCAGCCGACCCGCAGTCCGCCCCAGAAGGTCTTGGAGGCACCGCCCACGGTGATCGCCTGGCCACCGGCCCGGGAGACATGGGCGGCGAAGGGGAGTGGCATCGCCTGCCCGGCCAGGGTGAGGGCCTGGTGGGCCTCGTCGATGAGGGCGACGGCGCCCGTGCGCGCCACGTGGGCGGCGTACTCAGCGCGCTGCTCGTCGTCCATCAGGTTCCCGGTGGGGTTGTGGAAGTCGGGGACCAGGTGGGCCAGGCGTGGTCGGGTGCGGCGCAGCGCCGTGGCGACGGCGGGCAGGTCCCATCCGTCGTCGTCGACCGTCGTGGTGGCGATCCGGATCCCGGGGCGGGCCAGGGCGCGTGCCGCGTTGGGATAGCCGGGCACCTCGACCAGGATCCGGTCCCCGGGGGCGGTGCATGCTTGCGCGACGATCGCCGTGGCGGCCAGCGCACCAGGGGTGACCATCACCTGCTCGGGTTCGGTGGGCAGTCCGCGGGCGTCGTACGTCGCGGCGATCGCGGCCTGCAATTCGGGTAACCCCATCGGGTAGTAGCCGTGGTCGCTCAGGTAGCCGGGCAGGTCGGCCACGGCTGCGGCATACGCGGTGGCCACTCCGGGAGGTGCTGGTGCCGCTGCGCAGTTGAGGTCGATCATGTCGACGCCGTCGGGGACCCGCGGGGTGAGGATCCGGTCGGGTGCCCGGCGCGGACCGCCCGGGACCCGGGTGAAGGTGCCCGACCCGCGGCGCGCTTCGGCGTACCCGCGCTCGCGCAGTTCGGCATAGGCGCGGGTGACGGTGGTGCGACTGAGTGCCAGCGGCCCGGTCAGTTCCCGCTCGCTGGGCAGGCGGGTGCCGTGCGGGAGGCGGCCCTCGGAGATCAACCGGTGCAGCGCGGCGGCCAGGCCGGCGTAGGCGGGGGAGCGGTCGAAGTCGCCGACGAGACGGGCCAGGCGAGGGGCGGAGATGGTCGGGGACATGGAGCCACTCTGCCAGAAGTGGCTATTTGTTTGAAGGCCACTCGACGGGAGAATGGTGCACATGGCAACCGCTCCACCCCGGACCCGGCGCACCGCGCGTGAACTCGCCGACCTCGGACCACTGGCACAGTTGCGGGCCGGACGACTGCCGCGACGCCTCGTCCAGCTCCTCGTCGGACTGGTGCTGTACGGCGTCTCGCTGGGCCTGATGGTCCGTGGCGCGCTGGGCCTGGCACCGTGGGACGTGCTCCACTCCGGCATCATCCGCCACGTCCCGATCACGCTGGGCCAGGCCGTCATCGCGATGAGCTTCGTGGTCCTGCTGCTCTGGATCCCGCTGCGTGAGAAGCCCGGGATCGGCACCCTCCTCAACGCCGTCCTGGTCGGGCTCTCGGCCGATGCCACGCTGGCCCTGCTCGACGAGGCGGACCCGATGGTGGCCCGGGTGGCGCTGATGGTCGCCGGCGTCGTGCTCAACGGGCTCGCCACCGCCCTCTACATCGGGGCGCAGTTCGGGCGCGGTCCCCGGGACGGGCTGATGACCGGGCTTGCGCGGCGTACCGGATGGTCGCTGCGCCTGGTCCGCACCGGGCTGGAAGTCACCGTCGTGGTCGCCGGGCTCCTGCTCGGTGGCGTGCTCGGGGCGGGGACCATCCTCTATGCGCTGGCGATCGGGCCGCTGTCCCAACTCATGCTGCCCGCCTGCATCGTCGACCTGCCCGGAGTAGCTGATCCGGGCTGATCAGCGTGCCGTGCCTGTGGGCGCTGATGCCTGCGGGGCTCGGCTACGGCAGACCTCGTGCCTCGGCCTACCTCCGCCTCACTCCTCGGATCAGCGCCGGGTCGCCACGATGGCGGAAGCATCGGGCGCGATCATCACCTCGACGGCGGTGAACCGCTCGTCGGTGAGCCACTCCTCGCGGAGCGTGTCCACCCGGCCATCCGTGATCGGCGGCCACATCTCGCACGGCACGAAGTCGTCGAGCACCACGATGCCGCCCGGTTCGACCAGGTCGGCGATCGAGTCGACCCCCACCTCGGAGGGGATCCCGGCATCCATGAAGAGCAGGGAGAACGGGCCGCGGTCGTGCAGCGTCGACCAGTCGGCGGCGAGCACCTCGACCGAGTCGTCGTCGGCGAAGATCTCCGCGGCGGCGCCGGCCAGCTTCGGGTCGAGCTCGGCCGAGATGATCCGGGCGCCGGACGGTACGCCGCTGCGCAGCCAGGCGGTGCCGACCCCACAGCCGGTGCCGAACTCGGCCAGCGTCCCGGAGCGGGTGGCGGCCAGGGTGGCCAGCAGGCGACCGGTCTCGTTGCGGCAGAACGAGACATAGCCGGCCTTGCGGGAGACGTCGAAGGCGCGCGAGACGATCTCGGGGAGGTCGGGAGGTGCGCTCATGGAGTCGAGTCTTCCATCCCGGGATCGGCGTCTCAGATCCTGAGCAGTTTCGTGAAACCCGGTGCACGGCGCGCGGGGACCGGCGTACCCTCGACGCATCATGCGGAGCGTGTTCGTACTCATTCACTGCCGCGGCGAGGCCTGAAGAAGGCCACCTCGCCGTGGCGAGTGGTGTTTCACGGGCCTTCGACACATCTGAATGTTGAACGCCCCGCGGCGGATCCCACCCGTTGATTCCAGCGTGATCCGCGATCTCCAGGTCCTGGCGGACCGAATCGGCACCGTGTGACCCATGGTTCCCTCCCCGTCCCGTCGCGGGGCGTTCTTCGAGCACCACCGAAGACACCCTGACCGATCGAGACAACGACGGAGGAAAGACGATGTATGAGATGTACCCCGACTGGAGCCTGCAGGAGTGGGGACCGGCCAAGAACGATCCCGACAGCCCGCAGAACAGCTGGTATGCGCCGGTGACTCTTGACCAGCGAGACAAGGCCGACTTCCGGCCCGACGACAACTAGATTCCACCCCATGACTTCCACTCCTCCTGCCACCTCGACCAAGCTCGCCATCATCCCCGGCGACGGCATTGGTCCCGAGGTCACCGACGAGGCCCTCAAGGTCCTCGACGTGGCCGCACCCGCCGGGCTCAAGTTCGAGCAGACCCGCTATGACCTCGGCGCCGAGCGCTACCTCGCCACCGGCGAGGTGCTGCCCGAGAGCACCCTGGAGGAGATCCGCAACCACGACGCGATCCTGCTCGGCGCCGTCGGTGGCAAGCCGAACGACCCGAACCTGCCGCCCGGCATCCTGGAGCGGGGCCTGCTGCTGAAGCTCCGCTTCGAGCTCGATCACTACGTCAACCTCCGCCCCTCACGGATCTTCCCGGGCGTGGTCTCGCCGCTCGGTGAGCACATCATCGGCGGGCGCGAGGTCGATTTCATCGTGGTCCGCGAGGGCACCGAGGGGCCCTACACCGGCAACGGTGGCGCCCTGCGCGTCGGTACGCCGGCCGAGGTGGCCACCGAGGTCAGCGTCAACACGGCGTACGGCGTGGAGCGGGTGATCCGTGACGCGTTCGCCCGTGCCGAGCGCCGCCCCCGCAAGAAGCTCACCCTGGTCCACAAGACCAACGTCCTGGTCAACGCCGGTTCGGTGTGGTGGCGGCTCTTCGAGTCCGTCGGCGCCGAGCACCCCGACGTGAGATGCGATTACATGCACATCGACGCGGCGATGATCCACATGACCAACGACCCCGCGCGCTTCGACGTGATCGTCACCGACAACCTCTTCGGCGACATCATCACCGACCTTGCTGCTGCCATCACCGGCGGCATCGGCCTGGCGGCCTCCGGCAACGTGAACCCGGACCGCACCGCCCCGTCCATGTTCGAGCCCGTGCACGGCTCCGCCCCCGACATCGCCGGCCAGCAGAAGGCCGACCCGACCGCGGCGATCCTCTCCGCGTCCCTGCTGCTGGACCACCTCGGCCACCCCGAGGCGGCCGCGGTGATCGAGGAGGCCGTGCTCGCCGACCTCTCCGAGCGCGACCCCGCCGTTGTGCGGCGTACCGCCGAGGTCGGCGACGCGATCGCGGCCCGGGTGGCCGGCTGACGCAGGGCGGAACACTCCACGGGCATCCGGGGCAGACCCGGGTGCCCGTCTCCTTCAACCGACCCCGAAAGGTGGGTATAGCGTGGCCACCATGCAGATCAGCACCACCCTCTCCACGGAGACGGTCGACGACGCCCGCCTTGCCGAGATCCTGGCCAACCCCGGCTTCGGCATCCACTTCACCGACCACATGTTCACCGTCGAGTGGACGCCGGAGAAGGGGTGGCACGACGCCCGGATCACGCCGTACGGACCGCTCAGCCTCGACCCGGCCACGGCCGTGCTGCACTACGCGCAGGAGACCTTCGAGGGGATGAAGGCCTACCGGCGCGAGGACGGCTCGGTGTGGACCTTCCGCCCCGAGGCCAACGCAGCCCGGATGGCGCGCTCCTCGCAACGGCTCGCCTTCCCGGAGTTGCCCGTCGACGACTTCGTCGCAGCCGTCGACGCGCTGGTCCAGGTCGATGAACGCTGGGTGCCGGACGGTGAGGGGGAGAAGAGCCTCTACATCCGTCCCTTCATGATCGCCACGGAGACGTTCCTCGGGGTGCGACCCAGCCAGCACGTCACCTTCATGGTGATCGCCTCGCCAGCAGGTGCCTACTTCAAGGGCGGGATCAAACCGGTCAGCCTCTGGCTCACCGAGGAATACACCCGCGCGGGCCGCGGCGGGATGGGCGCGGCGAAGACCGGCGGCAACTACGCCAGTTCCCTGGTCGCCCAGCAGGAGGCGACCGCCAACGGGTGCGACCAGGTCGTCTTCCTCGACGTGGCCGAGGGGAAGTACGTCGAGGAACTCGGCGGGATGAACATGTACTTCGTGTTCAAGGACGGCTCCATCGTCACCCCGGCAACCGGGACGATCCTCGAGGGGATCACCCGCTCCTCCATCATCCAGATCGCCGACGGGCTGGGGCACCAGGTGACCGAGCGGCGCTTCTCCATCGACGAGTGGCGCGACGGGATCACCTCGGGTGACATCGTGGAGATCTTCGCCTGCGGGACGGCCGCGGTGATCACCCCGGTCGGTGCGCTGAAGTGGGACGGCGGCGAGGTCGGTGCGCCCGCATCGCAGGAGCTGACCATGCGGATCCGCCAGGCGCTGGTCGACGTGCAGTACGGCCGGGCCGAGGACAGCTTCGGCTGGATGCACCACGTCGTCTGAACCCGTCGTTCCATCTACCGCGCCCTTGTGGTGACCTTGCACCCCGCCGGCCCGGTGCACAGACACGTGGACCGGGCGTTACATGGGGGCGGCGTGGCGTGGGGGCGGACTGGGTAACCTCGCCTCGTGATGACTGACCGGGCTCCGTCGCCGATGAGGGTGGGGGACTACGTGCTGCTCTCCCGCATCGGTGAGGGCGGGATGGGCGTGGTCCACCTGGCCCAGGGGCCGAGCGGCAAGCGGGTCGCGATCAAGGTCCTGCGCCCCCACGTGGTCGGTGACCAGGAGGCACGCGAGCGCCTGGCCCGGGAGGTCCGTTCGCTGACCCGGGTGCGCAGCCGGCGCGTCGCCGAGATCGTCGACGCGGACCCGTGGGGCCCGATCCCGTTCGTGGCGACCCGCTATGTCCCGGGGTCGAACCTGCACGACCACGTACGCCGCACCGGCCCGCTCTCGGGCGACGACCTGCTCGAGTTCGCCCGCGGCCTGGCCGAGGCACTGCATGCCGTGCACCGGGTCGGCGTACTGCACCGCGACATCAAGCCGTCGAACGTGTTGATGGAGGGTCGCAGCCCGGTGCTGATCGACTTCGGCCTGGCCCGCCTTGCCGACGACCACAAGGTGACTCGCACCGGCTATCTCCTCGGCACGCCGGGCTACCTGGCGCCGGAGGTCCTGCAGGGGCACGAGCCGACACCGGCTGCCGACGTCCATTCCTGGGCGGCCACGGTCGCCTACGCCGGCCTGGGGCGAGGCGCCTTCGGGACCGGGCCCGCGATGGCGGTGATGGACCGGGTACGTCGTGGCGAGCACGACCTGACCGGGCTCGGCTACGAGGTGCTTGCGCTGGTCGATGCTGCCCTCGACCCCGACCCGGCCCGGCGTCCCGCGCTGGCCCAGTTGATCGGCCAGCTGGGTGGCGAGGTGACGCGGGAGCGCCAGGACGCACCGGAGCACGAGTTGCCGACGATGGCACTGGCCGGGCAGGCCCCCAGCCCCACCCTGCCGCCGACCCGGCACCTGGCGGAGCCGACAGCGCCGCCCCCGGCGCCGACCCGGACCAGTTGGGTGGTGCGGGCGCGCCGCTGGTGCTTGGGCATCGCCCTAGGCGCCTTCACCGGCTGCCTGATCGCCGCCGCACCGTGGCTCGGCATGAGTGTGGTTGCCCTGGTGGTCGTGGTGGCCCGCAGCTGGTCACTGTCGACCACGGCGTCACGCGCCCGGCGTGCCCGGCGGGGCGCCAGGTGGTACGACGTCAGCCTCGATGTCGTCTCGGCTCCGTGGCACTTCATGGTGACCTTCCCACTCAGTCTGCTGCTCCTGTGCTGGGGAGCGATGCTGGCGGCCTGCTGGGTCCTGGTGCTGTTGCTCCTGGACGTGGGCGACGTCGGCCTCCTGGCCACGGCTGGCATCGTGATGGCCGTCGCGACCTGGACCGGCCCGGGGGCGTCCCGGCTGCGCCAGCCGCTCCAGGAGGTGGGCCGCCCGATCGCGGACAACGTGATCGCCTGGATCTCGGTGATGGTCGTCTTCTCGATCCTGTGCAGCGGGACCCTGGCGCTGGCCACACTCGGGGTGGAGTGGTCCCCGTTCGAGCATGCCCCCTGGGACGGCTCGTCCTGGCTGGGTCGCCTCTGAGCCGGCGGCCCAGGCAAATCCCTCAGCCGTTGGGCAGCGCGACACGCTGCCCGGGCACCCGGCTGCGGGCCACGCGTTCGTGGTGCTCGCGGGCCAGGCGGCGCAGGGCAGACATCAGCGGATCGGTGAGGATGGTGCCCAGCGCCAGGTGGGCGGGGCGCTCCCCGGGAGGGAGTTTCCGGGAAGCCTCCACGTCGTGCCGTGCCACGTGGGCCGCTGCCTCGGCACAGGCCTTGAGCCTGCCGTGGTCGACCTCCAACCCGATCGCCCCGAGCGCCGCCAGCGCCTGGGCCAGCGCCGCCAAGTGGGGCGAGTCGGGGGCAACGTGCCAGCCCAGCGCGGTGATCGCCTCGCGGGCGGGCGCCAGGTCGACCTGCTGGGTGGGCTCCGCGGCGACGATCCGGTCGATTCGGTCCAGGTCGTCGGCCGAACCGGCCTCGTCGCGACCGGGATGGTCCACCGCGTCCAGGACCCGCTGGATCTCGGCCAGGGAGAGGCCACCGACCTCGAGCAGGGCCCGGATCGTCCGGAGCCGGAGCAGGTGCGTCTCGTCATAGCGGGCTTGGGTGGCACCGGTGGCCAGCCCCGGATGCAGCAGGCCGCTGCGCAGGTAGAACTTGACCGTCCCCACGGGCAGGTCGGCACGCTCGCTGAGCTTGCTGATCCGCATGGTCTTCGAGCCCTTCGCCGAGGTCACGTCCGCTCAATATAGGGCGGTCGGGGTGGTCTCCACAGGAGAATGACAAAGGTTGTCGGGGATGCGGATTGCGGGCTCGCCCCGACACGGATGCCCGATCCGTGGCACACTGGAGGGGTGCGAGCGAAGGACATCATCATTGCCTAGCGCGTCGGGAACCCCCGCCGCGCTGCCTCTCGTGACCCGGGAGGCTTTTTCTTTGCCCGTTCCTCGACGCACGACCGTGGCAACCGATCCGAAGCGAGATGAAGAGTGATGGACCTGCAGGGTTCCTTCCACGTCTACGACACGACGATGCGTGACGGCGCGCAGCAGGAGGGGCTCAACCTCTCCGTCGCCGACAAGCTCAGCATCGCCCGGCTGCTCGACGAGCTCGGGGTCGGCTTCATCGAGGGTGGCTGGCCCGGTGCCAACCCGAAGGACACCGAGTTCTTCCGCCGCGCGGTCGACGAACTCGAGCTGCGCCATGCGGTGCTGGCTGCCTTCGGCTCCACCCGCAAGGCCGGAGTGGCTGCCGCGGACGATCCGCAGATCGCCGCGCTGCGTGAGAGCCGCGCGCCGTGGGTGACGCTGGTTGCCAAGTCACACACCCGCCACGTCGAGCTCGCGCTGCGCACCACGCTGGAGGAAAACCTGGCCATGGTCCGCGACTCGGTCGCGCACCTGGTCGCCGAGGGCCAGCAGGTCTTCATCGATGCCGAGCACTTCTTCGACGGCTACCGCCTGGACCGCTCCTATGCCCTCGAGGTGGTCGGCGCCGCCATCGAGGCCGGCGCCGAGGCCGTGGCCCTGTGCGACACCAACGGCGGCATGCTCCCGCACTGGGTCACCGAGGTCGTCGCCGACACCATCGCCACCACGGGCGCCCGGGTCGGCATCCATGCCCACAACGACACCGGTTGCGCCGTGGCGAACTCGGTCGCCGCGGTCGAGGCCGGCGCGACCCACGTCCAGGGCTGCATCAACGGGTACGGCGAACGGACCGGCAACGCCGACCTGGTCACCATGGTCGCCAACCTGGAACTGAAGCTGGGACGCCAGGTGCTCCCCGAGGGCCTGCTTGCCGAATCCACCCGGATCGCCCATGCGGTCGCGGAGATCACCAACTTCCCGCCCTCCTCGCGCCAGCCGTACGTCGGCACCTCGGCGTTCGCGCACAAGGCCGGACTGCACGCCTCGGCGATCAAGGTCGACCCGAACCTCTACCAGCACCTGGACCCGGTCGAGGTCGGCAACGACATGCGCCTGCTGGTCTCGGACATGGCCGGTCGCGCCTCCATCGAACTGAAAGGCAAGGAACTCGGCTTCGACCTCTCCGCCGATGCCGAACTGGTCACCCGGGTCACCGCCAAGGTCAAGGAACTGGAGTCCCGGGGGTTCACCTTCGAGGCGGCCGACGCTTCCTTCGAGCTGCTCCTGGCCGAGGAGGTGGAGGGCCACCGCCCGTCGTACTTCGACGTCGAGTCGTGGCGGGTGATCACCGAGACCTCGCCCGCCGGCGAGGCGATCTCCGAGGCGACGGTGAAGCTGAAGGCCGGGGGAGTCCGGTTCGTGGTCACCGGCGAGGGCAACGGCCCGGTCAATGCGTTGGACCATGCGTTGCGCCAGGCGATCGGCCGGGCCTATCCCGAGGTCGCCAAGTTCGAACTGATCGATTACAAGGTCCGCATCCTCGACAACGGCCACGGCACCGATGCCACCACGCGGGTGCTGATCGAGACCAGCGACGGTGAGTCGTCGTGGGTCACGGTCGGCGTGGGCCACAACGTGATCGAGGCTTCCTGGGGCGCCCTGGTCGACGGACTCACCTTCGGATTGCGCCGCCATGACGTCGCCTGACCCGGCCGCGGGGCCGCCGTACTGTCGCCACTGCGGGGAGCCGGAAGCAGCCCGCGACCACAGCGACTGCGAACTGGCCGGCTTCCACGATGCGCCGCGATTCTGCCCGCAGTGCGCCGCGACGACGCGCCTGCAGACCACCCCGCTCGGCACGGTCGCCCAGTGTGCCGACCACGGCCAGGTCCGCCCCTGAGCGAGCGGATCAGCCTCCGAGCCAGGCCGGAGCGAGTTGCTGGAACTGTGCCGCTCCCAGCAGGCCGGCGCCGTCGGGGAGCACCCCGGTAACAGGTACGCCGGTCAACCGCGGCAGGTCATCGAGGTTGCGCTGCTCGGCGGTCCCGGCGCCCGCGGGCCAGGCGCCGATCACCAGCCCGGCAGACTCGATGCCCCGCTGGCGGAGGGCACGCACGGTCAGTTCGGTGTGGTTGAGGGTGCCCAGGCCGGCCCGGCACACCACGTAGACCTCTGCGCCCAGGACGTCGGCAAGGTCGAGGATCGTGCCGTTGGCCGTGTCCAGGCGGACCAGCAGGCCACCTGCGCCTTCGACGATGACCGTGTCGCTCTCGCGAGCCAGTGCCCGGATCCGGTCGGCATGGTGGGCGATGTCGGGCAGTTCGACGCCGCGGAGCCGGGCGGCGGTCTCCGGCGCCAGCGGGTCCGCCAGTCGCGCGAACTCGTGGACCGCACACCCCGCCAGGCGACGGACCACGGCCGCATCGGCCTCGTCGTCGGCCCCGGTGCCATCGTCCCCACTGTCACCGATCCCGGTCTGGACCGGTTTCACCACCGCCACGGTGCCGCGAGCCCGGGCAAGGACCGCCAGCGCCGCGGTTGCGATCGTCTTGCCGACGCCGGTGTCGGTGCCGGTGACCACCACGATCCGGCCGCTCATCCGCGCGCCACCGTGGTGATGCGCGCGACGGCACGGGCCCAGTCGGCCTCCGGCACGCCAGCATTGCAGGTGATCCGCAACCGCGAGATGCCATCGGGCACCGAGGGCGGCCGGAAGCAGCCGACCCGGATGCCAGCGGCCTGCAGCGCCACCTGGGCCTCCACTGCCGCCGCGGGGGAGGCCATCGGCACCGACAGCACGGCACCGACGGGGAGTTCAGCGCACCCCAGTGCCTGGCCGAGCAGGGCTACCCGCTCGTGGATCACCCGGGGCAGGTCCGGCTCGGCAGCAAGGTGGCGCAGGGCGGCCAGGGCACCGGCCGCAGCGGCCGGGGCCAGCGCGGTGTCGAAGATGAAGGAGCGGGCACTGTTGACGAGATGGTCGCGCAGCGTCGCCGGTCCGAGCACCGCCCCGCCCTGGGCGCCGAGGGCCTTGGAGAGGGTGGCGGTGACGACCACGCTGGGATGCCCGCCCAGGCCGTGCCCGGCCACCAGTCCACCTCCGCCCGGGCCGACGACCCCCAGGCCGTGGGCCTCGTCGACGACCAGCAGCGCTCCGTGCTCGGCGCAGGCCGCGGCGAGTGCCGGCAGCGGGGCTGCGTCGCCCAGGACGGAGAAGACCGATTCGGTGAGCACCAGGCAGCGGCGACCGGCAGCGGCGGCCAGGGCGGCACGGACCGCGGCCACGTCGTTGTGGGGCACCACCTCGACCCGGGCGCGGGAGAGCCGGGCGGCGTCGATCAACGACGCATGGACGTGCGCGTCGGAGATGATCACCGCTTCCCGGTCGGCCAGCGCACCGACCACGCCCAGGTTCGCCTGGTAGCCGGTGGAGAAGACCAGCGCGCTCTCGTGGCCGGTGAAGGCGGCGAGTTCCCGCTCGAGCTCGTCATGCACCGCCAGTGTTCCGGTGACCAGCCGTGAGGCTCCGGCGCCGGCTCCCCAGGTGTGCACTGCCGCGGCGGCTGCGGCGACGACCGCGGGGTGGCGGGAGAGCCCCAGGTAGTCGTTGCCGGCCAGGTCGAGGAAATCCTCGTCCGCGCCACGGGGGCGCAGGGCGCGGTGCAGGCCTGCTGCCGTGCGTTGCCCGGCGGCCGCGGCGAGCCAGCGGCCCCAGGTGTTCATCGGGCCCGTACGGCGGCACGCATCGCCGCCCCGATCAGGGACAGGTCGTCCGCGGTCGCGACGTACGGCGGCATCGCATAGACGAGGTCGCGTAAGGGGCGCAGCCAGACGCCGTGGGCGAGGGCGGCTTCGGTCGCGGCGGTGACGTCGACCGGCCGGTCGAGCTGGACCACGCCGACGGCGCCCAGGGTCCGTACGTCACGTACGCCGCGCTCCCCGCGCAGTGGGGCCAGGCCAGCAGCCAGGGCCGCCTCGATGCCCGCCACCTCACCGCGCCAGTCGCGGGCCAGCAACAGGTCGATCGAGGCCGAGGCGACCGCGCAGGCCAGCGGGTTGCCCATGAACGTGGGCCCGTGCATCAACACTCCCGAGTCACTGGCCGAGATGCCGGCTGCGATCGCGGGCGTGCACAGGGTGGCGGCCAGGGTCAGGTAACCGCCGGTCAGCGCCTTGCCGAGGCAGAGGATGTCCGGGGTGACCACCTCCGAAGCGAAGAGCCGTCCGGTGCGACCGAAGCCGGTGCGGAGCACGGCCAGTGCATCAGCGTGGGTGGCGTCCGCTCCGGCCAGGATCCGCATGGCCAGGTCGTGGAAGTCCGGACCGGCAGCGGTCGGTCCAGGGATGGTCGGGGTCATCTGCGGCCCCTCCGGGCGAGAGTCGGAACTGAACACCGTTCACCCTGCCTGAACGGTGTTCAGGTACGCCGGATGGGCGGGCTCCCCGGTGCGGCCTGACGCTGGTCAGTCGTCACCGATGCCACGGGCATCCAGCGCCTCACCCGTGGCGCGGGCGTGGGCGACGGCCCGGATCACCATCGGGACCAGCCGTGCCCGGGGACTGCGCTGCAGGCCGCGGGCAACCGCCGCATCCCGGGTCTGCTCGGCGATCTCGATCGTGGTTGGGATGGCACGCAGGGTGAGGGAGAACGCCAGCGAGACCTTCTCCGGGTTCACCCCCAGTCGCCGGAAGGGGTGCAGGCAACGGGTGATCGTGTCGAGCATGTCGTCGACCGCCGTCGTCGCGGTGAGCACCGAGGCCAGCAGGATCAACGCCACCAGGTCGCCGACCGAGTCCACGGCGCGCGCCCAGCTCTGCTGCCACACCAACCATGCACCGAGGAGGACGGCGACGATCGCGATCCGGCGCAGCACGCGCAGCGCGGTGGCCAATGGCATCCCGGTCCACACCACCAGTACGCCGGCGCCCGCCACCGCGCCCAGGGCCAGGGCGGGGGAGCGGAACCAGACCAGGTGCACGGCAATCGCGGCCAGGGCGAGCAACTTCGGCCCCGGCGAGCACCGGTGCAACCAGGTGTTGCCGGGCAGGTAGGCGCCGAGCACCACGCTGCTCATGGCAGGGCCAGGGCCCGGTAGTGCGCGACCGCCTCGGCGGCCGGGCCGTCGAAGACGACCCGTGCATCGTCGACGACCAGGGCGCGGTCGCAGCGGGCCGCCAGGTCCAGGTCGTGGGTGACCAGGATCAGCTGCTGTTCGAGGCCGAAGAGCAGGTCGGCGACCCGGCGACTGTTGCGCAGGTCGAGCAGGGTGGTCGGTTCGTCGGCGACCAGGACGGAGGGGTTCGTGGCCAGCACCCCGGCCAGGGCCAGGAGTTGCTTCTGGCCGCCGGAGAGGGTGTGCACGCTGCGCTCGCCGAGCCCGCCCAGGCCATAGGCGTCGAGCACCCGCTCGGCGGCGGCGAGGCGCTCGCCCTTGTTGCGGTGCTCGCGGCGCAGGGAGAGGGCGATGTCCTCGAGTGCGGTGGGCATCACCAGTTGCGCCGACGGGTCGGTGAAGGCGAACCCGACCTGGCGGCGTACCCGGGCACCGTGCCGGGCGACGTCGATGCCGTCCACGCTGACCCGGCCACTGCTCGGCGTGACCAGGCCGTTGACCAGTCGGGCCAGGGTCGACTTGCCGGCCCCGTTGGGGCCGATCAGGGCGATCCGCTGCTCGGTCAGCGACAGCGTCGTCTCGGCGAGGATGACCAGGCCGTCATCCCCGGGTGGGCTGACGGTGACCTGGTCGAACTCGATGGTGCTCACGCCGAGGTCGATGCCCCGGTGTCGACGGCCGTGGTGCCCGAGGTCGTCGTACCGCGGTCGAGCAGGTCGGGGAAGGCACGGTGCACGGCGGTGGCGACGAACGCCATCGCGATGTTCTTCAGCACGTCCCCGATCCAGAAGACCTTGTCCACGTCGAACGCCTGGGCCCAGGTCATGTCGGCGCGCAGCACCAGGCCGGCCATGCCGGCGGTGTGGATGAAGACCGCGCTGGAGAGGAGCCCGGCGGCGAAGACGAGCGGGACGCTCTGCTGGATCTTCTGGCGGGGGAGGCGCTGGACCAGGAAGCCGCACAGAGCTGCGGCGAAGGGGAAGCCGATCAGGTAGCCAGCGGTCGGCCCGGCCAGAACGCCGAGTCCGGCGGCCCCGTTGGAGAAGATCGGCAGGCCGGCGGCGCCGACGGCGATGTAGAGCACCACGGCCAGGAAGCCTCGGGTCGCGCCGAGGCAGGCGCCGGCGAGCAGGACCGCGAAGGTCTGCAGGGTGATCGGCACCGGACCGGCCAGGTTGATCGCGGGCAGGATGGCGGCGACGGCGATCAGGGCGGCAAAGCCGGAGATGAGCGCGATGTCGGTGGGGGTCGACGTACGACGGCTGGTGGTCATGGTGGAGTCTCTTCTATCGGGAGTTGGCCACCGCGGCCAACTGAACAGTGTTCGGGTGAACGGTGTTCAGGCTAAGGTATGGCGAGGACGAACGGGAAGGGAGCCCATGCGATATCGCAAGGCGGACATCGTGGCGCGCGCGCTGGAGGTGCTCGACGCCTATGGGCTGGCCGACCTCTCCATGCGCCGACTCGGCAACGAACTCGGGGTCCAGGCGAGCGCGATCTATCACCATTTCGCCAACAAGCAGACCCTGCTGGCCGCCCTGGCCGACGAGATCCTCGAGCGCGGCCGGAGGGAACGGACCGCGACAGCCTGGGACGAGCAGGTCCTCGAGATCGGCCGCGAACTCCGCGACGCGATGCTGGCCTGGCAGGACGGCGCCGAACTGGTGGCCACCGTGCGTGCCTTCGGCCTGGGCGCGTCCCGCCCCGCCGAGGACCTGGACCAGGCACTGGCCGGCTCCGGGCTCGACGAGGAGACCCGCCCGGTCGCGGTCAATACGGTGCTCCACTTCGTCTTCGGTGACGCGCTCGCCGAGCAGACCCAGATCCAGGCCAGCAGCGCCGGAGCGATCCCCGACGCCCCCCGGGAGGGATCGGACTTCGAACTCGGCCTGGCCCTGGTCGTCGACGGCATCCGGGCCCACGCCAGGCAGTCAGCCTGACGTGTGGCCACGCGCCTCGGCGCGGGTCAGCAACCGGCTGCTGCTCCAGGAGACCAGGACGGCGACCACGCCTGCGGCCACGGTCACGGCGAACGCCGGGCGCTGGCCATTCCAGTCAGCAAGTTGTCCAGCGATGGCGGCGCCGAGCGCATAACCCAGCCCGGTCGCCGCAGCCAGCATCGTCATCGCGGCCCCGACCCGGGACGCGTGGGTGATCCGCTCCCCGAGCTGGAAGGTGGTGATCATGTACGGCGCGATGCTGACGCCGAGCACCAGCAGGACCGGTGCCAGCATGCCGAGCGAGTCGACCAGCATCAAGGGAGCGGCCAGTACCAGCAGCGCGACTGCGAACCAGCGCAGCCGGTGCGGCAGGGCGAAGCGGTCCGGCAGGGCTGCCATGGAGAGCCCGGCCACCACGGACCCGACCCCGAGCAGGGCATGGAAATATCCGGTCAGCCCGGGCCGCCCGACCTCGGTGGCCAGCACCGAGGTGCCGGTCTGCACCGAACCGAAGACGGTGCCGATCACCAGTTGGGAGACGCAGAGCACGAGCAGGGCGGGGGTGAGCAGGCGTACGACGCCCTCGGCGGTGGTCTCGTGCGCGACGTGGGCCGCCCGCGCGGTCGGGTGCAGCGCGAACCAGGCGCCGAAGACGGCGAGCACCACGGCCGCCGCGGAGAGCGCTGCGGTCGGACTGGCCACGGACACGCCGAGGCCGATCAGTGCCGGGCCGAGCACGAACGACGCCTCGTCGGCCGCGCCCTCATAGGAGAACGCGACGTCAACCAGCTTCTTCTGGTGCGGGCCGCGTGCGGTGATCGGCCGCCACCGCACCCGCGCCATCGGCCCGACCTGAGGCATCATCAGCCCGGCCACGGCGCTGGCGACCGCCGACCACCCCCAGGCTGCTCCCACATGGGTGATGGAGAGCAGGGCAGCCAGGCCGGCGGCTCCGGCCAGCGACTGGGTGAGTACGACGCTGCGCTGGCCGATCCGGTCGGCCAGGCCGCCCCAGAACGGTGCGCCGACGGCGTTCGCGATCGCCAGCGCGCCGGCGCAGGCACCTCCTGCGCCGTAGCTCCCGGTGGTCCCTGCCACCAGCAGCAGCACGCCCAACTGGCTCATCGCCAGCGGGAGCCGGGCCAGGAAGCCGACCAGGACATAGACGGGGCCAGTCAGGCCGAAGAGGCGCTGGTAGCCAGCAAGGGGTGACACGGGTACTCCAAGGGGGTGCGCAGAAGGGGCGCGTGCCTTCCCACCCAACAGTCACGCCAGAGCCCTGTGCAGGAAGGAGTCTATCGAAGGGCGTGGTCGTCGGAAGATTCCTGGCTACCACCACTCGACGTTTGCGCACATCGATGGCCTGCTGTCGGCACGGTGTGCCGTGCTCAGCGGGGCTGCGCGAGATGCGGCTGTCGACCGTCATCGTTGGCGCCGCGCGATTGACCGGTTCCTTGCGGACCTGTATCCAAAATCATAGGGTTCGGTATGGTGGTCCTGCGACTCGCATTCTACGTCTTGACGCTCTTGGCTGCACTGTGCGTGATTCCACCCGCATCTGCCGACACACCTCAGCCCGATGGGCCCCCGGACAAGGGCGCGCACACGTGGTGCTATGAGTCGGGGTTCACGATGAGCGCGACGGCCGATGCTGCGATGACTTGGCTCAGAACACAGGCGGTGGTTACCACCGCATATTACGCCACCTGTCGTACAGACACTGACGTTTGGTGGCGCGAAGGCAACGTGGCGGGCGCATATGGATCGGCCGTCTGCCAAGTACGAAACAGTGCGAACCAATGCGACCGTTACCGCATCACCCTCAACAAGGCGGTCATCAACAGTGCCAAGCACCCCGACTCCCAACGCCGGAAAACGACGTGTCACGAGCTCGGTCACACTGTCGGAGTTCGTCATTACGGTGGTGGAAACTACCCGGGTGGCGACACTGCGCATAGTTGTCTACGGAGTGGCGAGGTGCCACTGGCGAATCTGGCATGGCATACCCGATACGGGCCGCATCACAGGACAGCGCATATCAATCCTTGGTTCTCCTGACTGCGAAAGGCTGTGTTGACCCATGACACGAATGAGCTGTTCGAAGGCCACCATGGTGGCCGTTGCGGTGGGTGTGTTGTTCGTCATTTCCGGATGTTCCGGCTCCGGGGAGAACACGCCTGCCGGCGCCCCGTCGGCGCCGTCCGAGACCCTGTCCTCGGTGGGGTCGGAGTCTGATCTGCCGAGCGTCGACGGTGAGATCGTGCGGGGAGAAGCGCACGCGGACTATGACGTCGCGGCGTCAGTTGTGGGCGCGGCCGAGCCCGCGACCGTGGTTGTCATCGGCCGCGTCAAGTCTTGGGCCGAGGGCCGGATCATCCACGACGGGGACTCGGCGTTGAAGTCTGCGGTGCTGGAGGTCGAAGTGGAGACTTCCCTGGTGCCAAGAACGGTGGAGTCGGCCTTCGTGGAGATCGATCGCGGGGGCACGCTGATTGACGAGGAGGGCAACGAGGTTGAACTGCACGACGGTGCCACCTACGTTCAACGCTCCGTGGAGGAATTGCGCCAGGCGGTCCCCGTCGGCACCCGAGTCGTGGTGCTTGGAGTCGCTGCACCGACGGATGAGGAGATTGCGTCCACAGGTGGCCAGCAGGTGATCGAAGCCTGGGTTCCACCTCATGGAGATGACCAGTTGGTCAGCCCGGTCCAGCAAGGACTGCTGTTCGAGGACGCGGACGGCTCATATGTGAGCGGCGTGGCAGACCAGGAGGATGTCGAGTTCGGTGATTGGCCCGCAGCCGGTGAACGCGGTGACGCGGGCGGTTCGGATGGCTATTTCGACCAACTCGTCGACGAACTCACTGCTGCGTTCTGACCAGGATCACGTTTGCGCTGGGAGCGCCCGTGGGACGCTGCCCAGCAACCGCTCGCACTCGGTGATCAGCCGCTGCCGGATGGGCGCACCACGCTCCGCGAACTCTCGCTGTTGATCGGCGTACTCCCGTTTGCCCTTGGGCGTCTCGATCTTGATGGGGGTCCACTGCTCGCCGCTCGGGTCCAGCACGGTGCCGGTCAGGTCGTACGGCGCCGCCCGCATGTCGAGGATCCTGATGTCCCACGCCAGCTCGAAGGCGTCTGCGACCAGGCCCGAACAGATCATCGGAGTCAGTCGGAAGGCATGCTTGTAGAGGTCCATCGTGTCGCGCGGACTGGAGCCATCAAGTCTCGTGTCATGAGACGATCGTCCTCATGACGGGTAGTGACGGCTGGCCGACTCGCGCAGAGGTACGGGGGCGTTGGCTGGCCATCTTGGCTGGGGAGACGACTCGCGAGGCAGTCCACGATTGGGCGGCCCCATGGGTTGAGGGCACGGGCGAAGACAATGTGTTCGGGCCTCCGGATGACACGATGGTGGCGACAGCCTTGCAGTACCTCCACGGGTTCACGATGGCGTACTTTCCAGATGCGCCGAACCTGATCCATCACGGAGGGCCCGGCATCTACGTGAAGTCTCTCGACGACATACGCTGGGACTACGAGTGGTGGATCGCCAAGTGTGAGGCATGGGACCGGGGAGAACGCCCTCGCCGGAACTAGCTTCTCAGCAAGCGCTCGCACTCCTGAATAAGTCGCTGCCGGATCGGTGCTCCACGCTCGGCGAACTCGCGCTGCTGGTCGGCGTACTCCCGTTTGCCCTCGGGCGTCTCGATCTTGATGGGAGTCCACTCCTCGCCCGTGGGATCAAGCGTGATCCCTGACAGGTCATAAGGCGCGGCGCGCATGTCCATGATCCTGATGTCCCAGGCCAACTCGAAGGCATCGGCAACCAACTCGCTCGGGATCATTGGCGTCAACCTGACTGCAACCTTGCCGTAGAGGTCCATCCCGCCGTGCAGGCAGCCCGGCTGCTCGTACGCCGCTCGGTCATCGCTGGCGGGCTGCAGCAGGTTCAGCCCCCGCGCTTGTGGCGTGAAGAACCGGAACGCGTCGAAGTGCGAGCAGGTGATCCGGTGCGACTCGACCACCTCGTCGGTGCCGGTCGGGCCCAGCCGCAGTGACCAGTCCTTGTGGCGGACCTCGTCCTCGTCCAGCTGGTAGACCATCGCCCACTCGTGCAGCCCGAAGCAGCCCAGGGTCGGCTGCCGGGCCGCAGTCGCGGTGAGCAGCCGGTGCAGCGAGGAGATCAACGGCCGCTGCGAGGCGACGTACTCAGGCGTGACCGCCACCGGGGCACCGCCATAGCCCTTGGCCCCGACGTACGCCGACGCATCACCGCCCAGGGCCACCCCGAAGCCGGGGTGCCAGCGCATCAACTGCGCCGGCCGCTGTGAGTAGTAGGTGAAGAGGAAGTCGTGCACCGGGTGCTTGATCCGCGCCTCGCGACGGGCCAGGTGGGGAGCGACGTACGGCTCCAGGCGTGCGGCGTGTGCCCGGGCGCGCTCCTGCCACGTCGCTTCGTCCAGCACCTCGTCCAGCATTTCGATCACCTGGCCAGCGTAGGAGGACGTCCGACCAAAGTCGTAGTCGCAACCATCCCGGGGACGGATGCAACCCGGGCGCCGGTGGGGGAGTCTTGATGTCAGGAGCAGAGCAGGATCGAACAGAGGGAGAAGCGCATGGCCAGCCAACGACGCATCAGTCCCGAGCAGGCGGCACGTCGCCTGAGCGTTCAACTGCGGGTTGCGCGCCGCCGCCGGCGGATGGGAACCACCGTCGAGGCGCAGGCGCTCCGCAGCCGCCTGATGCGTTCCTGAGGCCGCGAACCCGGAATCGGGGAGCCACCCGCCCGCCCGATAGGCTCGACCCCGTGCGCATCTGCAGATTCACCACCGGCGAAGACCCCCTCTACGGCGTACTGACCGGAGAGCTCGACGAGTACGGCCAGCCCGACGAGGACGCCACCATCGTGGCCCTGGCCGGCGACCCGCTCTATGTCGGCGTCAAGCTGCTCCAGGACGAGTACAAGCTCGCCGACGTCAGGCTCCTGGCGCCGGTGCTGCCACGGAGCAAGGTGGTGGCGATCGGCAAGAACTACGCCGCCCACGCCGCGGAGATGGGATCGGACGTGCCCGAGGAGCCGCTGATGTTCCTCAAGCCGAACACCTCGGTGACCGGCCCCGGCGACCCGATCTTCTACCCGCGCCAGAGCCAGAACGTCCACTACGAGGGCGAACTGGCCGTGGTGATCGGCCGGATCTGCCGTGACGTCCCCAAGGAAAAGGCCACGGACGTCATCCACGGCTACACCATCGCCAACGACGTCACCGCCCGCGACCTGCAGAAGAAGGACGTCCAGTTCACCCGCGGCAAGGGGTTCGACTCCTTCTGCCCGCTCGGGCCGTGGATCGAGACCGACCTCGACCCGCAGGCCTTCACCGACGGGGTGGCGATCCAGACCCACCTCAACGGCGACCTGGTCCAGGATGGCAACACCTCCGACCTGATCTTCGACATCCCCACGCTGGTCGAGCACATCACCTCGGTGATGACGCTGCTCCCCGGCGACGTCATCCTCACCGGCACCCCCGACGGTGTCGGTCCGATGGAGGTCGGCGACGAGGTCGAGGTCTCCGTCGCCGGCATCGGAACCCTCACGAACAAGGTGGCACAGCGTTGAACGCACCGAACGCAGAGTCCGCAGCGGCCGTCCTCGGCGACCTCGCACCCGAGCAGGTTCGGGTCCGGATGGCGCCCTCGCCGACCGGCAGCCCGCACGTCGGCCTGGCCCGCACCGCCCTCTACAACTGGGCCTTCGCGCGCCATTTCGGCGGCACCTTCGTCTTCCGGATCGAGGACACCGACAAGGCCCGCAACACCGTCGAGTCGTACGAGTCGCTGATCGACCTGATGCAGTGGCTGGGCCTGGACTGGGACGAGGGGCCGCTCAAGGGCGGCGACTTCGGGCCCTACCGCCAGTCCGAGCGCACCGACATCTACACCGACGTGCTGGCCCGGTTGCGTGAGCACGGGTCGACGTACGACTGCTACTGCACCAACGACGAGGTCGACGCCCGGCGCAAGGCCAGCGGCTCCAAGGTGATGGGGTACGACGGCTTCTGCCGCGAACTCTCCGCCGAGCAGCAGGCCGCCTTCGCCGCCGAGGGACGCGCCGCGGTGGTCCGGTTCCGGATGCCCGAGGGCGAGATCACCTTCGACGACCTGGTCCGTGGCGAGATCACCTTCGACACGCAGTTCGTCCCCGACTTCGCGCTGGCCCGCGCCAACGGCGACCCGCTCTACACCCTGGTCGCGCCGATCGACGACGCGATGATGCAGATCACCCACGTGCTCCGTGGCGAGGACCTGCTCTCCTCCACCCCACGCCAGATCGCACTCTTCGAGGCGCTGGTGGCGATCGGGGTCGCCGAGCGTACGCCGCGGTTCGGCCACCTGCCCTACGTGATGGGGGAGGGCAACAAGAAGCTCTCCAAGCGCGACCCCGAGGCGCACATGGAGCTCTACCGCGAGCAGGGGTTCCTGCCCGAGGGGCTGCTCAACTACGTCGCCCTGCTCGGCTGGGCGATCGCTGCCGACCGCGACATCTTCACCCTCGACGAGATGGTCGAGGCGTTCCAGATTGGTGACGTCAACCCCAACCCGGCCCGCTTCGACCTGAAGAAGTGCGAGGCGATCAACGGCTCGCACATGCGGCTGCTCAGCGTCGAGGACATCACCCACCGCTCGATCCCGTTCCTGCAACAGGCTGGCGTGGTCAGCGACCCGCTCCACGACGCCGACGCGCAGCTCCTGGAACGGGCGATGCCGCTGGTCGCCGAGCGGATCAACAAGCTCGCCGAAGTGCCGGACATGCTGGCCTTCCTCTTCGTCGACGAGGCGGAGTTCACCCGCGACGAGGACGACGTCGCGAAGCTGCTCGACGAGGAGGGCAAGGCCGTCGTGCAGGCGTCGTACGACGCGCTCGCGGCGCTGGGCGAGTGGAGCACTGCGGCGATCGACGAGGCGCTGCGGGCCAAGCTGGTCGACGAGCTCGGCCTCAAGCCGCGCAAGGCGTTCGGCCCGGTCCGCGTCGCCGTCACCGGCCGGCGCGTCTCCCCGCCGCTCTTCGAGTCACTGGAACTGCTCGGCCGCGAGCGTGGCCTGGGCAGGCTGCAGAGCGCACTGGCCTGACCCATGGCGAGCGAGCCACCCAGCACCCGACAGCTGGGCTTCCACCAGTTGCACCGCGGGTTCCGCAACGCCTGGTGGCGCTCGGTGCTGGGCATCGTGGTGCTGGTGGCCGTGGGCGTGGTGCTGCTGCAGGTCATCCTGAACACGGCCATCTCGGTGGCGATCGCGCTCGGTGGCTCCGACGACGTCTCGGGCGATTACGACCGCCTCCTGGACCTGTCCGACCCGACCCCGTTCGGCCTGGCCCGGCTGATGCTCGTGCTGGCCGGGCTGATCCCGGTCGTCTTCGCCGTCTCCTGGTTCCTGCACCGGATGCGCCCCGGATGGCGCACCTCGATCGCGCCACGGATGCGGTGGGGCTTCTTCGGCATCTGCCTGGTGATCTCGGTCCTCGCCCTGATCGCCACCTTGATGGTCGGCACCCTGATGCCACTGGACAGCCAGGCCGACGGCGCCGTGGAGATCACGCCATCGGTCAACGAGTTCACCTCGAAGTCGCTGCAGTTCCTGCTCGTGGTGCTGGTCCTGGTCCCCTTCCAGGCAGCGGGGGAGGAGTACGCGTTCCGTGGCTACCTCACCCAGGTCTTCGGTGGGCACTTCGGCGCCTGGGTGGCGATCCTGGCCCCGGCCCTGCTCTTCGCGCTCGCCCACGGCGCCCAGGACCCGCCGATCTTCGTCGACCGGTTCGCCTTCGGCCTGATCGCCGGCATCCTGGTCGTGAAGACGGGAGGCCTCGAGGCCGCGATCGCGATGCACGTCCTCAACAACTGGCTCGCCTTCTCGATGGCGATCTTCTTCGGTGACCTCGGCGACGCACTGAACCCGTCGGGCGGCACCTGGTGGAGCCTGCCGGTGACCCTGACCCAGTCACTGGCCTACCTGGGGATGGTCCTCTTCGCGGCCCGGCAACTCGGGTTGAAGACCACCGTGTCCGAGGCCGAATTGGTGGCCTCGCGGGGTCGAGTGTAATATCTCTGCTCGGCTCCCAGAGGGCCGGAAAACATTGGGATATGGTGTAATTGGCAGCACTAGGGATTCTGATTCCCTCAGTCTAGGTTCGAGTCCTAGTATCCCAGCGAGATCACCACACCAGGTGATTTTGATCGGAACGACAACCTCGGTTAGAGTTCCACTCGCTCAGTACGAGCAGTTGCCCCCGTCGTCTAGCGGCCTAGGACGTCGCCCTCTCACGGCGGTAACGCCGGTTCAAATCCGGTCGGGGGTACAACCCAGTCAGGGCCCGGTCCACCAGGACCGGGCCCTGACGCATTCCTGTGTCGGGCCGGTGCTGCGGAACGACATGCAGTTCGGACCCGCTTGGGCCGCCCTGAGCGGTGCGGGCCGGCATACGTCGCCGAACTGCATGTCCTTCGGTTTGCGGTTCAGGCGCGCGGCGGCTCGTCGCCCCGCGTGGAGGTCGCCCCCGCCAGCCCGAGCACCGGTGCGCTGAGCCGCTCCATCGCCTCCACCACGTCCGCATGGCGCTGCGCCACCGAGGCGACCAGGGTGGCCATCTCGGCATGCATCTGGGCCAGGCTGGCCATCGTGTCGGCCAGTTCGCGCTGGCGGGTGACGAAGTCCTGCAACGGCTGGGCGGTGGCGCCGGCCAGGTTGCCCAGCGCGCCGAGCAGGTCGGTCACCTGGGTGGCGATCTCCTCCGGAGCGGTGATGCCTGCCCGCCCGGCCTCGACCAGGCTGTTGAAGGCGGTGGTGGTCAGGTTGAGTGCGGCACGCTGCGACCTGGTCAGCAGCTCGAACGGATTGGTCCCCATCCACGGAGCGTGCCACACCGGAGGCCGTCCTGGGAACGGTTCCCGCCCAGGGGCCCGATCCTCAGCGGGGAGGCTTGAGGGCCAGCACCGCGCAGTCGGCACCGAGCAGGATCCGTTGCGCCGTGCTGCCCATCAGCAACTTGCCCACCGGTGTACGCCGCCGGATGCCGATCACGATCAGCTCGGCACCGGCCTGCTCGGCCGCCTCGAGGACCTGGTCCTCCACGGCCGTGCCCATGGTCTGGCGCACCTCGTGCGGCACGCCGCTGTCGACCAGCAACTGCTCCACGGCGGCAAGTTGCTCCGCGGATGCGTAGTGGTCGTCGACGAGCACGTCACCGCGCGTGCCGTTGACCACCAGCACTCGCGCGCCCCGCAACCGGGCCTCGTCCAGGCCACGCTCGAGCGCCACCTGGCCGAACGCGTCGGGACTCCACGCCACCACGATCGTGCTCATCGCTGCACCAACTCCTCTTCCTCTGCCAGGGACTCCGCCACGGACCCACCACGCACCCGGCGCAGCACCAGCGGCACCACCACGACCAGGGCAGCGATCACGTAGAGCGCGATCGCCAGCGTCTCGTTGAAGAGGCCACCCACCTCACCGCCGGAGATGGCGAACGCCTCGCGGAACCGGGTCTCCATCAGTGGCCCGAGGATCACCCCGATGATCAGCGGCAGCACCGGCAGGGAGAACCTGCGCATCATGAAGCCGACCAGGCCGAAGACCAGCAGCAGGAAGACGTCGAACGGTTGCTGGTTCGCGGCGTACGCACCCAGGGCGCCGTCGGGATCTCGCGGGTCTCTGCGCGCCGCTACCTCGAGCACTTCGTGGAGAACCGGCGCGTCGCGGTGCGGTTGAAGTACGGCACCGGACGGCCGGAGCGGCGCTACCGGGCCACCTGATCGCAATGGCCGATTTCCGCTGGAAGATATGCTGGAGCTGGGGCACGATGGCACCATGCACACCGACCGGGAGGCCTGCTACCAGGCCGTGAGGAGCAGGGACCGCCGCTTCGACGGCGTCTTCTACACCGCCGTGCACACCACCGGGATCTACTGCCGTCCCTCGTGCCCGGCCCGGACCCCGGCGATCCAGAACGTGGCCTTCCACCCGAGCGCGGCGGCAGCCCAGGCGGCAGGGTTCCGCGCCTGCAAGCGATGCCTGCCCGATGCCACCCCGGGCAGTCCCGCATGGGATGTCGCCGCCGACGTGGCCGGTCGGGCGATGCGCCTGGTCAACGACGGCGTGGTCGAGCGGGAAGGGGTCGACGGCCTCGCCGGCCGGCTCGGCTATTCGACACGACACCTGAACCGGTTGCTCACCGAGCAACTCGGCGCGGGACCACTGGCCCTGGCCCGGGCCCGGCGGGCGCGCACCGCCCGGGTGCTGATCGAGACCACACGGATGGGCTTCGCGGACATCGCCTTCGCGTCGGGGTTCGCCAGCGTGCGGCAGTTCAACGAGACCATCCGCGAGGTCTATGCCAGTTCGCCGACGCAGTTGCGGGGCAGGCGCGGTGGGGTGCGCGCGCCGGACGGACACGTGCGGATGCGGCTCGCGGTGCGGACCCCGTTCGCCGGCGCGGCGCTGCTGGACTTCCTCGCCGCCCGCGCCGTGCCGGGGGTGGAGCACGTCGCGGGCACGGCGTACGCCCGGACCCTGCGCCTGCCGCACGGCCCCGGTGCGGTCAGCCTCGACCTGGTCGATCACGGCGGGAGCGGCGGGGTGGCGATGGTGCAGGCGACCTTCTGGCTGACCGACCTGCGCGACACCGGCGCCGCCGTCGAACGGGTACGCCGCCTGCTCGACGCGGACTGCGACCCGGTGGCCGTCGACGAGCAACTCGGCGCCGACCCGGTGCTCGGGGCGAGCGTGGCGCGGACCCCGGGGTTGCGGGTGCCCGGCGTGGTCGACGGCGACGAGATTGCCTTCCGCGCGGTCCTGGGCCAGCAGATCAGCGTGGCCCGGGCCCGTGACCTGGCCGGTGCCATCACTGCGCAATGGGGAGAGCAGGTGGACGCCCCGGTGCCGGGGCTGACCCACCTCTTCCCCGACGCCGCCACCTTTGCCGGGCTGGGCGAGGCTGCCGAGGCGGGGGAGTTGCGGATGCCGCGAGCACGGGCCCGCAGCCTGGTCGCGCTCGGTGCAGCGCTGGCCGGCGGCAGCGTGCGCCTGGACCGGGGTACGCCGCGGGACGACGTACGTGCGGCGCTGCTGGCGCTGCCCGGGATCGGGCCGTGGACTGCCGACTACGTCGCGATGCGTGCGCTGGGCGACCCGGATGTGTTCCTGCCGACCGACTTGGTGGTGCGCCGGGCGACGCAGGCCCTCGCAGGTCGAGCCGACCCGAGGATCGCGGCGGAGGCATGGCGACCGTGGCGCTCGTATGCGCTGATGCACCTGTGGCGCTCCGGTGGTGGCACCGAGCCAGCCCGGCGGAGTGGCCAGGAACGACAAGGAGGAGGATGAGCACGATGTGGACCGTGATCGAGAGCCCGGTGGGTGAGTTGCGACTCGTCGAGCGTGACGGCGCGTTGACGGCGATCGAGTTCTCGCCGTTCCGCCCGTCCAGTGACGGCCGGCCGATGGGGCAGCGCCAGGATGACCACCCGGTGCTGGCCGAGACGGTGCGGCAACTCAGCGCCTACTTTGCCGGCGAACTGGAGGTCTTCGACCTGCCGCTGGCGCCGGTCGGCACCGAGTTCCAGCAGCGGGTGTGGCACGAACTCGTCCAGATCCCGCACGGGCAGACCGCCTCCTATGGCGAGATCGCCCAGCGCCTCGGGTACACCAATGCTGCCTCGCGCGCGGTCGGCCTGGCGAATGGCCGCAACCCGATCCCGATCGTCGTCCCGTGCCACCGGGTGATCGGCGCCAACGGTTCACTGACGGGGTACGCCGGTGGCATGGAGCGCAAGCAGATCCTGCTGGACCTCGAACAGGACGCGCTCTTCTGAAACTTGGGTAACGGTCGGTCAGTTTCACAGGTGAGCCTGTGAAACTGGCCGATCAACGCGATGTTTCGCTGCGATCGGGCAGAAATGATCGGTAGGAGTGAGCGAGCGGACCCAGTTGTTGTCCACAGGGCACACCTGCTCGGGGGTTATCCACAGAAAAGCAGATGATGGATTGGTGGACTTCGGGCCGGGGATCGGCATTCCATGGATGAACTGCTTGCACTTCACGACAGCCCGGTGTTCTTGCGTGGCGAAGCTCTGGACCATGGGTACACAGACAAGGAGCTGAGGTCTGGGCTCCGCGCTGGACACCTGCACCGGATTCGGCAGGGCACCTACACTCTCGGGGCGGTGTGGGCCAACGCTGACGCCTTTGAGAGACATCGGTTGAAGGCGGCCGGTGTCCTGCTGACCCATCCCGGCACGGTGATGCTCAGCCACACGTCTGCGGCAGTGGAGCATGGGCTGAGATTGTGGAACCCGAACCTGGCAAAGGTTCATGTGACGCGCCTCGATGGGTCACCGGGGCGGTCATCGAAGGACATCGTCTATCACCAGGGTGCATGGACGCCGGATGATGTTCACCAGAAGGAGGACCGACTGCTGGTTGGACCGCTGCGAGCCGGATTGGAAACGGCTGCTCTGCACAGCGTGGAACAGGGGGTTTGCATCCTCGACTCAGTTCTCGACATGGGCCATGCATCGCTTGATGAGCTACACGGACTGGGGTCCCGGATGCTGGCGATGCCACACACCCGGCGACTTCAACTGGCCTGTCGACTGACGAGGGTGGGTGCAGAATCGGTTGGGGAAAGCAGACTACGCATGTTGTGTTGGCAGCAGGGGCTGCCTGAACCGGTACTGCAGTTCGAGGTCCGTGATCATCAGGGAATTCTGATCGCACGAACTGACTGTGCCTGGCCCGAACTCGGGGTGCTGGGCGAGTTCGATGGCCGAGTGAAGTATGGCCGGCTGCTCAGGCCGGGGCAGGAACCGGGGGATGCGGTCTTCTTGGAGAAAAGGCGAGAAGACCACGTGCGGGAAGTCACCGGCATGCGGATGGTGCGAGTGATCTGGGATGACTTCGACCGCCCGCGCTTGACGGCAGCACGGTTTCGAAGCCAGTTCAATGGGATGCCGGCAGCCTGAGTTCAGGCGGACTGACCGTCCATTCCTGCCCGTTCGACGCGATGTTTCGTGTTGATCGGGCGGAATCACAGGCTCGCCTGTGAAACTGACCGGACTACTCCGCGGCGGCGCGGCGCAGGGATTCGGAGAGGCGCTCGGCAGCGGCGATGACGGCGGGGGCGTGCATCCGGCCGGGCTGGCGGGAGAGGCGCTCGAGCGGTCCGGAGACGGAGACGGCGGCGATGATCTTGCCACTGGGGGAGCGGACCGGCGCGGAGACCGAGGCGACGCCCTGCTCCCGCTCGCCGACCGACTGGGCCCAGCCGCGACGGCGGATGCCGGAGAGTGCGGTGGCGGAGAACGCCGCGTTCTGCAGCCCGCGGTGCATCCGCTCCGGGTCCTCCCAGGCAAGCAACACCTGGGCCGCGGACCCGGCACGCATGGTCAGTTGTGAGCCGACCGGGATGGTGTCGCGCAGGCCGCTGGGACGTTCGGCAGCGGCCACGCAGACCCGGTGCTCGCCCTGGCGGCGCCACAACTGGGCGGACTCACCGGTGATGTCGCGCAGACGGGCCAGGACGGGGCCGGCCGCGGCCAGCAGGCGGTCCTCGCCGGCGGCGGCGGAGAGCTCTGCCAGCCGAGGCCCGAGGACGAAGCGGCCCTGCATGTCACGGGCGACCAACCGGTGGTGTTCCAGTGCCACGGCCAGCCGGTGTGCCGTGGGCCGGGCGAGCCCGGTTCCCGCCACCAGACCGGCCAGGGTGGCCGGGCCTGCCTCGAGTGCGGCAAGCACCAGGGCGGCTTTGTCGAGAACACCGACTCCGCTAGAGTTGTCCATATGGCAATACTGCCGTCTCAGATCATGGGATGCAAGAGCTAGGCTCTGTGACCTGAGGAACCAACCGTCAGATCCATCGTGGAGGAAGTCATGGGCAAGACCCTTGCAGAGAAGGTGTGGGACGAGCACGTCGTCCGCAGTGCGCAGGGAGAGCCGGACCTCCTCTACATCGATCTCCACCTGATCCACGAGGTCACCTCGCCGCAGGCCTTCGACGGCCTGCGCCTGGCCGGCCGCAAGGTACGCCGGCCCGACCTGACCCTGGCCACCGAGGACCACAACGTCCCCACACTGGACTGGGACAAGCCGATCGCCGACCCGGTCTCGCGCACCCAGGTCGACACCCTGCGCAAGAACGCCGAGGAGTTCGGCGTCCGGCTGCACCCGCTCGGCGACGTGGAGCAGGGCATCGTGCACGTGGTTGGTCCCCAACTGGGCCTGACCCAGCCCGGGATGACCATCGTCTGCGGCGACTCCCACACCAGCACGCACGGTGCCTTCGGTGCGATCGCCTTCGGCATCGGCACCTCCGAGGTCGAGCACGTGCTGGCCACCCAGACCCTGATGCAGGCCAAGCCGAAGACGATGGCCGTCACCGTCAACGGCTCGCTGCCCGAGGGCGTCACCGCCAAGGACCTGGTGCTCACCCTGATCACCCACACCGGCACCGGCGGCGGCCAGGGCTACATCGTCGAATACCGCGGCCAGGCCATCGAGGAGCTCTCCATGGAGGGCCGGATGACCGTGTGCAACATGTCGATCGAGTGGGGCGCCAAGGCCGGCATGATCGCGCCCGACCAGACCACCTTCGACTACATCCAGGGCAAGCCCGAAGCGCCGCAAGGAGCAGAGTGGGACGCGGCCGTGGCGCACTGGAAGTCCCTGGTCACCGACGAGGACGCCGTCTTCGACAAGGAGATCGTCCTGGACGCTTCCGAGATGACGCCGTTCGTCACCTGGGGCACCAACCCCGGCCAGGGTGTCCCGCTCGGCGGGACGGTTCCGGTGCCCGCGGACTTTGCGGACGAGCAGGACCGGATCGCTGCCGAGAACGCGCTGGCCTACATGGGCCTGGAGGCCGGTACGCCGATGCGCGACGTCGTCGTCGACACCGTCTTCGTCGGCTCCTGCACCAACGGCCGCATCGAGGACCTGCGCCTGGCCGCCGAGATCATCAAGGGCCACAAGGTCGCCGAGAACACCCGGCTGCTGGTGGTGCCCGGCTCGGTGCGGGTGCGGATGCAGGCCGAGGCGGAGGGGCTGCACGAGGTCTTCATCGAGGCCGGCGCCGAGTGGCGTGGCGCCGGATGCTCCATGTGCCTGGGCATGAACCCGGACCAACTCACCCCCGGCGAGCGCAGTGCCTCCACGTCGAACCGCAACTTCGAGGGCCGGCAGGGCAAGGGTGGCCGCACGCACCTGGTCTCCGTCCCGGTGGCCGCCGCGACCGCTATCCGCGGGAAGCTCTCCTCGCCTGCCGACCTGACCGACCTCGCCGTCGCCGGCGCCTGAATCGAGGGACATCACCATGGAGAAGTTCACCACCCACACCGGTGTCGCCGCACCGCTGAAGCGCAGCAACGTCGACACCGACCAGATCATCCCGGCGGTCTACCTCAAGCGGGTCACCCGCAGCGGCTTCGAGGACGGCCTCTTCGCCGCTTGGCGCAACGACCCCGACTTCGTGCTGAACCAGCCGGCGTACGACGGTGCGTCGGTGCTGGTGGCCGGACCCGACTTCGGCACCGGTTCCTCGCGCGAGCACGCTGTCTGGGCGCTGCAGAACTATGGCTTCCGGGTCGTCATCTCGTCGCGGTTCGCCGACATCTTCCGCGGCAACTCGGGCAAGGCCGGACTGCTGGCTGCCCAGGTCGACGAGTCGGTCGTGCAGAAGCTCTGGGACCACATCGATGCTGACCCCGGCACCACCGTCACCGTCGACCTGGAATCGCGCACGATCCGGGCCGGCGAGGGGCCGGATGCGATCGAGGAATCCTTCGACATCGACGACTACACGCGCTATCGCCTGCTCAACGGGCTCGACGACATCGGCATCACGCTGGGCAACGAGGCCGACATTGCTGCCTTCGAGTCCCGACGCCCCTCGTTCAAGCCAGCAACGCTCTGAAGCGCTGACCAAGAGCGCCGAATCCCACGGAAAATAAGGGGATTCGGCGCTCTTGTCGTTCACGGACCGCACGGTTGAGCGGGTTCTGGCACTCCCTGGTGGATCCAGGCGGCAGAAATCTGTTGCAGAAAAACACGGCGTGGTGATTGTGACTCGGCCCGCGAATGCCTAGCGTGCCTTGGAGAAGTCGAGCATGGGCTCGGCCACGAACTGAGTTCATTGGAAGGGAAGCTAGTGAACAAGACACAGCTCATCGACACGCTGGCGGCGCGGTTCGAGGGGAACCGCAAGGCTGCGGCCCACGCTCTCGAGTCCGTCCTGGACACCATCACCCGCGAGGTTGCCAAGGGCGAGAAGGTCGCCATTACCGGCTTCGGATCCTTCGAGAAGCGGATCCGCAAGGCGGGCACGGTCCGCAACCCGCGCACGGGCGAGACCATCAAGACCAAGAAGAAGGCGATCCCCAAGTTCACCCCGGGCGCTGACCTCAAGAACGTGATCTCCGGGGCCAAGAAGCTTCCGAAGCTGACCCTGGCCAAGGCCGGCGACACCGCCAAGGCCGCGGCGAGCACCGCCAAGAAGGCTGCACCGGCAAAGAAGGCTGCCGCGAAGAAGGCGACCCCGGCCAAGAAGGCAGCACCTGCCAAGAAGGCCGCTCCCGCCAAGAAGGCTCCCGCCGCGAAGAAGGCCGCTCCGGCCAAGACCACGGCTGCTGCGAAGAAGGCGGCACCGGCGAAGAAGGCCGCCGCGAAGAAGGCTGCACCTGCCAAGAAGGCCGCCGCGAAGAAGGCTCCGGCGAAGAAGGCTCCCGCCGCGAAGAAGGCGGCTCCGGCCAAGACCACGGCTGCTGCGAAGAAGGCAGCTCCGGCCAAGAAGGCAGCTCCGGCCAAGAAGGCGCCCGCCAAGAAGGCCGCTGCCAAGAAGGCTCCGGCGAAGAAGGCCGCTGCCAAGAAGGCACCCGCCAAGAAGACTGCTGCCAAGAAGGCCTGACCTGGGAGCATGCCCGGCGCCGTGTCCCGTTCAGGGGCGCGGCGCCGGATTCATTTCCTAGACGCTCCCGGCCGTGTGCGTGCCGACCCCGAGCACCATCGCCCGGCCCAGGTCGCCCGGTTCGTCGACGTCCTGGCGGAGGCTGGCCAGGGTGCCCTGGACGGGCATGGCCCCGGCCTCGGCATGGCGGGCCGCGGAGTCGACGCCGTACATCGGGTCGAAGAGTTCCATCCGGGGCGCGGCGTACATCGTGGTCCCGGTGCCGAGCGCGTCGGCCACGAAGGCGGGCCGATCACCGGGCACCTGGCCCAGTGCCTCGTCGAGTTCCTCGGGGCGCAGCGCCGGAAGATCGGCGCACAGGGCCGCCACCGGTGTCTTGGGCCACCGGCGTACCGCCTCGTGGGCCGCCTGCGCCAGCGAACCGTTGAGGTCGCCCTGGACGCCGTCGGGCAGCACCGCGCAGCCGAGTTCCCGGGCCACCGCCGCAAACCGGAAGTCGTCGGTGACGACCAGCACCTGGGCCACCCGCTTGGCGGCCAGTGCGGCGGACAGGGTGTCGTGGGCGAACGCGGTGGCCAGCGCGATCCGCTGCTCGTCGGGCAACTGGCCCAGGCGCGACTTGCCCACGGCGGGTGGCTTGACGGGCACCAGCACGGTGAAGGGGGCGAGGCCTGACATGGTCCCTGATCCTTCCATTCGGGACTGCCCCGCGCGCCCGGGGGTGCCACATGGCGGGAACGAGTAGCCTGCCTTCCAGCACGCGTCCCGGGTCGTGGCCCAGGGCATCGCAACGAAGGGGAGTTCAGGGCAGTGAGCGTTCGCAAGGTCCGCCAGCGCCGCGGTTGGGCGGTCAGCACAGCCGTGGTCACGATCAAGCCTGCGATGCGGGCACTGGCCCGCAGGAACTGGATCGACGGCGACAAGGTCCCCGCCGAGGGCGGCTGCATCATCGCGCTCAACCACATCACCAAGGTCGACCCCTTGATGGCGGCCTACTTCGTCTATGACCACGGCCGGATCCCGAGGTTCATGGCCAAGGACTCCCTCTTCGACATCAAGGGCGTGGGCAACATCCTCAGGTCCGCCCGGCAGATCCCCGTCAAGCGGATGACCGGGGGAGCCGCCGACGCCTTCTCCGCCGCCGTGGACGCGGTGCGGGCCGGGGAGTGCGTGATCATCTATGTCGAGGGCACGATCACCCGCGACCCCGACCTGTGGCCGATGAAGGGCAAGTCCGGGGCGGCCCGGATCGCACTGGAGACCGGTTGCCCAGTGATCCCGGTTGCGCACTGGGGTGTGCAGGAGATCCTGGCGCCGTATGCGAAGAAGCCCGACCTCTTCCCGCGCAAGGACGTCACGTTCAAGGCCGGCGACCCGGTGGACCTCGACGACCTCGTCGCGGCCGGCATCACCGCGGAGCGGACTAGCCAGGCCACCGAGCGGATCATCGCCGCGATCACCAGCCAGCTCGAGGACATCCGCGGCGAGAAGGCTCCCGCCGAGCGCTTCGACCCGCGCGCGGCCGGGGTGAAGCTGATCGGCAACCCCAACGAGGCCAAGGACGACGCAGACAACGACAAGGACAAGGGATGACGAAGGTTGCCGTGCTCGGCGCGGGCTCGTGGGGCACCGCCTCCTCCCTGGTGATGGCAGACGCCGGGAGCGAGGTCACCTTGTGGGCGCGCCGCGAGGAGGTCGCCGAGAACATCAACGTACGCCGCGAGAACTCCGGCTACCTGCCCGGCATCGAGTTGCCCGGCTCCGTCTCGGCCACCACTGACCCCGAGCAGGCCCTGGCCGGTGCCGACGTCGTGGTGCTCAGCGTCCCGTCGCAGAGCCTGCGGGAGAACCTAGGCCAGTGGGCCGACGCGATCCCGCCCCGGGCCGTGATGGTCTCGCTGATGAAGGGCGTCGAACTCGGCACCGTCAAGCGGATGAGCGAGGTCATCGCCGAGGTCACCGGCGCCGGGCCGGAACGGATCGGCGTACTCTCCGGGCCGAACCTGGCCAAGGAGATCGCCAGGCGCGAGCCCGCTGCCTCCGTGGTTGCTTGCGCCGACGAGTCGGTGGCGCGTGACCTGCAGCGCCTGTGCCACACCAAGGCGTTCCGTCCCTACACCTCGGTGGACCTGGTCGGGTGTGAACTGGGCGGGGCCTACAAGAACGTGGTCGCGCTCTCGGTCGGCATGGCCGTCGGCCTCGGGTTCGGCGACAACACCACCGCGTCGGTGATCACGCGTGGCCTGGCCGAGACGGCCCGCCTGGCGATGGCACTGGGTGCCAACCCGCTGACCCTGATGGGCCTTGCCGGCCTCGGTGACCTGGTCGCCACCTGCTCCTCACCGCTCTCGCGCAACCGCACGTTCGGCGAGAAGCTCGGCCTGGGGATGACCACCGAGGAGATCTACGCGAGCACCAACCAGGTGGCCGAGGGGGCCAAGTCGTGCGCCTCCCTGCTCGACCTGGCCAACCGGAACGGCGTCGACGCACCGATCGCCGAGCACGTCGAGGCCGTCGTCTCCGGTCGCCAGACCCCGCAGGAGATGATGGAGGCCGTCATCGCCCGCGACACCAAGGCCGAGACCGACTGAGCGGAGCCTCCCCTCAAGTGAGGTCGTCCAGGGCCGTCCTCAGGTCCTCCCACAGGTCCTCGACGTCCTCGATGCCCACCGACATCCGCACCAGCGCATCCGGGATGGTGGCCGGCTCGACCTTCCAGCGGCGCCGGCGCTCGAAGGTCGATTCGACGCCACCGAGGCTGGTGGCGTGGACCCAGAGCTTCGTCTTGTGGGTCAGCAGGTCAGCGGCCATCGCCCCCTGCGCCAGCACGATCGAGATGATTGCGCCGAACCCCGGGTGGCGGACCTCACTCACGGCAGGGTGCTCCTCGAGGCGGCGTACCAGCTCCTGGGCGTTCTGCTCGGCGCGGTCCAGGCGCACGTGCAGGGTCCGCAGGCCGCGCAGCGCCAGGAACGCCTCCAGCGTGCCGGGGATCGCCCCGACCAGGTCACGGCGCTTCTTGAGCACGTCGAAGAGTTCGTCATCGCGGGTGACGATCGCCCCCATCAACACGTCGGAGTGGCCGGAGATGTACTTCGTCGCCGAGTGGACGACGATGTCGACGTCCGTTTCCAGTGGCTTCTGGCGCAGGGGAGTGGCGAACGTGTTGTCCACCACGACATAGGCGCCCGCGGCGTGGGCCGCGTCGCGGATCGTTGCGATGTCGGCGACCTCCAGGGCCGGGTTCGTCGGCGACTCCAGCCAGACCAGGGAGGCTCCCTCACATGCGGCGACACAGGCCGCGGTGTCGGTCACGTCCACCAGTTCGGTGACGATCCGTCCCCGCGCCTCGAGGTCGGCGAGCTGGCCCACCGTGCCGTTGTAGGAGTGCCGCGGTGCTACCACCTTGCAGCCCTGGCCGACCAGGTCCAGCACCGTGTCCACGGCGGCCAACCCGGAGGCGAAGGAGAGGCAGCGGCCCCCCTCCAGCCCGCCGAGGGCCTCCTCGAAGGCAGTCCAGCTCGGGTTGCCGTAGCGGCCGTACTCCACGTCCCCGCCGGCGACGTACGTCGATGCCATCGTGATCGGCACGTTGAAGGGGGAGTCGGGCACCAGGTCGGGACGACCGGCAGTGACGGCAACGGTGGCAGGGCGGAAGGACGATTCAGGCATGTCTCCCAGAGTAGGACGCCAGTGCGTGCGCCATGATGGACCCCGTGACTGACGAGACGACCACCGCCGATGACCAACTCGCCCTGGCCCGCGACATCGATGCCTGTTGCCGCCTCACCGGGGAGTTCACCCTCCGCTCGGGGCAGGTGGCCAGCGAATACTTCGACAAGTACCTCTTCGAGTCCGACCCGGTGCTCCTTGGCCGGGTCGCGGACCGGATGGTCGACCTGGTGCCGCCGGGCACCGAACTGCTCGGCGGTCTCGAGCTCGGCGGTGTGCCGATTGCCACGGCACTCAGTGCCCGGACCGGCCTGCCTGCCCTCTTCGTGCGCAAGAAGGCCAAGGAGTACGGCACCTGCAAGCTCGCCGAGGGGCCGGACGTGGCCGGTCGCCGGATCACCCTGGTCGAGGACGTGATCACCACCGGAGGCGCCGTACGCGACGCCACCCGGGAGCTGCGGGCAGCCGGCGCCATCGTCGAGGTCGTGGTCTGCGCGATCGACCGCAGCCCGGCGGACGTGAACCCGCTAGACGACGTGCAGCTCGAGGTGCGCCCGGTGCTCACCAAGGCGGAACTCGACGCCGTCCACGGCTAGTCTCTGCGGCAATGACTTCTCCACAGCGCAAGAAGCCCCGCGTCGCCGTCGTCTTCGGGGGCGTCTCCAGTGAACACTCGATCTCGTGCATCTCGGCCGGCAGCGTGATCAAGGCGATCGACCCGGACCGGTACGACGTGGTCCCCGTCGGGATCACCCGCACCGGGCGCTGGGTGCTCGAGGATCCGGCGACCAACCCGCTCGAGCTCGGCCCCCAGGGCGCCCTGCCGAGCGTGGTCGGTGACATCGAGGTCGCCCTGGCCCCCGGTGAGGCGACCGAGCTGCAGGTCCGCGAGCGCAGTGACGTGCCTCGCTCGCTCGGCGAGGTGGACGTGGTCTTCCCGGTGATGCACGGGCCGTTCGGGCAGGACGGGACCCTCCAGGGGCTGTTGGAGATGATGGGCGTGCGCTACGTCGGCGCCGGCGTCCTCTCCTCCGCGGTCGGCACCGACAAGGCCGTGATGAAGCGCCTCTTCACCTCGGCCGGCCTGCCGGTGCTCGACTACGTCGTGGTGACCCCGCGGGAGTGGGCGCGCGACGAGGCCGGGCTCCGTGCCCGGATCGACGACCTGGGGCTGCCGGTCTTCGTGAAGCCGGCGCGGGCCGGCTCCAGCTTCGGCATCAGCCGGGTGGACACCCCCGACCAGCTGGACGCGGCACTGGAAGAGGCGCGGCGCTTCGACCCCAAGGTGCTCGTGGAGGCGGCCGCGGTCGGTGCCCGCGAGATCGAGTGCGGCGTTCTGCAGGGCGTCGGTGCCGGCGATCACACGGCCAGCGAACTGGCCGAGATCCGGATCGATGCCGAGCACGACTTCTATGACTTCGAGGCGAAGTACCTCCCCGAGGAGAACACCGCCCTCGACGTCCCCGCCGACGTGGAGGCGGGCCTCGCCGGGCGGATCAAGGAGTTGGCGGTCGCCGCCTTCGACGCGCTCGACGTCGAGGGCCTGGCCCGGGTGGACTTCTTCGTCTTCGACGACGGGCGGGTGGTGCTCAACGAGGTCGAGACGATGCCCGGGTTCACGGACCTGTCCATGTTCCCCCGGATGTGGGCGGCCAGTGGCGTGGACTATCCGAGCCTGGTGGACCGGTTGATCCAGCTCGCCCTGGCCCGCGACGTCGGCCTGCGCTGAGGCGGGCCTCAGACACAGGGGTCGCGGACCTCCGCGAAGCCGTGCTCGTTGACCAGGTCACTGACCAGAGCCATCACGTCGGCAGGGGGCCGGTGCGCGGCCGGCAGTTGCACCTCGATGCGCGGGGCGTGGGTGATCACGGTCAGCACCACGTCACCGCCGCCATCGCCCCCGTCCAGGTCGGCGACGGCCGAGTCGGGGACATACCACCCGATGCCGTTGACCTCGTCGCAGAGCGCGAACTCGGTGAATCCGTCCGGTACGCCGACACCACACGTCACCACGATCGGCGGATCCCCCCAGGCACGGCCCAGTGCGTCGTCGGGAGAGACCTCCACGCCGGGCTCACCCAGCAGTGGATCGGGCAGGTCGGCCAGGAATGACTCGCACGCGGCCCTGGTCTCCGGGTCGGCATCCGGGCTGTCGATCTCGACCGTCGACGAGCACGAGGTGAGGGCGAGCAGGGCGGCAGGCACCAGCAGGCAGGTACGACGTACACCCGGCCGTCGGCGTGGACCCCGACGCGGGTTGGGAGCAGGTGGCACCGATCAGATGTGGACGATCGGGCAGGTCAGGGTCCGGGTGATGCCGTCCAGGTTCTGCACCCGGGAGACGACCAGCTTGCCCAGTTCGTCGACCGAACGCGCTTCGGCGCGCACGATCACGTCGTACGGGCCGGTCACGTCCTCGGCCAGGGTGACCCCGTCGAGCTGGGCGGTGGCCTGCGCCACCTCGGCGGCCTTGCCGACGTCGGTCTGGATCAGGATGTAGGCCTGGACAGTCATCGGAACCTCCTGGGATGGACGACGGCACCACCGTGCGGGCGCCGGGCTTGCCCGACCAACCTAGCGCGGTCCGCGACACACGGATAGGCCAGCGTGTCGCCGGCGTGGGACCGGCACGGGGCTGATGGGATGGACTCCATGCCCGAGTCACACCTGCCCGCAGATGCCACCCTTGCCGATGTCGGCGAGTTCGCCCTGATCGACGCCGTGACTGCCCTGTTCGAGCAGGGCGAGCAGGTGCTGGTCGGGCCGGGGGACGATGCCGCAGTGCTGCGGATCAAGACCGGCCATGCGGTGGTCTCCACCGACCTGGTCGTCGAGGGGCGCCACTTCCGCCGCGACTGGGTCCCTGCCGCGGACGTCGGTGCCCGGGCGGCGGCACAGAACATCTCCGACATCAACGCGATGGGCGGCAGCGCCACGTCACTGACGCTCGGGCTGGCACTGCCCGGCGACCTCGAGGTTGCCTGGGTGCTCGACTTCGCCCGCGGCTTTGCCGAGGAGTGCGCCAAGGTGGGCGCCAGCGTGGTGGGCGGTGACATCACCCGCTCGGAGACCCTGGTCGCAGCCGTCACCGTGATCGGTGCCTGCACCGTCTCCCCGGTGCTCCGCTCCGGTGCCGAGCCCGGCGACGTACTGGCGCTGTGCGGTCGCCAGGGATGGGCGGCCGGAGGGCTGGCCGTGCTGGGGCGTGGCTTCCGCTCGCCGCGGGTGCTGGTGGAGGCCTACCGGCGGCCAGTCCCGCCGTACGCCGCCGGTGCGGTCGCTGCCGAGGCGGGCGCCAGCGCGATGATCGACGTCTCCGACGGACTGGTCGCCGACGCCACCCACATCGCCGTGGCATCCGGGGTCCGGCTCGACATCGAGACCGCTGCCTTCGAGGTGCCCGAACCGCTGCACGCGGTCAGCGCCGCGCTCGGCGCGGACCCGATCCAGTTCATCCTGACCGGGGGAGAGGACCACCCGCTGCTGGCCTGCTTTCCGGCCGACGTCGACCTGCCCGGTGACTGGACCCGGATCGGCACCGTCCTGGAGGCGGACGGCGCGGGGCCGCGGGTCACTGTGGACGGTGAACCGTTCGAGGGTGCCGGGGGCTGGACGCACTTCTGAGGCGCCGCCGCCTGAACCGCGGATGGTTGACGCCGAACGCGAAGAAGCCCCCGGACTCCCTGCGGAGTCGGGGGCTTCAGTGCGTCAGGGTCAGCGAGAGACCTTGCCGGCCTTCAGGCAGCCGGTGCACACGTTCACACGCTTGGGGGCACCGTTGATGGTGGCACGCACGCGCTGAATGTTCGGGTTGAAGCGACGCTTCGTAATCTTGCGCGACCAGGGCCGGTTGTTACCGAAGCCCGGCTTCTTGGCGCAGATGTCACAGACGGCAGCCACCGTGAACTCCTGGAAAGATCGACGTTGTTGAACAGGGGTGTTGCAAACGAGGGGCCCGATCCACCGCGCACTGGGACACAGGCTCTCGGGCAACTGCACAAGAGTAGCCGATGGCGCTGCGATCCCCGAAATCGTCCATGCTCTAGCCTTGCCCCACGCGGATCACGAGGAGGGGACGGCGATGCAGGACGTCGGAGTGGAGCTGGACAACATCGTCCGGATCGTCGACATCGCCACCGAGGCGCTCAGCGAGGCGCGCGAGGAGATCAACGCCCTCAACGTCTTCCCGGTTCCCGACGGGGACACCGGCACCAACATGTTCCTCACCATGAACGCCGCCCGCGAGGCGATCCACGAGGCGCTCGCCACGGGCGCCGATCGGGGCACCGCGATCGCCGCCTGCAGCCGCGGTGCGCTGCTGGGCGCCCGCGGCAACTCCGGCGTGATCTTCTCCCAGATGATCGGCGCGATCGGCTCGGGCATTGCCCGGATGGGGCCCGGTGAGCGGTACGCCGAGACGTTCGCGCACTCCCTGCGTGCGGCCACCGAGGCGAGCTATGCGGCCGTCGGCACCCCCGTCGAGGGGACGATGCTCTCCGTCGCCCGGGCCGCCTCGGACGCCGCCGTGGCCGCGGTCGACGACCCGTCAGCGCGGACCGGTGACGTGATCACCGCCGCTGCGCAGGCCGCGCGCGAGGCACTGGAGCGGACCCCGGAGCAACTGAAGGCACTGGCCGATGCCGGGGTCGTGGACGCCGGTGGCCGGGGGCTGTGCGTGATCCTCGATGCCGCCGACCTCGCGATGAGCGGACGCCGCCCGGTCTCGGTGCCGCGGCGCAAGTCGATCCCGGTGCCGCTGCCCACCAACGACCTGACCGAGGGCGGTCCGTCGTACGAGGTGATGTATCTCCTCGACGCAACCGACGAGGCCATCGCGCCGCTGCGCACCACCCTGGCCGGGCTGGGGGACTCCCTGGTCGTGGTCGGCGGCGAGGGCCTGTGGAACGTCCACGTCCACGTCGACGACGTGGGCGCCGCCATCGAGGCCGGCATCGTCGCCGGCCGCCCGCACCGGGTGCGGGTCACCCATTTCGCCGAGCAGATCGCCCAGGCCACCGGGCCCAGGGCCAGCGCCCGCACCGGCAGGGCCGTGGTCGCGGTCGCGGCCGGCCCCGGGCTGGGCGACCTCTTCACCGAGTCCGGTGCGGTGGTCGTGTCCGGTGGGCCGGGCAACCGACCCAGCACCGGCATGCTCCTGGAGGCGATCGAGTCCAGCGGTGCGGCCGAGGTGGTCGTGCTGCCCAACGACCCCGACTCGGTCCGGGTAGCCGAAGTGGCCGCCCGCACCGCCGAGGAGTCCGGTGAGATCCGGGTGGCCGTGATCCCGAGCCAGGCCCAGGTGCAGGGACTCGCCGCAGTCGCGGTCCACGAACCGGGCCGCTCCTTCGACCAGGACGTGCTGCACATGACCGCCACGGCACGCCACGCCCGCCACGGCGCGGTCACCGTCGCCGCCAAGCAGGCGATCACCATGGCCGGCCCGTGCGAGCCGGGCGACGTGCTCGGCGTCATCGAGGGCGACTTCGCCGTGGTCGGCAAGGAACTCGACCAGGTCGCCCGTGAGATCATCGACCGCCTGCTCGGCGGTGGTGGCGAGATGGTCACCCTGGTCGCCGGCCAGGACGACGGCGGCCTGGCGGAGCGGCTGGGGAGCTACGTCGAGGAGACCTACCCCATTGTCGACGCCGTGGTGTACGACGGGGGCCAGGAGCGCTACCCGCTCCTGGTCGCGGTGGAATGATCGCGTCCGACCCAGCAGGCATCGGAGGACCATGACCGGCATCAACCTGGACTCGTCGATTCTCTCCGTCCTGGGCAGTTCGCGTGCCGACGACAAGAAGGCCAAGGCGCTGCAGGAGAACCTGGGCGTGCGCACCGTCGGCGACCTGCTGTGGCACTTCCCGCGCACCTACCTGGAGACCGGCGAGCTGACCGAGATGGGCTCCCTCGAGGAGGGCCAACCGGTCATCGTGGTCGCCGACGTCCTCTCCAGCGAGGTCGCGAGATATCGCGACCGGCGCAACGGCCGCACCGCCTATCGCGTCGATGCCGTGATCCGCGCCAGTGGACCGCCGCTGCGGCTGACCCTGTTCGCGAAGAACCAGAAGGTCGCCGAGTGGCACGTCGCGCGCCTCGAGCCCGGCACCAAGGGCGTCTTCACCGGGAAGCTGGGCACGTTCAACGGCAAGTGGCAACTGGCCCATCCGCAGATGGTCAAGCTCTCCGACGACCCCACGGACACGGCCGCGGAGTCGGCACGGGCGATGGCCGAGCAGGTCAAGGGCCTCTTCCCGATCTATCGCACCACCGGCAAGGTGGAGACGTGGGACATCCAGCGGGTGGTCGCCTTCGCGCTGACCGTGGTCGACGAAGTGCCCGACCCCCTGGACGAGGCACTGCGCGAGCGCTACGGCATCGTCGACATCCACACTGCCCTGCGCTGGATGCATGCGCCCGACGACCATCGCCAGCTCGGCGCGGCACACAAGCGGTTCCGCTTCGAGGAGGCGCTGGTCACCCAGGTGGTGATGGCGCGACGGCGGGTCGCACACCGCTCCCGGGGCACCGTTGCCCGCGAGGGCGGGGGAGGCCTGCAGGCGGCGTTCGAGGCGCGGCTCCCGTTCACGCTGACCGACGGACAGGTCGAGATCGGTGAGGTCCTGAGCGCCGAACTGGCCAGCACGGTCCCGATGAACCGCCTGCTGCAGGGGGAGGTCGGTTCCGGCAAGACCCTGGTCGCCCTGCGCGCCATGCTCCAGGTGGTCGACTCCGGCGGCCAGGCGGTGCTGCTGGCACCGACCGAAGTGCTCGCCCAGCAGCACCACCGCTCGATCACCGCGATGCTGGGTGACCTGGCCGCCGGCGGGATGCTGGGCGGTGCCGAGGAGGCCACCGTCGTGGAACTGCTCACCGGCTCGATGGGCAAGGCCGCGCGGCGCGAGGCGCTGCTGCGGATGGCCAGCGGCGAGGCCGGCATCGTGATCGGCACCCACGCCCTGCTCGAGGAGAACGTCACCTTCAACGACCTGGGCCTGGTCGTGGTGGACGAACAGCACCGCTTCGGCGTCGAGCAGCGCGCGGCGCTCGCGGCCAAGTCGCAGGCACCCCCACACGTGCTGGTGATGACCGCGACCCCGATCCCGCGCACCGTGGCGATGACCGTCTTCGGCGACCTGGAGGTCTCCACCCTCCGCGAACTCCCTGCGGGCCGTGCCCCGATCCAGACCAACGTGGTCGCCCTGCGTGAGCACCCGGCGTGGCTGTCGCGGGTCTGGGAGCGGGTGCGCGAAGAGGTCGACAAGGGCCACCAGGTGTACGTCGTGTGTCCCCGCATCACCGGTGACGACCCGGAGGACGGCCAGGTCGACCAGCGCGACCTGGACGCCAACGGCGACCCGGTCGCCGACCCGAAGGGTGCCAGCCTGGCCGCCGTCGAGGAACTGGCCCCGATGCTCGCCGAGGGGCCGTTGTCCGGCCTGCGGGTGGAGCAACTGCACGGTCGCCTGCCCGCCGAGGAGAAGGACGGCACGATGCGCGCCTTCGCGGCCGGCGAGATCGACGTCCTGGTCTCCACCACCGTGATCGAGGTCGGTGTCGACGTGGCCAACGCGACCACGATGGTGCTGCTGGACGCGGACCGCTTCGGCGTCTCCCAGTTGCACCAGTTGCGAGGCCGGGTGGGCCGTGGCGGGCTGCCCGGGCTCTGCCTGCTGGTCACCAACAGCCCGGCCGGCACCCCGGCCCGCGAGCGCCTCGACGCCGTGGCCGCCAGCAACGACGGGTTCGCCCTGGCCGAGGTGGACCTGCGCCAGCGCCACGAGGGCGACGTACTCGGGGCCGGCCAGTCCGGCTGGCGCTCCAGCCTGCAACACCTGCGGGTGCTCCGCGACGCCACGCTGATCTCCACCGCGCGCGAGGCCGCCGAGCACCTGCTGGCCAATGACCCGATGCTGGCCAGGCACCCGGAACTGGCAGCCAGGGTGGACGAACTCGACGATGCCGGACACAGTGACTTCATGGAGCGCTCGTGACCCGGATCATCGGCGGCACCGTCGGCGGCCAGCGGATCGCCGCGCCGCGCGGCGTGCACACCCGGCCGACCACCGACCGGGTGCGCGAGGCACTCTTCTCGGCGATCGAGTCGTGGTGCGGTTCGCTCGAGGGCCTCCGCTTCCTCGACCTGTACGCCGGCTCCGGGGCGGTCGGCATCGAGGCACGTTCCCGCGGCGCCGGCGTGGTCACCCTGGTCGAGTCGGACCGGCGTACGGCGACCCTGGTCGCGGCCAACGTCCGCAAGGTCGGACTGAACCGGGCCGAGGTGATTTCTGCCACGGTCGAACAGTTCCTGCTCCGGGTGCCGCGGGCGCCGTACGACGTGGTCTTCCTCGATCCGCCCTACCCGGTCACCAACGCCGAAGTGGAAGGAATTCTGGGCAATCTGGTGCAGAACGGATGGCTGGCCGAAGGTGCCCTCGTCGTGGTTGAACGGGCCTCCCGCGGGGAACGGTTCACCTGGCCCGCCGGCATCGAGGAGTGGCGCGAGAAGAAGTATGGCGAGACGCTGCTGGGATATGGTCGCGCGGCGCGAGCATCTGCACAGGATCACGGGACCCCGTCCGACGGGGACGCGAGGGAATAGGAGTCGGAGTGCGCAGAGCGGTTTGTCCAGGGTCGTTCGACCCGGTCACCAACGGACACGTGGACATCGTGGCCCGGGCGTCGTACCTCTTTGACGAGGTCGTCGTGGCGGTCGGCGTCAACAAGTCCAAGAACCGGCTCTTCACCGCCGAGGAGCGGATGGACATGCTCAACGAGGCGTGCCGCGAGTTCCCCAACGTGAAGGTCGACGGCTTCTCCGGGCTCCTCACCACCTACTGCCAGGAGCACGACGTGCACGCGATCGTCAAGGGCCTGCGCGCGGTGAGTGACTTCGACTACGAACTGCAGATGGCGCAGATGAACTCCAGCCTGGCCGACGTCGAGACCGTCTTCGTGCCGACCAGCCCCGAGTATTCGTTCCTGGCCTCCAGCCTGGTCAAGGAGGTGGCCGCCTTCGGCGGCGACGTCTCCGGGCTGGTCCCCGACTTCGTGCGGACCCGGCTGGTGGAGCGCCTTGAGGAGAATCGTCGCAAGGGGGAGCAGTGAGCGACGTCCAGGCCGAACTGGCAGCGCTGCGGGAGAGCATCGTCGCCGCCCGGGCGATGCCGATGTCCGCCTCCGCGGTGGTCAACCGCGCCGAGGTGCTGGCCGCCATCGACCGGATCACCGAGGGCCTGGCCGTGGCCACCCAGGAGGCCGCTGCGGTGCTGGCCGAGCGTGACCGGGTGATAGCCGACGCCCAGGCCGAGGCCCGCGAGATCGTGCGCCTGGCGGGGCTGGAGCGCGACGGGCTCGTCTCCGACACCGAGGTCTTCCGCCTGGCCACCCGCAAGGCGGAGGAGATGCGCGCCGAGGCGGAGCGGGAGTCGGAGCAGTTGCGCCGCGACGCGGACGGCTACATCGAGCAGCGGTTCGCCAACTTCGAGCACGCCCTGGACCGGACCCTGGTCGAGGTCAGGCGCGGCATCGCGAACCTGTCCGGGCGCAGTGCCTTCAACGACGACGAGGACGCAGCGGACATGTTCAGCGACGTCCCGACCGACTCCGGATTCGGCCCCGGGGGCAAGCGGAGCGCAGCGCGTCGGGATTCCGGCGAGGGCGTTTTGCTGCCCAGGCCGGATGCCGGGTAGCCTTGGGTCGATTTGTTGTGGCTGGACAGGGAAACGTGAACACTTCGCAGCTGGACCCGAGGGCGCCGCTCGTGCTCGACACACGCGAGCTCGGCCGCCGCCCGGGGTCCCAGCGAGAGTTCACCGACCAGGTCCCGGCGCCGGCAGATCTTGGCATCGAGGTCCTCGGTGTCCGTGAAGGCTCGCAGGTGCAACTCGACCTGCGGCTGGAAGCGGTCATGGAGGGCGTCCTCGTCACCGGAGTGGCCCAGGCCGCTCTGGAGGGGGAGTGCGTGAGATGCCTGGAGCCGATCTCGGACGAGATCGAGACCCGGTTCCAGGAACTCTTCGTCTATGACGACGCGTCCCATGACGAGGCCGACGACGAGGAGAGCGATGTCAGCAGGCTCGAGGGCGACCTGATCGACCTGGAGCCGGTGTTGCGGGATGCGGTGGTGCTGGCACTGCCGTTCCAGCCCTTGTGCAGCGAGGACTGTCCCGGGTTGTGCACCGAGTGCGGTGCGCGGCTGGCGGACGATCCGGACCACTCACACGAGGCGCCGGTCGACCCCCGATGGGCCGGACTGGCAGCACTGAAGGAAGACCAGACAGACTGAATCGGCAGGCCAACCGGCCGGCCGCGAACCTGAGGAGAGAACAGTGGCAGTCCCGAAGCGGAAGATGTCGCGCAGCAACACGCGTCACCGTCGCTCGCAGTGGAAGGCCGTTGCGCCGACCCTCGTGACGTGCACCAACCCGGCCTGCGGCGCCAAGCACCTGCCCCACCGCGCCTGCGGTGAGTGCGGCCAGTACGGCGCCAAGGCGGCCCGCCGCCAGGTTCTCTGAACCCCCGCGAGTCCAGCGAATCGCCGGTGGGTCCGGAGACGGAGCACGACCCGGGCGAGACGAGCGACTACACCGAGCTGCGTGCCGCACTCGGTGATCCGGTCCTCGAGCCCGGGTTGCTCGACCGTGCCCTGACCCACCGCTCCTTCGCCTACGAGAACGGCGGCCTGCCGACCAACGAGCGACTGGAGTTCCTCGGCGACTCCGTGCTCGGCGTGGTGGTCACCGAGCATCTCTTCCGCACCCACCCGGACCTCTCCGAGGGGCGGTTGGCCAAGTTGCGTGCTGCCGTGGTCAACGCCCGTGCCCTGGCCGACGTGGCCCGGACCATCGGCCTGGGCGAGCACATCAAGCTCGGTCGCGGCGAGGAGACCACGGGCGGGCGCGACAAGGCATCGATCCTCTCCGACACCGTCGAGGCAGTGATCGGTGCGATCTACATCTCCGGCGGCTTCGAGAACGCCGTACCGGTGGTGCACCTGCTCTTCGATCCGCTGATGGAGGCTGCCGCCGGGCTCGGTGCCGGGCTGGACTGGAAGACCTCGCTGCAGGAACTCTCCGCCGAGCATTCGCTGGGCGTCCCGGAATACCTCATCGAGGGGTCCGGTCCCGACCACATGAAGTCGTTCACCGCCCAGGTGCGGGTCGGGGACGGCACCTATGGCCACGGCGTCGGCCGTTCCAAGAAGGAAGCCGAGCAGCAGGCCGCAGAGACGGCGTACGGCGAGATCAAGGCCGCGTTCAGCCAGCCCGATGCCTGAACTGCCCGAGGTCGAGGTGGTCCGCCGCGGGCTGGATGCCCACGCGGTCGGGCGCACGATCCAGGCCGTCGACGTGCTGCACACCCGGCCCGTACGCCGTGACCCCGGCGGCCCGACCGGCTTCATCGCCTCCCTCACCGGCCGCACCATCACCGCCGCCCGGCGCCGCGGCAAGTACCTGTGGCTCCCGTTGGACTCCGGCGACGCGATCCTTGCCCACCTCGGGATGAGCGGCCAGATGCTGGTCCAGGCACCCGGTCGCCCAGACGAGCGACACCTGCGCGTCCGCCTGCGCCTGGCCGGCCCGGACGGTGGCGCCCAGGAACTGCGCTTCGTCGACCAGCGGATGTTCGGTGGCCTGGCCACCTCGCTGGGCGGCGCCGACCTGCCGCCCGAGATTGCCCACATCGCTCGCGACCTGCTGGACCCGGAGTTCGACCTGGACGACTTCGTACGCCGGGTCCGCAAGCGCACCTCGGCGATCAAGCGACTGCTGCTCGATCAGTCCTTGGTCAGCGGTGTCGGCAACATCTATGCCGACGAGGCGCTGTGGCGGGCCCGGATCCACGGCGAGCGGCCCGGTGACCGACTCACCGGCAAGCAGGTGCGCGAACTGGCCGGGCATGCGGCTGACGTGATGCGCCAGGCGCTGGACCAGGGCGGCACCTCGTTCGATGCGCTGTATGTGAACGTGAACGGGGAGAGCGGCTACTTCGACCGGTCGCTGAACGCCTATGGCCGCGAGGGGGAGGCATGCCACGCCTGTGGCACCCCGATCCGCCGGGTCGCCTTCATGAACCGCTCGTCGTACTTCTGCCCGACCTGCCAACCCGTCCCGCGCAAGCGCCGCAACCCCTGAGCCCTCGCCGGTTTGACCTGAAGCCGGCCCGGTGGGACTCTTGAAGGCGGGCTGAATGCCCGCACACCACACTTTTCTTCGGAGGCTATGCATGGCCAAGGCGCTCCTCGGCTACATGAGCAGCGACCCGCGGTACACCACTCGACTCCCCGTCGAGCGACTCGCTCGCGAGAACCGTGACCTGCGCGAGCGGGTCGCCGATCTCGAGGCCCTGGTGACCCGCCTGAGCGAGGAGAACGATGCGCTCCTCGCCGCCCGCTCGGCAGAACTCCTCGAACCGGTCGAGGAGATGCAGCCGGCCTGATCGTCGGCTGTACGCAGCGGTCACGCCAGGGGCGTTGACCGCCAGCGATGGCGTCCTGATGTTGTGAGTCGCATCGTCGAAGCAGTCGTCCCGGCACGGCTGGGCACCAACTTCCGATGGCTCATCGGTTCCAGTTGGGCCAGCCAGATCGGCGACGGCATCGCCCTGGCCGCCGGGCCACTCCTGGTCGCCTCCCAGACCCACGACCCGTTCCTGGTCGCCATGGGCGTCCTGGTCCAGCGGCTGCCCTGGCTGCTCTTCGGCCTGTACGCCGGCGCGATCGCGGATCGCCTCGACCGGCGCCTCCTGGTGGTCGTGGTCAGCCTCGCCCGGGCGACCGTCCTGGCCATCCTGGTCGTCACCATCGCCACCGGTGCGGTCAGCATCGGCGTCGTCCTGGTCGCCCTCTTCTGCTTCGGCACCGCGGAGGTGTTCGCCGACACCAGTTCGCAGGCATTGCTGCCGATGGTGGTGGAGAAGCGGGATCTGGGCGTGGCCAACGCCCGGATGATGGCCGGGTTCATCACCATCAACCAGATGCTGGGACCGCCGCTCGGCGCCGCCCTCTTCGCCCTCGGCATGGCGTGGCCATTCGCGGCCGAGGCGGTCTGCGTGCTCTTCGCGGCGACGCTGATCTCCCGCATGCGCCTGCCAGCGGCGTCCACGCCCCGGGCCCGCACCCGGGTGCGCGACGACATCAGCGAGGGCCTGCGCTGGACCTGGCACCACCCCGCCGTACGCACCCTGACCCTGACCATCGTCGCCTTCAACATCACCTTCGGCGCGGCCTGGTCGGTGCTGGTGCTCTATGCGGTGAAGACGCTGGGCATGGGCGAGGTCGGCTTCGGGCTGCTCACCACCGCCAGTGCCGTCGGCGGACTGCTCGGCATCGGTTGCTATGGCTGGCTGGAACGGCGCTTCTCACTCGGCGACATCATGCGGGTCGGACTGCTCGTCGAGACCTTCACCCATCTCGCCCTGGCAGTGAACCGCTCCGGCGCCCTTGCCCTGGTGATCCTCTTCGTCTTCGGTGCCCATGCCTTCATCTGGGGCACCACCTCGCGCACGGTGCGGATGCGGGCCGTGCCGAGTGAGTTCCAGGGGCGGGTGGGCAGCGTCTACCTGGTCGGCGTCTTCGGTTCGATGGTTCTGGGCACTGCGCTGGGCGGGGTGATCGCCGGCGCGTGGGGGATCACGGCACCGTTCTGGTTCGGGTTCGTCGGCTCCGCGGTGATGGTCGCACTGGTCTGGCGCCAGATGCCGCACATCGCGCATGCGGACAGCGAGGCCGTGTAACCTCGGCGGTGCTGATCTTCCCCACGGCGCTGCTGCAATGATTCGTCGTTCAGCCCCCAACGCTGCCTGACCGTCGTCGCGAGGAGCCACCTTGTATCTCAAGAGCCTCACGCTCAAGGGCTTCAAGTCCTTCGCGTCCTCGACCACGCTGCAACTCGAGCCCGGCATCACCTGCATCGTCGGGCCCAACGGCTCGGGCAAGTCGAACGTCGTCGACGCGCTGGCCTGGGTGATGGGGGAGCAGGGTGCCAAGTCCCTGCGCGGCGGCAAGATGGAGGACGTCATCTTCGCCGGTACGTCGGGCCGCCCGCCGCTCGGACGCGCCGAGGTGCAGCTGACCATCGACAACGCCGACGGGGCGCTGCCCATCGAGTACGCCGAGGTCACCATCAGCCGGACCATGTTCCGCAACGGCGGCTCCGAATACGCGATCAACGGCAACACCTGTCGCCTGCTCGACGTACAGGAACTCCTCTCCGACTCCGGCATCGGCCGGGAGATGCACGTCATCGTCGGCCAGGGCCAGCTGGACCAGATCCTGCACGCCACTCCCGAGGACCGCCGCGGGTTCATCGAGGAGGCCGCCGGGGTCCTCAAGCACCGCAAGCGCAAGGAGAAGGCGCTGCGCAAGCTGGACTCCACCGAGGGCAACCTGAACCGTCTTTCGGACCTGCTCAGCGAGATCCGCCGCCAACTCAAGCCGCTGGGGCGCCAGGCCGAGGTTGCCCGCAAGGCCGCAACCGTCCAGGCCGACGTCCGCGACGCCCGGTCCCGGCTGCTCGCCGACGACCTGGTCACCGCGCGCACCGCGCTCGAGCAGGAGATGGCCGATGAGTCGGTGCTGGTCGCCCGTCGGGCCCAGCTCGAGGCGGACCTGCAGGCCAGCCGCGACCAGGAGTCCTCCGTCGAGGCCGCGTTGCGCGAGGACCTGCCCGCCCTGTCCCAGGCCCAGGAGACCTGGTTCGCGCTCTCCGGCCTGCGCGAGCGGATCCGCGGCACCCAGTCACTGGCCGCGGAGCGGGTCCGCAACGCCAGCGCGGCGGGCGACGCCCCCGAGCAGCAGGGCGGCCGTGACCCGGAGCAACTGGAGGCCGAGGCGGCCCGGGTCGCCGAGCAGGAGCAGCAGATCGAGGTCGAACTCGAGGGCCAGCGCGCCGCGATGAGCGAAGCGGTCACCGCCCGCAAGGCGGCCGAGGACGCCGCCGCGGAGGAGGAGCGCCGCGTGGCCGGGCTGCAGCGCGCAGCAGCGGACCGCCGCGAGGGCCTGGCCCGGCTGCACGGACAGGTCAACGCGCTCAAGTCGCGCGCCGCCGCGGCCGACGACGAGATCGGCCGGCTCACCCAGGCCCGCGAGGACGCCGTGGCCCGGGCCGACCGCGCCCAGCGCGACTTCACCGCACTGGAGACCAAGGTGGCCGGCCTGGATGCCGGTGAGGAGGGCCTGGACGCCGAGCACGAGGCAGCCGTCGCCCAACTCGACGACGTCGAGGAGCGCCTGGCCAAGGCCCGCGAGGAGATGACCCAGGCCGACCGCGACCGCAGCGCCCTGAACGCCCGGCGCGACGCGCTGCAGATGGGCCTGGACCGCAAGGACGGGGCCGGCGCACTGCTCGCCGCCACCGGTGAGGTCTCCGGCCTGCTCGGATCGGTGGCGGCCCTGCTGTCGGTCCGCAACGGCTTCGAGGCCGCCGTCGCCGGAGCCCTCGGCCGGGCCGCGGACGCGATCGCGGTCACCGGCCCCGATGCCGCGATCGGTGCCATCGACCACCTCAAGTCCGCCGACCTCGGACGCGCCGGCCTGCTGCTCGGTGGCGGACCCGAGGCCGACCGGGACTGGCCCGGCCTGCCCGGCGATGCGACGTACGCCGTGGACGCGGTGGAGTGCCCCGACGAGTTGCGCCCGGCGCTGACCCGGCTCCTCTTCAAGGTCGCCGTGGTCGATGACCTGGCCGCGGCCAAGGCACTGGTCGCCGAACTGCCCGACGTGACCGCGGTGACCCGTGACGGTGACCAGCTCGGCGCCCACTTCGCCTCGGGTGGCTCGTCGGCGAGCCAGTCCCTGATTGAGATCCAGGCCGCCGTCGAGGAGGCCGGCCGGGCGCTGGAGGAGGCGACCGCCGCCGGGGAGCGACTCGGCTTCGAGATCTCCCGGATGGAGGCCGAGCGTCTCGAGGCACACAAGCGCGTCGACGTGGCCCTGGCCAAGCTGCACGAGTCGGATGCCACGCTGGCCGCGGTCGCGGAGGAACTGGGGCAGCACGGCTCCCAGGCGCGCTCGGCGCGGGGCGAGGCGGAGCGGCTGGAGCGCGCGATCGTGGCCGCGAACGAGGCCCGCGAGAAGGACCTGGCCGGTCTGGCCGACCTCGAGGCGCGGTTGGCCTCGGCCGAGGAGGCTCCCGAGGAGGAGCCCGACACCAGCGTCCGTGAGGGACTCGTCGAGGCGGCCCGGGCGGCTCGCCAGGCAGAGATGGACGCACGGCTGGCGCTGCGCACCTCCGAGGAGCGGGCGCGGGCCCTGCACGGTCGCGCTGACGGCCTGCTGCGCGCCGCCCGCCAGGAGCGCGAGGCCCGGGCGAAGGCACGCGAACGGCGCGAGCGGATGATCCGCGAGGGCAAGGCCGCCGAGGCCGTGGTGGCCGGGGCCGCCGTCGTCCTGGAACACCTCAACACCTCCACCGAGCTGGCCGCGCGGGCGCGGACCGAGATCGAGGAGTCGCGGGCGATGCGCGAGCAGGCGCTGATGGAGATCCGTGCCCGGCTCCGCGACCTGGCCCGCGAGCACGACGAACTGGTCAACACCGTGCACCGCGACGAGATGGCCCGCACCCAGCAGCGGATGCGGATCGAACAGCTCGAGGAACGTGCCGTGGACGAGCTCGGCACCGACCCCGAGGTGCTGGTCGCCGAATACGGACCCGAGGTGCTGGTGCCGTTCTTCGGCGAGGTGCCCGAGGGTGAGGAGGCTCCCGAGCCGGTGCCGTTCGTCCGCGAGGAGCAGGCCAAGCGGCTCCGCGCCGCCGAGCGGGCGCTCTCCATGCTCGGCAAGGTCAACCCGCTGGCGCTGGAGGAGTTCTCCGCGATGGAGGAGCGGCACAAGTTCCTCACCGAGCAACTCGAAGACCTGAAGAAGACCCGGCGCGACCTCCTCGACATCGTCCGCGAGGTCGACCAGCGGGTGGAGCAGGTCTTCACCGAGGCATGGGAGGACGTACGGGTCGCCTTCGACCACGTCTTCGCCCGGCTCTTCCCCGGCGGCGAGGGCAAGCTCGTGCTGACCGACCCGGGCGACATGCTCAACACCGGCATCGAGGTGGAGGCACGCCCGGCCGGCAAGAAGGTGAAGCGCCTCTCCCTGCTCTCGGGTGGGGAGCGTTCCCTGGTCGCGGTGGCCTTCCTGGTCTCGCTCTTCAAGGCCCGGCCCTCGCCGTTCTACATCCTCGACGAGGTGGAGGCGGCGCTCGACGACACCAACCTCGGCCGGCTGCTGGAGATCTACGAAGAGCTCCGGGCGCACTCGCAACTGCTGGTGATCACCCACCAGAAGCGGACCATGGAGGTCGGGGACGCGCTGTACGGCGTCACCATGCGCGGCGACGGCGTCTCCGCGGTGATCAGCCAGCGGCTCCGGGAGACCGAACCCGCTTGAGCGGCTCGCGTGTGACAGTGCACCGGATTGCAGTCACCTGGTGACTGCAATCCGGTGCACTGATTTCACGCTCCCCTCCACAGGGTGGCCCAGGGTGGGTTGCGACGCATGACCGACCGCTGCACGGTGTCGGCATGGATCTCTGGGGAGTGCAGGAACGCCAGGCCGGCGTCGTCTCGCGACGGCAGGTCCTGGCCGCGGGCCGGAGCGACAACGACATCCGCAGGTTGGTGCGACGCCGTGACCTGTCGCTCGTCCATGACGGCGTGTACGTCGACCACACCGGTCCGCTGACCTGGCTGCAGCAGGCGTGGGCGGCGGTGCTCCTGCATGAACCGGCAGCGCTGAGCCACGATTCGGCACTGCGCGCGGTGGACGGTCCTGGGCGGCGGGACCGCTCCGCCGGTGGGCCGGTCCATGTCGCCGTCGATCGCTCCCGCACGGTCACTCGTCGTTCCGGAATCGTGGTGCACCAGATGGCGGGGTTCGACAGCAAGGCGCTGCTGCACACCGCGCCGCCGCGGATTCGGGTGGAGGAAGCAGCGCTCGACGTTGCGGCCGCCGCAGCGGGGGACCTGGACGCGATTGCGGTGCTGGCCGGGGTCGTCCAGGCACGGCGTACGACCGCCCCACGCATGCTCGAGGCGCTCGCCGGGCGGGCCAGGATCGGGCGCCGCAAGCTGATGGTCGACGTGCTCGGTGATGTCGCGGCCGGGACGTGTTCCGCGCTGGAGCACAGCTATCTGGACCGGGTGGAGCGCGCGCACGGGTTGCCGAGCGCTCGCCGACAAGTCCGGGATTCCCTCAAGGGGCCGGTCTACCGGGACGTCGAGTATGACGATTTCGGCCTGGTCGTCGAACTCGACGGACGCCTCTTCCATGACAGTGCCGAGACCCGGGACCACGACATGGAGCGCGACCTGGACACCGCACTTGGCCACCGCGCGACGGTGCGGCTCGGCTGGGGACAGGCGCACGTCCGAAGCTGTGTGACTGCGGAGAAGGTCGGTCGGCTCCTCCAAGCGCGTGGATGGCGGGGAACGGTGCATCCGTGTCCCCGGTGCGCCGTCGTCCAGGTGCGTCGCGCCGGATAGTGCACCGGATCCCAGTCACCTGGTGACTGCGATCCGGTGCACAGTGCCAGCGGGGCGACGAACTAAGCTGGCAGGGTGAGCGAACGCCCCCCTCTGCCGACCCGTGACGACTACGTTGCCTGGCGCACCGTGACCACCCGCTGGCGCGACGACGACGCCTATGGGCACCTCAACAACGCGACCTACTACGAGCTCTTCGACACCGCGGTCAACGCGCACCTGTTCGAGGCCACCGGCACAAACGTGCGGCTGCTGCCGCAGATCGGTGTTGTCGCCGAGACGTCGTGCCGCTATTTCCGCGAGATCGGCTTCCCGGAGCCGATCGAGATGGGGCTGGTGGTCGACAAGGTCGGCACGTCCTCGATCGTCTACCGGATCGGCCTCTTCCAGGGGGAGTCCGACGTGGCGGCCGCCGAGGGCCGCTTCGTCCATGTGTACGTCGACAATGCGCACGGCGCCGGCAACCGCCCGGTGGTGCCGATGCCGGACGTGATCCGGGCTGCGGTGGAGCCGCTGCTGCGCCCCTGAACCGGCCACCGGCCCGCGTGAGATCGACCACGCGTCCCCGCGGGAGCGAGTGACCACGGCTTGGGTTGGCGCGATGACTGTGCCAGATTGGCAAGGTCCGCTTGCCAATCTGAACACCTCGGGGTGAACCTCATGCTCGCCATTGCCTTGTCGATGCTCGCGATCCTGGTGCTGTCCGGCGCTGTCGTCGTGTACGCCGCCTTCCCGCACCGCGGCGAGGAGATCCCCGGTGTCCCGTGGGTGGGCGAGGCGATGAAGAAGACGGTGGACGCAGTCCCCACCATCGACCGCCGCTGAACCCTCTGGTTGGATTCGACCCATGGATTTCCTGGGTGACTGGCTCTACCTGATCATCGCGATCGCTGTCGTCGGCGTCCTCGCCATCGCTGGCCTGGTTGCCGGCATCGGCCGCAAGCGGCCCTCCGAGGATCCGGCCCCGAGTGCGCCGCCGGAGGTCTCCACCGAGGAACCCCCTGCTGCGCCGCCGGTTGAGGAACCCGTTGCCGAGCCCACGCCGACGATCGAGCGTCCGGAGGGCACCGCCAGTCGGCTGGTCCGCCTGCGCCAGCGCCTGGCCCGCTCCCAGGGCAGCCTGGGCAAGGGCCTGCTCGCACTGCTCTCCCGCGACCGCCTCGACGAGGACACCTGGGAGGACATCGAGGACACCCTGCTCACCGCCGACATCGGCGTGGCCCCGACCCAGGAACTCGTCGAGAAGCTCCGGACCCGACTCCGGGTCGAGGGCAACGAAGCCGGCACCCCGCGCGACGTACTGCGGGAAGAACTGATCAACCTGGTCGACCCGGAGATGGACCGCCGCCTCCAGATCAGTGGCGAGGACGGCAAGCCGGGCGTGGTCCTGGTGGTGGGCGTCAACGGTGCCGGCAAGACCACCACGGTGGGCAAGATCTCCCGGATCCTGGTCGCCGACGAGCGCACGGTGGTGCTCGGTGCGGCCGACACCTTCCGTGCCGCGGCCGTGGAGCAACTGGCCACCTGGGGCGAGCGCGTCGGCGTCCCCGTGGTCAAGGGGCCCGAGGGGTCCGACCCGGCCAGCGTCGCCTTCGAGGCCGTCAAGAAAGGGACCGAGGACGGCGCGGACGTGGTCCTGGTCGACACGGCCGGCCGCCTGCAGAACAAGGCCGGCCTGATGGACGAACTAGGCAAGGTGAAGCGCGTCATCGAGAAGCAGGCCCCGGTCACCGAGGTGCTGCTGGTCCTGGACGCCACCACCGGCCAGAACGGGATGATCCAGGCGCGCGTCTTCTCGGAGATCGTCAACGTCACCGGCATCGTGCTCACCAAGCTCGACGGCTCGGCCAAGGGCGGCATCGTGGTCGCCGTACAGCGCGAACTCGGCGTCCCGGTCAAGCTGGTCGGCCTCGGCGAGGGCGCCGACGACCTGGCGCCGTTCCAGCCCGAGGCATTCGTCGACGCCTTGCTGGGCTGAGGCCGGGCTGAGTCCGGACCGAGCGAAACACAGGCGTAACAGAACCCCGCGATCCGTTTCCCGCGCGCAACACATGAGCACGCGCGGCGAAATCTCGTGACAGCAGTGTGTCTCCCACCGGGGCACCGATCCTGACAGCGCGGTCAGGAGCCGGGCGGCCCCTTCCCGAGACACAACGAGGTTCTGAGCATGGAAGACGTACTCGACCCCGGCATCACGGCGTGGATGCTGACATCAGCGTCGCTGGTGCTGCTGATGACTCCCGGACTGGCCTTCTTCTACGGCGGCATGGTCCGCGCGAAGTCCGTCCTCAACATGATGATGATGTCGTTCGGAGCGATGGGCTCCATCGGCGTCGTCTACGTCCTGTGGGGCTGGTCGATGTCCTACGGCGAGAGCGTGGGCGGGTTCTTCGGCAACCCGTTCGACCAGTTCGGCCTGCAGGGCACGATCCTGGACGGCAACGGCGACTACATCATCTCCGGTGGCCTGCCGGTCGTCGTCGACGTCGGCTTCCAGGTCACCTTCGCGATCATCACCGTGGCCCTGATCAGCGGCGCCATCGCCGACCGGGTCAAGTTCTCCACCTGGATGGTCTTCACCGGGATCTGGGCGACGCTGTGCTACTTCCCGCTGGCCCACATGGTCTGGGGCGGCGGCTTCCTCGGCGACGGCCCGGACGGCCTGGCCGCGAAGATCTTCGGCACCATCGGTGACGGCGCCGAGGCGGTTGCCCAGGTCGCGCCGATCGACTTCGCCGGCGGCACCGTGGTCCACATCAACGCCGGTGTTGCTGCGCTGGTCCTGGTCCTGCTGATCGGTGCCCGCAAGGGATTCGGCAAGGAGCCGATGCGCCCGCACAACCTGCCATTCGTGATGCTCGGTGCCGGCCTGCTCTGGTTCGGCTGGTTCGGCTTCAACGGTGGATCGGCGTACGCCGCCGACGGTGGCGCCGGCCTGGCCTGGGTCAACACCACCACCTGCACGGCTGCTGCGATCCTCGGCTGGTTGATCGTGGAGAAGATCCGCGACGGCGAGCCCACCTCGCTGGGTGCCGCCTCCGGCATCGTGGCCGGACTGGTGGCGATCACCCCGGCTGCCGGCGACGTCAGCCCGGTCGGCGCGATCGCCCTCGGCCTGGTGGCCGGTGCGCTGTGCGCCATGGCGGTGGGCCTCAAGCACCGCTTCGGGTACGACGACTCGCTCGATGTGGTCGGCGTCCACCTGGTCGGCGGCCTGGTCGGGACGGTGGCACTGGGCTTCATCGCGACCAGCGGCGGCCTCCTCTACGGCGACGGCCCGAAGCTGCTCGTGGTCCAGATCGCCATCGTCGCCTTCGCGATCATCTGGACGGCCGTGCTGACCCTGGCCCTGGGCCTGGCCATCAAGTACACCCTCGGCTGGAGGATCGACGAGGACGACGAGGTCAGCGGCATCGACCGGGTCGAGCACGGCGAGACCGCCTACGAGTTCGGCGCCTCGGGAGCCCGTCGCTCCGTCCTCGCCACCCGCGCCACCGCGCACCGGGCCGACGCCTCGGCCCCCGTCACCGAAGGAGCACAGGCATGAAGCTGGTCACCGCGGTCGTCAAGCCGCACAAGTGGGAGGACGTCCGGGAGGCCCTCGAGGTCTTCGGGATCACCGGGATGACGGTCAGTGAGGTCAGCGGCTATGGCCGCCAGAAGGGCCACACCGAGGTCTACCGGGGTGCGGAGTACGACATCGCCCTGGTCCCGAAGATCCGGATCGAGATCGTCCTCGACGACGATGCCGCCGAGGACGTGGCCGGGATCATCGTGAAGGCGGCCGCCACCGGCCGGATCGGTGACGGCAAGGTCTGGATCAGCCCGGTCGAGACAGTGGTCCGGGTCCGCACCGGTGACCGCGACGAAGCCGCGCTCTGACCAGGCCGCCACGATGAGGACGCCCTGCGAGTCGAGGCCCACGGGCCCCGGCGCGCAGGGCGTCCGGGCGTGGCGGGCCGGGATCGGGAGGCAACGATGACTGCGGCCGAGCGCGCTGCCCGAACCGAGGCGGCCGACGACCTGTGCCGCACGGCGTACGACGGACTGGCCGGACCGCGGACCGGTGTGGCGCTGGTGGCCGTCGGCGGCTATGGCAGGGGCGAACTGGCCCCGCGCTCCGACCTGGACGTGGTGCTGCTCCATGACGACGGAGTCGACCCCGGGGCACTGGCCGGCCAGGTCTGGTATCCGCTCTGGGACTCGGGTGTCCGGCTGGACCATGCGGTCCGCTCCACCAGCGAGGTGCTCGCTGCTGCCGCGGGTGACCTGAAGGTGGCCCTGGGCCTGCTCGACCTGAGGTTCCTGGCCGGGGATCCGCACCTGGCCCTGCGGGTGCGCACCACGGTGCTGGCCCAGTGGCGCCGCGATGCGCGCACCCGGCTGCCCCAGTTGCGCGAACTGGTCGCCGCGCGCCACCTGGCCACCGGGGAACTGGCCCATGCCGGGGTGCCCGATCTGAAGGAGTCCCAGGGCGGTCTGCGCGACGCCTGCGTGCTCCGTGCGCTGGTCGCCACCTGGCTGGTCGACGTGCCGCACGTGGAACTGGAGCGGTGCCGCCAGGACCTGCTCGATGTCCGCGACGCGCTGCACGGACTTGGCGCCCGGCAGGGGGACCGGATCGGTCCGGAGGCATGGGCGCCCCTGGCTGCCGGGCTCGGGCTGGACACGCCGCTGGCCGCGCAGCAACGGGTCCGGACCGCGGCACGACGGATCAGCCACGTCTCCCGGCTGGCCTGGCGCCGGGTCGACGGGGCACTGGCGCGCCCCCGCAACGTCGGGCCACGGCGCCCCGAACTGCACCCGGTCGCACCCGGTGTCGCGATCGCGCGCGACGAGATCGTGCTGGACCGAGGCGCCCGCCCCGCGGACGACCCGACCCTGCTGCTGCGGGCCTGCGCGGAGGCCGCCGAGCGGGACCTGCTGCTGGCGCCGGCCACCGCAGCGCGCCTGGTCCGTGAGTGCGGCCCCCTGCCGGAGCCGTGGCCCAGCCAGGCGCGGGAGGTGATGGTCCGGCTGCTGGCTGCCGGTCGCGGACTGTTGCCCGTGTGGGAAACCCTGGAGCAGGTCGGGGGACTGGACCGGATCCTGCCCGAGTGGGAGCAGATCCGCACCCTGCCGCACGCCTCGACCATCCACCGCTTCACCGTCGACCGCCACTCGGTGGAGACCTGCATCGAGGCGGCCTCGCTGATCCGGCAGGTGGCCCGCCCCGACGTACTCCTGGTGGCGGCCCTGCTCCACGACATCGGCAAGGGCCAGGCAGGTGACCATGCCCGCGTCGGTGCGCCGGTGGCGTGTGCGACAGCTGTGCGGATGGGGTTCGGCGACGACGAGGCAGGCCTGGTGGCCGGGCTGGTCCGCCACCACCTGTTGCTGGCCCGGCTGGCCACCTCGCGCGACCTCGACGACCCCGCCACGGTGGCCGAACTCCGTGCCGGGGTGGGCTCCGAGGCAGAGCTGGACCTGTTGCTGGCCCTGACCGAGGCAGACGCCCGCGCCACCTCGCCCAAGGCATGGACCCCGTGGCGTGCCGGGCTGGTGCGCCACCTGGTGGCGACCACCCGCGCTTCGCTGGCCGATGCGGCGCCGGTCCCGGTGCCACGCGAGGAGGCCGTGGAGATCCCGTGGCAGGTCCGCCACGACTGCGCCGAGGTGAGCGTCGCGGTGCGCCAGCACGAGTCCGGCGCCACGGTCACCGTCGTCTCCGGTGACCGGGTCGGGCTGCTGGCCGATGTCGCGGCGATGCTGGCCGTGCAGGGGACGTCGGTGCGGGCAGCGCGGGCCTGGACCGATGACGGCTTCGGGGTCTCGCAGTGGGAGGTGGCCGACCAGTTCCTCGACGCCGCCCTGCTGCGGCAACGGCTGCTCGGGATCATCGATGGCCGGATCGATCCGGCCGCCCGGCTGCGCACGCGGGCCGGACACCATCCGGCCCGTCTGGAGCCCAGCGTGGCGGTCCGTCCGGGCGCCTCGCACAGCGCGACGGTGCTCGAGGTGCGCGCCGAGGACCGGCCCGGGGTGCTGCACCGGGTCTGCGCCGCCCTGGCCGACCTCAAGGTCTCCGTGCGATCGGCGCACGTGGACACGCTGGGGCCCCAGGCCACCGATGTCTTCTACCTCCAGGAGCTCGGCGCGGGGGCGCTCACTGACGACCGTGCGGCTGCCGCGGCCCACGGCGTACGTGCTGCACTGTCGGCGGACGGCGCCGAGGGGGCGGTCGGGACGGAACGTTTCCGCCACGGGTGAGCCGGGCAGGAGGTGCCCATGGCCCATCGACTCCCTGGCCGCCCGGCGTGGATCCTGGCGGCGCTGCTTGCCCTGACCGGCATGGCAGCGTGCTCCGACGACGAACCCTTCGCCTATTCCAGCAGCGCCCAGGCGCCCGACGACGCGGCGTACGCCGACCAATCGTCCGACACCGAACCACGCGTCGGGGATGGCAAGGTCGAGTTGCAGATGGACAGCGGAGCGACGCTGGTGATGTGGATCGACCCCGACGACATCCGCAAGGTCTACGTGCAGCACTCCGACCCCGAGGACGACCAGGCGTGGACCGA